>NZ_CAJXIV010000123.1 GCF_913054185.1 uncultured Shimia sp.
CACGTGATGCTGGTGGATCTGCGCCCCAAGGCTGTGACCGGCAACATCGCCGACAAAGCTCTGGGCCGCGCGCACATCACCACCAACAAAAACGGCATTCCATTTGACCCGGAAAAGCCAATGGTCACGTCCGGCCTGCGTTTGGGCACTCCTGCTGGCACCACCCGCGGCTTTGGCGAAGACGAGTTCCGCGCCATCGCTGACATGATTGTCGAAGTGGTCGATGGCCTGGCCGCCAACGGCGAAGACGGCAACGCCGAGGTCGAGGCTGCTGTACGCGCCAAAGTGGCCGAGCTCTGCGCCCGCTTCCCGCTGTACCCGAACCTGTAAAACAACGGGTGGCAAAAATCATTGGGCCGTCGCTGGACATTTCAGCGGCGGCCCTTTTTGTTTGGGCTGTTTGTATCTGAGGAGAAGCGCAATGAGTGACGGATGGGACGTCTCCGCCAAAGCCTGGATTGCCTCTCAAGGCGCGGACGGGGATTTCAGTCGCAAACATGTATTGGATGCTCCTATGTTGGCCCGTGTACACGCTGCCAGTCCCAATGCCCTATTGGATTTGGGCTGTGGCGAAGGCCGCTTCAGTCGCAAACTCGCCCCGCACATAGACCGCGTCGTTGGCATTGATCCAACGGAGGCCCTCATCGCACAAGCAAACGCTCAAGGGGGAGCAGAATACCAAATCGCAAGCGCCGAGAACTTGCCTTTTGCCAATCAAAGCTTCGACATGACGGTCAGCTACCTGTCGCTCATCGACATCCCCGACATCCCCACTGCTTTGCAAGAATGTCATCGTGTGTTGCGATCTGGCGGGCGCTTGCTAGTCGCAAACCTGAATCCCTGGACCACAGCCAGCCAAGCGCATGGCTATCCAGAAATGAAACCCGACGGCACAACAACTCTGATCATGGACCGCTATTTAGACTGTTTTCCCAGTTGGGCAGAATGGAGCGGTATCCGCATTCAGAATTGGCACCGCCCGCTGTCTTTCTACATGCAGGCCATGCTCTCCGCCGGTTTTCAGCTTGTACATTTTGACGAACCAAGGGCCATTGGAGGGGCGCGCAGCGAGACGTATAACCGCGCGCCCTACCTCCACCTCATGGAGTGGCAGAGGCTGTAACTTTCTGCCCGAGTCACCATCCAAACAGTTTGGGACGCGCACTCTCCGCCGTCTGATCCGAAATGTTCTTGGGGGCAAAGCGTTCGCGCCGGTCTTCGCGCCAATGCGCTTGCAATTTGCGATCTGTCGGCGCCGCCGTGTCCTCACCACCCCAACGTTCCTGACGGGTGGCAACTTGAAAGCTATTTGAAAGAATTCCCAACATATCTGACACTCCTTGTGTTGATCTGTTTCAAACATGGTGGACTATCGCACCAAAAGCGATTCAATATGGCTTTCGATATGTAAGTTGGAGTTACAGTATGGATTGGTCCACCCTCCCCTCACTCGCGGCCCTCCGGGCGTTTGAAGCCGCGGCGCGCCACCAAAACCTAAGCGCGGCAGCGCGGGAGTTGAACGTGACTCACGCAGCCATCGCCCAACACGTGCGCACATTGGAAACTGACCTTTCTACGCCTTTGCTGTTTCGCTCTGGGCGCGGCGTTGCGCTCACCGAAAATGGGCGCCACCTCGCTCAACACCTTTCTGAGGGGTTTGAAATCATCTCCGAAGGCGTGTCCGCCCTTCAGCGCACAAAGGAAGATCGCCCGCTTAGCATCAGCGTCACACCGTCGTTTGCGGCCAACTGGCTCATGCCGCGTATTGGTGGTTTCTGGCAGAAGCACCCGGAAATCTCGCTCAGCATCAACCCCAGTGTCAATTTGATCGACCTGCGCCGGGACGGCTTTGACATGGCAATCCGCTTTGGCAACGGACAATGGCCCGGAGTGACCAGTGAGCTGCTGACATCCGGCGAATTCTGGGTTGTGGCTTCCCCAAAGCTTGTAAATCAAACAGCAAATCTCAGCCTCGCTGACGCAGGTCATCACCCATGGCTGATGGACCTGCACATGCTGGAATGGCGGAAGGTCGTCGAAGACGCTGGCCTCGACCTCGACACGGTTGAAATGACGTCTTTGGAAACCAACGAGCTTGTACTCTCCGCGACCGTCGCGGGCTTGGGCGTGTCGGTGCACCCAAAATCCCTTGTGGAACGCGAAGTGGCATTTGGCACGCTTGTGCAGATTTCCAGCCTGCCGCGCACGGACCTAGGATATCATTTGGTCACTTTGCCCCGTCCCCTTAGTGGCAAAGAGCGCGCGCTTCGAAAATGGCTCATGGCTGAGGCCAAAACCTAACCCCGCAACAGAAAACACCCGGGCGCAACCCCGGGTGCCGTGTTGGAAACTCTGAGACCTAGGCGTTTGACTTCGTATCCAACAGCGCCTCTTCCAGCATTTTTTCATCACGCACTTCTTCAATACGGCGGATGCGATCCTCGCGCTGCTGGCCATCAAATCGGTATTTCACCACGTTGATCAGACTGATGGTCAAAAGCACAATGCCCATGCCCCAAAAGCCCTTGGTCGACAACGGCACGTCAGTGGATAGCCAGAGTGAAATCCCCAGCAACACATAGGCCAGAGCCACACCGGCCACGTTGAGCATTACGATGGTGGAATTGTCATTACGATCAGTCATTTTATTTCTCCAATTTTCGCGTCTTAAAGTCAGGTTTTGCCAAGAGGCAGGTTCTATTTCGCTTGGGTTCTAAGGCGATCAAGAACGGAACTTGCCGTGGCTTTGCTTGCGACCCCAAACCCGGCGTCCGCCATGCGACCGGCGACATCGCCATGGTTCAGGCCGCAGTCGATCTCTCGCAGGATTTCTCCTTGCTCAAAGGGATCATCTTCGCCCATCACCCGCGAGATCAGCGTTTCAGCTTCCTCAAACGGGCTGTCGCCTCCCAGATGGCGGTTCACAGAACGTTGGATGCCTTGCTCTTTGCATATAGCGCGCGCAGATACCGCGCCCTGCTTCAAGTCAATGATGCGGCGGTGGGCTGTTTCCACACTCTGGCGCAACTGCAAAATCCGTGCTTCCAACCGCGCCTGAGTTTGCTGACGCCCCGACAGCTCATTTTCCAGATCCGCAATCGCCTGCGCCGCTTGTTTTGCAAGGTCTTCACGCTCCCCTGTCAAAGCCTACTTGGCGCGCGCCAGCAGGTCAGAAATACGGCCTTCCAAAGTTTCAATCTGGCGCAGTTCACTGCGTTCCCGCTGGATCAACCCAGCCAACGCCACTTTTGCTGCCTTCAGATTTGCGCTCGCCTCACGAATTTTTTGATCAATTAACTCAATGGCATACACATCACGCACCTGTTCCTCAGCTCGGGCGTTTGCCCCCACAATCAATGTTTTCAAAGTACCGAACATCTGTCGCTCCAATTTTTTGAACATCGTTCACAAATGGAGTGATAGAATTTTCCTGAACGTCGTTCAAGTAAATTTTTGAACGACGTTCATAATTCTTTGAAGCAACTGATTTTGCTTAAACTTCTGAGGCCACCTCCGGGCCAATTCGGGACAGAACCTGCGCAATCATCGTGCGTATGTGCTCTGACGGCACGCCTGAGATGCGATTCTCCAGCCCCAGAAGCACAATTCCATGCACCGCAGAAAACATCGCCCGGGTCATCAATCCCAATTCTTCCTCGCCCATTTCTGCATAAAGCTCCGACAGCGGCGCGCGAATATTGTTGAACAGCCCCCCCAAAGACGACAGATACCACTCCGGCACCGCCCCCCCCTCTGTCATCTCCACATCAAACAACGCACGCCACAGCTTTGGATGCTCGGCAGCAAACTCCAGATAGGCATTGGACATGAGAATGAGCCGTTGGCGCGGGCTTTCGCTGCCATCATATGAGGCGGATACCGCCGCACCGAGTTTCTTGAACGTGTGCCCGTTCACCTCGAGCACCAGACCGTGCAGATCCTCAAACACGTTATAGATGGCGCCAACAGCGCAGCCCGCCGCTGCGGCCAGCTCGCGTGCTTTGAGAGACGACAAGCCCCCCGCCGCAATCTGCTCTTCCGCCAATTCGATTAACCGCACACGCAACGCCGCACGCCGCTCTGCCACCTTGCCAGCCATATTGCCCCACACTTTGAACTGCGTTCACAAATACGCGCGCCACGAAGAAATGCCAAGCTCCGCTCCACATCACAGAATGTTCTTCCTTTGTTCGAAAAAACTCCCTAGCGTGCGCCCATGAGTTTTCGCATTTCAAACCGTGACGCCCGCCGCCTCTGGCTTTCTCTGCAAGGCCTGTCTGACTCCCCCATTGGTCCCGCCAATCCCCGCGCCATCATAGGCAAACTGGGGTTTGTGCAGCTGGACAGCATTCAGGTCCTGTCACGTGCGCATCACCACATCCTGTGGTCGCGCAACCAGAACTACCGCGAACCAATGCTGAACAAGCTTCTGGCCGAGGACCGCACGGTGTTTGAGCATTTCACCCACGATGCCAGCGTCCTGCCCATTGAGACCTATCCCTATTGGCGCGCGCAATTCGAGCGCCGCAAGTCCCGCATGGATCAAAAGGGTTGGTTCAAATCCGCCCTTACCAAGGTCAACACCAACGACATCAAGTCCCGCATCTCCGACGAGGGCGCTTTGTCCACTGAAGCTTTTGACACCAAAATCGAAGGCCCCAAAGAAATGTGGTCCCGCCCCCCACACAAACAGGCCCTGGATTACCTGTGGTATGCGGGCGAGCTGGCCACCTGCTATCGCCACAACTTCAAGAAATTCTACAATCTGCCAGAACGCGTGATCCCCGATGCACTGCGCGCACAGCAAATTGACCACGATGAGCAAATCAACTGGCTTTGCACCCAGGCGCTCGACCGGATTGGTTTTGCCACCTCCGGCGACATCAAGCGTTTCTGGGAGGCCATAGACACGGCCGACGTAAAAAAGTGGATGGCAAAAACCGATCTGATCGACGTCGAAGTGCAAACCGCCAACCGGCAATGGCTGCCCATGCAAGCCCCCGCCGACATTGCCCAGCGCTTAGAGCAGGTCACCGCCCCCACCTCCCGCCTACGTATCCTTAATCCATTTGACCCGGTGATCCGCGACCGTGATCGGCTCTCGCGCCTTTTCGGTTTTGACTACCGCATTGAGATATTTGTCCCAGCCGCCAAGCGACAATGGGGGTATTACGTCTATCCGCTTTTGGAAGGAGATCGCTTTGTTGGTCGCCTGGAAGCCAAGGCCAATCGCAAAAAAGGTGAGATCACAGTTACGCAACTCTGGTCTGAACCCGGCGTACGCTGGACCGAGGCTCGCGCGGCCAAGCTGGATGCCGAACTCACCCGTATGGGCCGCTTTATCGGTGCACCAACAATTGTCTGGGATTGCCCCAAAACGCCAAAGACAGGCTAGATCAGCCCCTGCCAGCGCAGCACGAGGATCACCAGCACAACAACAACCATCAGGTTGAAACTCAGCGCCGCCGCAAGATTAAGCAGCGCCCCTTTGCGCCGATCCGCCACATCAATGGTCTCCAGATGCGCAACAATCTCGTCAAACGCTTTGCCCACGGCCGCCGCGTCCACCTGCATCAACAACTTCGGATGCCCACCCAGCCGCTGCGCCTCGACAAACACTTCCGCCTGTCGGTGCAAACGAGACGGCACACGCCGTCCAATCTTCTTCATCGCCCGGCTCAAGGTCTTGGCCCGTACGCCAAATTTCTCTTTGGCCAACTCCAAAAGTCTGGCCTCTTTGGCCTGAATGTCTTGCGTCGTCATCATCCGCGCACCCTAGACCGCACCGACAAAACACTCAACTCTGGAACCTGCCTGCGGAGCGCGCTATCACACCTCCATGTTGAACTTTATCGAACATGGCACTGCCACCGCTGAACCGGACCTTCTGATTGTACACGGGCTGTTTGGCTCCGGCCGAAACTGGGGCGCCATTGCCAAAAGGCTTTCCGCCACCCGCCGTATTCTCTGTGTGGACCAGCGCAACCACGGCCAAAGCCCCTGGTTTGACAGCCATTCTTACGAAGACATGGCCGCTGATTTGGCTGAGGTTATCAAGGCGCAAGGCAAGCCCATGGATGTGCTTGGCCACTCCATGGGGGGCAAAGCCGCCATGGTGCTTGCCCTCACTCAACCTGACTTGGTCAACCGCCTGATTGTGGCTGACATCGCGCCTGTGGCCTACGGCCATGATCAGAACCAAAACATCGAAGCCATGCGCGCGGTGGATTTGTCAAAAGTCAGCAAACGCTCCGATGCCATGGCACAACTGGCTGAAAATCTCGATGACACCACGCTACAAACCTTCTTCACTCAATCCTTGGATGTGAAAGAACAACGCTGGCGCCTCAACCTCGATGTGCTCGACCGCGAGATGCCCAAAATCTTGAACTTCCCGGATGTAGGCGGCATGTATGGCGGCCCAACACTGTTCTTGTCGGGCGCAACTTCAGATTACGTGACCCACGAATACCGCCCCACGATCCGCGACAAATTCCCCAAGGCCCGCTTTGCCAAAATCACCGATGCTGGCCATTGGCTACACGCGGAAAAACCGCGTGAATTTATCGCATCAGTGCAAGCCTGGCTGGATCTGGATCAGCGCGCGTAAAGCACCTGCGCCACTTTCCAGCTCACAGGGAAGGCGATCACAAAGCCAACGATCGCGTACAGAAACAGCCCCAAACCGGTGTTCACTCCGGTAACCAAGGCGGCGATAACGCCAACACCGGCCAAAGTGGACCCAATAAACAGATGTAGAATCGATGCCAAACGCAGCATGGGCTGTCTCCTTTAAGTAGCTGGCGGCAGCTTTGACAAAATTATTCACCGCCAGCTTTGATTTGGATCAGCCCACGCTCACTTGCCGAGCGTCATTCTGCCAACAATTGCATCACCACCGCACCACTGGCGTCAAGCAGCACCTTGTGCCCATCACGCATGCCAAACCCGGTCACTTTTGTCAGGGCCTGAAAGAACGCCACTTCCTGCTCACCAAGGGCACCGGGGCATGCCATACGGGTTGTCGCCAGCGGCCCAAACTCCAAAAAGCCCCCTTTTTCAGTGTAAGTTCCTGTAAAACGATTGCAGCCACTGGTGCCGCTCACGCGACCATCACGATCAAACTTCAACGCTGGCACCCGCGCCTCTTGAACGGTGTTGCCATTCATCTGCACAACCACCCAATCGCTGCCGCTCAGGGCGTTTTCAGTACGTTGAACCATTTGTTCCACCACAACATCCACGGTCTCGGGGGCGTCCCCAGTTAATGCCGCGAAACTCTGTGTGCTACGCCACATCACATCGTCGCCCACGCGGATCACCGCCCGGACGGAATAACGGCCGCGCGCATCAACCATCTCATCATCATACGTCAACTGATAAGCCACTGGCACCTGTCCGCTTGGCTTCAAGGTTTGGCTCGCCAAAACCGTTGATTTTACGTCCATCTTGCTGACATCTTCCAGCGTAACTTCCACAAAAGCTTCCGGTGGCAGCGCTATTTTTTCCCGGTATAGGACAGATCCATTGAGCGTCTGAAAATCCGCCATCGCACTGCCAGCCCCAAGGCACATTGCCAATACCATAGCAGCCTTTAGGCCTGCGGAAATCTTCGTTGAACCTACCATATCACTGTTCCCAACTGTGTTTCTCATGTTGTCCTTAACTACCTAAGCGCGAGGCACGATTGCACCAAGGGGGAAAGATCTCTTCGGCAACTCCCCGCCAATGGGCCACCTCGGAACAAATCCCCAATTGCCGCACCTGTTACGACCTTTGCCCCCCTTTGGCCTGCTTGCCTGCTCTGCTAGGTTGTCGTTATGTCTAACGAAACTATTCCCTCAGGTCTGAACCGGTTCTCCCACGCGCTTGTGGTCGATGACCATCCGCTGTTCTGCGACGCTTTGGTTATGACCTTACAAGCCATCGCCCCGATCACAGAGGTTGCAACAGCCCCCTGCCTCTCCGACGCGCTTGACCAGCTCGAACACGGCCCCCACCCCGATCTGGTGGTGCTGGACTTAAACCTGCCGGACGTGGACGGATTTGACGGTCTGCTTCGTCTCCGCAAAGCCACAAGCGCCAAAGTGCTGGTGGTGTCGTCCATGGCTGACACGCGGATCATCAACGCCGCATTGAATGCCGGCGCGGCTGGATTTGTCCCCAAGCACAGCCAACGTGACATGTTCCGCCGCGCTCTGGAGGCTTTGACAGAGGACCGGGTCTTCATGCCAGAAGGCCACATGCCATCCTGCAACGAGGACGACCCCACAAAAGACGCGGTTGACCGCCTGGCCAGCTTGACCACCCAGCAGGCCCGCATCCTGGACCTCATCTGCGAAGGCAAACTCAACAAACAAATCGCTTTTGAGCTGTCGATTGCTGAAACCACCGTGAAAGCTCATGTGACTGCAATCATGCGCAAACTTGGCGTTCACTCGCGCACACAGGCCGTGCTGATCGCCAAAGAAGCCAGCTTTGAGGAGCACTTGCGCAGCAGCGGGTAGGCAGCCTAACCTGCCAAAAGCGGCATTAAGGAATGCTGCGGGAGGAACGCCAGCATGGATGCCAGCACACCCTTAGCCAAG
The DNA here is from genome assembly GCF_913054185.1 of uncultured Shimia sp. GTDB lineage: Bacteria > Pseudomonadota > Alphaproteobacteria > Rhodobacterales > Rhodobacteraceae > Shimia. Next base: position 8,589 of record NZ_CAJXIV010000123.1, read on the forward strand.
TCTCAAATTGTGCGCACAGGTTTTGCCCCGTGTGACGCCCCGGATGCCGTGGACCAATTGGTCGCCGCTTTGGGAGCAGAGCCTTTTGCGTTGGTCATCCTGTTCATCTCGCCCAAAGCGGACCTCAACCGCTTTGTCACAGAGATCACTGGACGCTTTGACGCTGCCGAGGTTGTCGGCTGCACCACCGCTGGGGAACTCGCGGAAAACGGCTATACCGAGGGGGAAATTGTGGCCATTGGCCTGCCAAAGACCCACTTTGCCGCCCGCACATTACTTGTGGAGGACCTTACGGACATCAACGCGGAAGTCCGCATCACCGAGATGATCCAAAACCGCAAAGCTTTGGCCGCCGGCCACCCTCACTGGACGTCAGAGTTTGCCTTCCTCATGGTCGATGGGCTCTCCACCCGCGAAGACGCACTTGCCGCTGACCTTTCCATGGGCTTGGGCCCGGTGCCATTGTTTGGCGGGTCCGCCGGCGACGGAGAAGACTTCCAGAAAACCTATGTTCTCTATCAGTCCCAATTTCACAGCAACGCGGCCGTGCTTGTTCAACTGCGCTCCAACTGCCCCGTACAAGTCTTCAAAACCGATCACCTACAGCCAACCGAGCAACGCATGGTCGTGACCGGCGCCAATCCGGCCACACGGCGCGTGTATGAAATCAACGCCGAACCGGCTGCGCGTGAATATGGGCGCATCCTTGGTAAAGATCCCGAACAGCTCTCCACATTCACCTTCGCGGCCCATCCTGTGGTCGTGCGCATCGGGGAACAAACCCACGTGCGTGCGATTCAGCGCGTTGCGGAGAACGGCGATCTGCAATTTTTCTCCGCCATCGACGAAGGCGTTGTGCTCACCTTGGCCGAACCCGAAGATATGGTTGCCCACTTGGACAGAGAGCTCAGCGCACTGACCACTCCAGTGCCACCTGCCACCATTTTGGGTTGTGATTGTGTTCTGCGCCGCGTCGAGGCCACGCAAAAGCAGATCACCGGAGACATTTCACGCGTGCTTGCCAAACACAACGTTGTTGGATTTTCCACTTACGGGGAGCAGGTCAATTCGATGCACGTCAACCAGACGTTCACGGGTGTTGCCATCTACCCGCCGGAAACGGACTAAAACCAAAATGACAGACGCAACTTTGATCGACCCCAAAGACTCCCTGGAACGCCAAAACCAGAAACTTCTCAAGATTGTCGATACGCTCATGCGCCGCGCCGAGGCCGGCCCGGACACAACCGGCGTGGCTTATGCTCAATTTGAACGCGCTGTGATGCTTGAGGAGGAAGTCCAAGCCCGCACACGCGAGCTGGAACATGCGCTAGACCTGCTCAACACTTCCAACGCCTCTCTCGCCCATGCCAACGCCGAAGCAGAAGCCGCTCGGGCCAACCTCGCAAACGCGATCGAAACTGTACAAGAAGGTTTCGCGCTGTTTGACGCCGATGAAAAGTTGGTGCTCTGCAACACACGCTTTGGCAAACATATGCGCGACGTCCACGCGCGGTTCAAACCCGGCCTGGCTTTTCGCAACTACGTCGACATTGTCTCTCAAAGCGCCTTCTTGGAACTGCCAGACGGCACGACGGCTGCGCAATGGGCCAACCAGCGCATGCTACGCCATAAAGAGCAGCACGTTGTATTCAACGCTCCTCTTGCGGGGGATCGCTGGATTCAGGTCTCAGAGCATCGCACGCGAGACGGCGGCACGGTGGTACTGCAAACCGATGTCACTGACATGATGTTGATTGAGCGGCAAGAACGTGAACGCCTGCTCGACGATCAAGCCCGCCTGATCAAAGCCACTTTGGAACACCTGGATCAGGGGGTGGGGGTCTTTGACCGCGAAGCCCGCTTGGTTGGATGGAACCGCCGTATGGGTGAACTGCTCTCCATTCCGGTACGCCGTTTTCACCTTGGCCTGCCATTTGACACGATCTTTGACCAGCTCTCCCGCAAGCTGGC
>NZ_CAJXIV010000124.1 GCF_913054185.1 uncultured Shimia sp.
CCGCTTCGGGCGCAGGACGCGGCGTTTACCCACAACCTTTTCTTGGAACAAGCCATTCGGTCTTATGCGCGGTCTGTGAAGGAACGGATTACCGGCGTTGAGGTGATTGACGATCACACGCTCAAATACACCTTCGCTGAAGGTATTTCGCGACGGTCGTTGATTAGCCAAGTGGGCGGCACGCCGATTTTCTCGGAAGCGTGGTACAAAGAAACCGGCGAGCGGCTGGATGAACCCTCCACATTGGCACCAATGGCATCTGGGCCTTATCAAGTCGGTGACTACGAATTTAACCGCTACGTCGAATATGTGCGTAATCCAAACTACTGGGGTTGGGATCACCCGGCCAATGTTGGGCGGTTCAACTTCGACAAAGTTCGGATTGAGTATTTCACCGACGCGACTGCGGAGTTCGAGGCCTTCAAGGCAGGCGAGTTCACGTACCGCACAGAAGGCTCTACCAAACGGTGGGCGACAGGCTATGACTTTCCCGGCATTCAGAACGGAACGGTGAAGAAAGAGGCGCTGCCAAGCGGGTCGGCACCCACAAACTTTGGTATGATTTACAACACGTTGCGCGCGCCGTTGGACAATCGCGATGTGCGCCATGCGCTGTCGTTGGCGTTCAACTTTGAATGGGTGCGAGAGTCGCTGCAATATGAATTGACCACTCAGCGAAGCTCCTATGCGGAAGGTCAAGAATGGGAAGCCAAAGGCGTGCCGGAAGGCGCTGAGCTTGCGCTTCTAAAATCGCTTGGTGATGCGGTTCCACCAGAGATGTTGACGGAGCCTGCGGTCGTGCCGCACACGTCCAATCCATCCAATCCGATTGACAGGCGGAACAAGCGCGCGGCGCTGAAGCTGTTTGAGAAAGCCGGATGGTCGGTGAATGACGCAGGTCAAATGGTGGATGGTGATGGCAAACAGATGTCGCTTGATTGCCTGGTTATTGCGACTTGGGATGAAACCCGTCTTGCTTTGATTGAAACCTATGTCAAAACGCTGGCCAATTGGGGCATCGAGGTGAAAGCCGACAAGGTGGACAGCGCACAGGCGCAGCAGCGGTGGATCGATAAAGACTACGACATGATCTACAATCGCTACCGATCTTTTGCGGCCGCGGGCACAGGCTTGCACCAGATGTTTGGCTCCAAAACCGCCGAGGTGTCTACCTATAACCCAGCAGCGCTGCGCAGTCCGGCTGTGGATGCGATCATTGATGCCGCGCTGGCGACCACAACACGGGAAGACGAAGTGGTTGCGCTGACAGCTTTGGACCGTGCCTTGCGCTATGAGCGCATCCTTGCGCACGCGGGCTATGTTGGCGAAAGCTGGGTGTCGTATTTTGACATGTTTGAACGGCCAGAGGAGCTGCCGCCTTATGCGGTCGGTGTGTTGGATTTCTGGTGGTACAACAAAGACAAGCATGAGGCGTTGATCGCCTCTGGCGCGTTGCGGAAGTAATCCGGTGGGCGCCTATATCCTCCGACGACTATTGCTTGTGATCCCAACATTGCTTGGGGTCATGATCATCAACTTCACGTTGGTGCAATTTGTACCGGGCGGGCCTGTGGAGCAGGTCCTTGCCAAAATGCAGGGCGAAGGCGACGTGTTTGCCGGATTTGCCGGGGGTGGCGAAGATGTCATCACGGAGGAGACCTTTGGTTCTGATAGTGAGTATTTGGGCGCCCGTGGGTTGCCTAAAGAGTTCATTGAGGAACTGGAAAAGGAATTTGGCTTTGATAAGCCGCCCTTGGAGCGCTTTCTGACAATGATGGGCAACTACATGCGGCTGGATTTTGGGGAGAGCTATTTCCGCAAAATCAGCGTGACCGATTTGGTGCTGGAAAAAATGCCGGTGTCGATCACGTTGGGGCTTTGGGCGACGCTGATTGCTTATGCGGTGTCCATCCCGCTCGGTATTCGCAAAGCCGTGAAGGATGGTACGCCATTTGATACCTGGACGTCGGGTGCGATCATCATAGGCTATGCCATTCCGGGATTCCTATTTGCGATCATGTTGTTGGTGCTGTTTGCGGGCGGGTCGTACTGGAAGATTTTCCCGCTTCGCGGGCTGACTTCTGACAATTTTGAAGACCTGACGATGATTGGCAAAGTGCTGGACTACTTCTGGCACATCACTCTGCCTGTATTGGCATCAACCATTGCGGCCTTTGCCACGCTCACTCTGCTCACAAAGAACAGCTTTTTGGACGAGATCAAGAAACACTATGTGATGACGGCGCGGGCCAAAGGGTTGACCGAGAAACGCGTGCTCTATGGCCATGTGTTCCGCAACGCGATGTTGATTGTGATTGCAGGCTTTCCGGCGGTGTTTATTGGCGTGTTTTTTGGCGGTTCGGTGTTGATAGAGACAATCTTCTCGCTCGACGGACTAGGCCGATTGGGCTTTGAAGCCGCCGTGGCGCGGGATTATCCAGTGATTTTTGGCACACTGTTTGTCTTTGGTCTTATTGGCCTTGTAGTCGGGATTCTGTCGGACTTGATGTATGTGTTTGTTGATCCACGGATTGATTTCGAGAAGAGGGAAGGCTGATGGCATTGTCTCCTCTGAACCAGCGGCGCTGGAGCAACTTTAAGCGCAACCGGCGCGCCCTTTGGTCGCTGAATATTTTCTTGGTGGTGTTTGTGCTGTCTCTGTTTGCGGAGTTTCTCGCAAATGATCGGCCCATCCTGATCAACTACCGTGGGGAATTCTATACGCCGATCTTCAACTTCTACCCGGAGACCACGTTTGGCGGCGATTTCAAAACCGAGGCGGTTTACAATGATCCGGTGGTGGAATGCCTGATCACCACAGGCGGTGTTGAAGATTGCTTTGATGTGCCAGAGGACATGCTCGAAGACGTGGCTGCGGGCACATTTGAACACGCTGACTTTGAGAAAGGTTGGACGCTTTGGCCACCGATCCCCTACAGCTACGACACACCGGTGGATCGCCCCGGTGCGGCACCATTGCCGCCGGACAGTCAGAACTGGCTTGGTACGGATGACCGCAAGCGCGATGTGGTTGCGCGGGTCATTTATGGGTTCCGTTTGTCGATCATCTTCACCTTGGTGGTGACCACAGCGGCGAGCTTGATCGGCATCGTGGCGGGCGCCGTGCAAGGCTACTTTGGTGGCTGGGTGGATCTGATTTTTCAGCGTGTGATTGAGATCTGGGGGGCGACACCGAGCCTCTACATCATCATCATCATGTTCGCGATTTTGGGGCGCAGTTTCTGGCTGCTTGTGTTTCTCACGGTGTTGTTCAGCTGGACGGCTCTTGTGGGTGTTGTCAGGGCAGAGTTCCTGCGGGCGCGGAACCTAGAGTATGTGCGCGCGGCCAAAGCGCTGGGCGTGTCAAACCGCGTGATCATGTTCCGCCATATGTTGCCAAATGCGATGGTGGCGACGGTGACCATGTTGCCGTTTATCGTGACCGGTACGATCAGCACGTTGGCTGGTTTGGATTTTCTGGGCTTTGGTCTGCCGTCGTCGTCACCCAGCTTGGGCGAATTGACACTACAGGCAAAACAAAACCTGCAAGCGCCGTGGCTGGCGTTCACCGCGTTTTTCACCTTTGCCATCATGCTCTCGCTGCTGGTCTTCATCTTTGAAGGCGTGCGTGACGCGTTTGACCCAAGGAAGACTTTTTCATGAGCGTTTTGGAGGTCAAAGGCCTACGCGTGGCATTCCGGCAGGACGGAGAGCAGGTGGAAGCCGTAAAGGGCGTGTCCTTCACTGTGGATCGCGGGGAGACCGTGGCGCTGGTGGGAGAGTCCGGGTCCGGCAAGTCGGTCACGGCTTTGTCTACCGTGTCTTTGTTGCCAGAGAGCGCGGAGGTGTCTGGCTCTGTGACCTACGACGGTCAGGAAATGGTTGGCGCGTCCGGCGAGTTGCTGCGCAAGGTGCGCGGCAATGATATTAGCTTCATTTTTCAGGAGCCGATGACTTCGTTAAACCCGCTGCACACCATTGATAAGCAGTTGGCCGAAAGTCTGGCGCTGCACCAAGGTGTGACCGGGGACAAAGCCCGTACGCGGGTTTTGGAGCTGTTGGAGAAAGTGGGCTTGCGCAATGCGGAGAAACGGCTGAGTTCTTATCCGCACCAGTTGTCCGGTGGGGAACGACAGCGGGTGATGATTGCCATGGCGCTGGCCAATAAGCCTGACATTCTGATTGCGGATGAGCCAACTACGGCGCTGGATGTGACCATTCAAGCGCAGATTTTGGAGTTGCTGGCAGAGCTGAAAACCAGCGAGGGCATGGGCTTGTTGTTTATCACCCATGACCTTGGCGTGGTGCGGCGAATTGCCGACAAGGTCTGTGTCATGAAAAATGGCGAGATAGTTGAGGCCGGGCCGGTCAGTGAGATTTTTGACAACCCGCAGCATCCGTACACGCAGCTTCTGTTGAGTGCGCAGGCAAGCGGCATTCCTGAGCCTGTGGCGCGTGACGCTGAAGAAATGGTGTCCACCGAAAACTTACGGGTGTGGTTCCCGATCCAGCAAGGCTTCCTCAAACGCACGGTTGGCCATGTGAAGGCGGTGAATGATTCCAGTCTGTCAGTACGGGCCGGTGAAACACTCGGCATTGTGGGTGAAAGCGGCTCGGGCAAGACCACGCTGGCGTTGGCGATCATGCGGTTGATTGGCAGCGAAGGTAAAATCACCTTCGACGGGCAAGATGTGCGCAAGTGGAGCACCAAACAGCTGCGGGCGCTGCGCAAAGACATGCAGATTGTGTTTCAGGACCCGTTTGGCAGTTTGAGCCCGCGGATGACTTGTGAGCAGATCATCTCCGAAGGGCTTGGCGTGCATGGCAACCCTGATGGGCGCGATACGCGCACGTTGGTTGGCGAGGTCATGGTGGAGGTTGGATTAGACCCGGCGTTTATGGATCGATATCCACATGAGTTTTCCGGCGGGCAACGTCAGCGGATCGCCATTGCGCGGGCGATGATTTTGCGCCCCAAGCTGGTGGTGTTGGATGAGCCAACGTCGGCGCTGGATATGACGGTGCAGGTGCAGATTGTGGAACTGCTGCGGAATTTGCAAAAGAAATACGGGCTGGCCTATTTGTTCATCAGTCATGACCTGCATGTGGTGCGGGCGATGAGCCATAAGATCATGGTGATGAAAGCCGGTGATGTTGTCGAGCATGGCGACTCGGAAGCCCTGTTTGACAATCCGCAGACAGACTACACGCGTGAATTGTTGGCGGCGGTGCCAGGGTGACCAGCCTTCGTTTTGAGGTTGCGAAAGAGACCGATGCAAAGCGGTTGGCCAAGCTTCGGGTGGCCGCCATGCGCCCAAGTTTGGAAGCTGCGGGGCGGTACAATCAGGAGCGCGCGCGGCGGCGGTTTCTCGATACATTTGAACCGGATGACACCACGTTGGTTTTCTCAGGGAAGACGTTGGCGGGTTTTTTTGAGCTGCGCGACCGGGGGGACCATCTCTATCTGGATCATTTCTACATTGCGCCTGAAGAGCAGGGGCGCGGGCTTGGCAGTATGATCCTGCAATGGATTTTGCGGGACGCGGCGGATCGGAACCTGCCCGTGCGCCTGATGGCGCTCAACGGTAGTCCTGCAAATAAGTTCTATCGGCTACATGGCTTTGAAGTGGTGTCGCAGGAAGAGTTCGACACGCTGTATCAATGGGTGCCAGCAAAATAGGCCAGCCCAATGGACTGGCCTTTTTCTTTTAAGTTTCGCGGATGTCAGATCGCAGCGCTGTGCTGGGCTTTGCTCATGTCATAGGCGTCAAACGCGCGTGCAATGATGCGGGTCAGCGGACGTGTTGGCTCCGGTATGACCAAGGCGCCACTTTCCAGTGCCAGCACGTCTGGGAATTGGGCCATGACTTTGGAGAACATCTCGTTCAGCTCCGCACGAGAGATGTCAAAACGGTCGACAATCTCATCCGCATCAATGCGGAAGTCACACATCAGGGCCTCAATCAGGCGGCCACGCAGGCGATCGTCGTCGGTGAAAGTGTGGCCTCGAGATGTGGAAAAGCGTCCGTCGCGGATGGCGCCAGTGTGCGCAGACGTGGCTGGAGCATTTTGCGCGAACCCCTGAGGGAAGCGTGCGATGGAAGACGCGCCCACGGCCAGCAACACATCAGCGGTGTCATCGGTGTAGCCTTGGAAATTGCGGCGCAGCGTGCCGTTGCGTTGGGCCACTGACAGGCCGTCCGTCTTGGTGGCGAAGTGGTCGATGCCAATTTCGTCGTAGTCGTCCCAGAGGAAGAGTTTTCGGGCGGTTTCATACAGCGCGAGGCGTTCTTGTGGGGTTGGCAGCGCGTCCGATGGGATCATTTGTTGCCGCTTGGCCATCCAGGGTACGTGGGCATAGCCATAAAGCGCTACGCGATCCGGGGACAGCGACAAAAGCTTCTGTACGCTTTCGGTGATGCGGGCCTGGGTTTGATGGGGCAGGCCAAAGAGGATATCCGCGTTGACGCTTTTCACGCCATGCGCGCGGATCATCTCAACGGCATCGCGGGTGACGTCGTAGCCTTGAATGCGACCGATGGTTTTTTGAATCTCGTCGTCGAAATCCTGCACACCAATGGAGGCGCGATTCATGCCTGCTTTGGCCAGCACAGCCAGGCGGGCGTCGTCAATTTCATTGGGGTCGATCTCAACGGAGAATTCGCCGTCTGCGGCCATAGGGGCCACGTCAAAAATAGCGCCAGCCAGGTCTTCCATCATACCGGGATCGAGCAGGGTTGGCGTGCCGCCACCCCAGTGTAAGCGCGACAGGGTGACGTCTTGAGGCAAAGACGCCTTTAGAATTTTGAGTTCGTCTTTCAGCGTCTCCACATACGTGGCAACCGGGGAGAGCGTGGACGTGCCTTGCGTGCGGCAGGCGCAAAACCAGCAGAGACGGCGACAAAACGGCACATGTACGTAAAGTGAGACTTGCGAACCGATTGGAATCGCTTCAATCCACGCTTTGTAAGTGTCTGGCGTCACGTCGTTGTTGAAGTGCGGGGCTGTCGGATAGCTTGTGTAACGCGGAACTTTCGCGTCAAACAGTCCGAGTTTGGCCAATTGTTTTTCCTGTTCCATAAGCGTACTCATAAGGAAGTTGGAAATGCGAACCCTTGACTCAGATCAAGTTCAGGAATGAACAAAGTCATGAACAAAACGTTGGATCTCTCGATTGGGTGCGACAGTTGTCCGATCAAGCACCGTGCAGTTTGCGCGCGCTGTGATGCGGATGAGCTCGAGACGCTTGAGGAAATCAAATATTACCGCAGCTTTGAAGCTGGACAGACGCTGATCTGGTCTGGCGATCGTATGGAGTTTGTCGGCTCTGTTGTGTCTGGTATTGCCTCGCTGACACAAACAATGGAAGACGGCCGCACGCAAATGGTTGGCCTTCTGTTGCCAAGTGATTTTGTGGGCCGGCCGGGGCGTGAGTTTGCGAGTTACGATGTTGTTGCAACCACAGATGTGGTGATGTGCTGTTTTCGCCGCAAACCGTTTGAAAACATGATGGTGGAGACACCACATGTGGCGCAGCGCCTGCTTGAGATGACTCTCGATGAGCTGGATGCGGCTCGGGAATGGATGCTTGTTCTGGGGCGCAAGACAGCGCGCGAAAAAATTGCCAGCCTGTTGTCCATTATTGGGCGGCGAGATGCATCGCTGAAGTTGGAGGGTATGGTTGGCAGAATTGTATTTGACCTGCCGCTGACCCGTGAAGCGATGGCGGACTACCTTGGTTTGACGCTGGAAACTGTGAGCCGGCAGATGTCTGCGCTTAAGCGGGACGGCGTGATTGAGCTGGAAGGCAAACGCCATGTGACAGTGCCAAGCTTTGAGCGGCTGATGGACGAAGCTGGCGACGATGCCGATGGCGGCATGATGGCGTAAGCCTCTGAGTGTCACCGAAAATTAAAAAAAAGGCGGGGAATTCCCCGCCTTTTGCTTTTGCCGCATCACTGCGTGTCCCACGACACATTGCGTGGCAAAATTGGTCTGACTTAGTGTGCCAGGAACACCGGAATATTGGCTTGCTCCAGCATGTTGCGTGTGGCGCCACCCAAAATGGCCTCACGAAAGCGAGAATGACCGTAAGCGCCCATCACAATCATATCGGTCTTGGTATCGGTGGCATGGCGCAGTAGCACATCGGAGACACGGGGCTGTGTTTTGGACAGCACGTCGACTTCCACACGCACACCATGGCGTGACAGGAATTGTGAAAGCAGACCGCCAGGATCAGAGCGGTTCGGGCCGTGGGTGGGGGGATCAATCACCACCACATGAACCAGGTCAGCAGCTTTCAAGAAGGGCAGGGCGGCGCGGGTGGCAACCAACGCTTCGGCGCTTTCGTTCCAACCGATGGAAATGGTTTTTGGTGCGGCGAGCGGTTCAGCGGTTTCCGGGACCATCATCACGGGGGCCTGACCTTCAAACAAGGCCGCCTCCAAAGTGGGTTCCAGTTCGGTGCCCTGATTCTTGCCATAAGGCTTTGGCAGGATCACAAGGTCGGCGAAACGCGCACGTGCGGCCACATGTCGCCCCAGATCAGCAATCTGCGTGACGCCGGTGTCGCAGGCCCAGCGGATGTCTGTATTGGACAGAGCAGTCTCGGCCGCCGCTTTGATGGCATCTGACTCTTCGTGGGCGCGTTTGAGCATTTCCTGCATCAAAAGAGCGTCGGCACCCGCATAGAAGTAGCCAGTTTGCGATCGATCCACGCCAAGCGCGAGCACGTCCAGATGTGCATCTTGCGCACCCGCGAGGGCGATAGCTTGCGCCAAAGGGGCAGCTGTGAAGTCAGAGTCCGTCAGAACGCACAGCAAAGATTTGTAGTTCATTGTCACTCACCCGTGTTATGGAAAGGTGTAAATTCTATACGACTTTTCTTTTATAGGTGCAGATAAAGCCGTTTCTCTTGAAGTAGATACAGACAGAGATCCCCGTCAGTTTCCTTGACCCAGATCAAAGCGAAAGCTTCGCTGCACCTGCAAAAGACGATTGGTCAAATCCGCCCAAAGCCCGAAAAAGAATCGGGCAGGGCAAGACGAAGGGACGCGAAATGGTAAATTACTTCAAGCTGATCGCGCTAGGCCTCATCACGTTTTTTGCGTTGATTGCGGCCAACTATGCGCGTGATTTAGCTTATATGGTACACGCCCTGCTAATATCGGGTGTGTCTTTTGGGCTGTTTATTTGGGTTCTGCGCGGCATGGGCACTGTGACAGTGCATGCGCAGGATGAATACATGGATGACGTGATCCGCTACGGCGTGATCGCAACCGCTTTTTGGGGCGTTGTCGGGTTTCTAGCGGGCGTGTTTATTGCGTTCCAGCTGGCCTTCCCGGTCCTCAACTTTGAGTGGGCACAGGGTTACGCCAACTTTGGTCGTTTGCGCCCGCTGCACACCTCGGCGGTGATTTTTGCGTTTGGCGGCAACGCGCTGATCGCAACATCGTTTTACGTTGTGCAGCGCACCAGCGCCGCGCGGCTGTGGGGGGGGAATCTTGGTTGGTTTGTCTTCTGGGGCTACCAGCTTTTTATCGTTCTGGCAGCGACGGGCTACCTTCTGGGCGGTACACAATCAAAAGAATACGCAGAGCCGGAATGGTACGTTGACCTGTGGCTGACCGTTGTTTGGGTGGCTTACCTGGCGGTGTTCCTCGGAACCGTGATCAAGCGGAAAGAGCCACACATCTATGTGGCCAACTGGTTCTTCCTCGCGTTTATTGTCACCGTTGCGATGCTGCACGTGGTCAACAACTTGACCATTCCTGTGTCAATTTTCGGCTCTAAATCCGTGATTGTCTGGGCCGGTGTGCAAGACGCGATGGTGCAGTGGTGGTATGGCCACAACGCTGTTGGCTTCTTCCTGACCGCAGGCTTCCTAGGTATGATGTACTACTTCATTCCCAAGCAAGCCGAACGTCCGGTGTTCTCCTACAAGCTGTCAATCATTCACTTCTGGGCGATCATCTTTCTGTATATCTGGGCTGGTCCACACCACCTGCACTACACCGCGTTGCCGGACTGGGCGTCGACCCTCGGCATGGTGTTCTCCGTTGTGCTGTGGATGCCGTCTTGGGGTGGTATGATCAATGGTCTGATGACGCTCTCTGGCGCATGGGACAAGCTGCGCACCGATCCGGTTATCCGTATGATGGTGATCTCGGTTGGTTTCTACGGCATGTCGACCTTCGAAGGTCCAATGATGTCGATCCGCGCTGTGAACTCGCTGTCTCACTACACTGACTGGACCATTGGCCACGTGCACTCCGGTGCATTGGGTTGGAACGGCATGATCACCTTTGGTGCGCTGTACTACCTCGTGCCGGTTTTGTGGAAACGTGAGCGTCTGTACTCTCTGCAACTGGTCAGCTGGCACTTCTGGCTCGCCACCATCGGCATCGTGCTCTACGCGGCGTCCATGTGGGTGACCGGTATCATGGAAGGCCTGATGTGGCGTGAAGT
>NZ_CAJXIV010000125.1 GCF_913054185.1 uncultured Shimia sp.
ATTGCCGAAAACGATTATGGCGCCTTGGGGGATACCAGCACGCTGGCTGAACCCGGTGTCGTCGATGATCTCATCGAAAACCGCATGAACAAAGGGTAAGCGCATGTTGGACACAGTCAAAACAAGCGCCCCTGTTCTGATCCTGCTCGGCCCTCCGGGGGCCGGGAAAGGCACCCAGGCGCGGATGCTGGAGAACCAGTTTGGGTTGGTACAGCTGTCTACTGGCGATCTGTTGCGTGCGGCTGTGGCCGCAGGCACCGAAGCGGGTCTGGCCGCGCGTGCGGTGATGGACGCCGGCGATCTGGTCTCTGATGAGATTGTGATCGCCATACTGCGGGACCGCCTGAAAGACGCGGATTGTGCCAAAGGTGTGATCCTGGACGGGTTCCCGCGTACGGGGGCTCAGGCGGAAGCGTTGGATGCGCTGTTGACTGACAGTGGCCAGCGCATCGACGCCGCCATCAGCCTGGAAGTCGAAGACACCGCCATGGTGAGCCGGATTTCCGGCCGTTACACCTGTGGCGATTGTGGCGAAGGCTACCACGACAGCTTCAAACAACCTGCCAAAGACGGCGTGTGTGATCAGTGTGGAAGCGCTGACTTCAAACGCCGAGCGGATGACAACGCGGAAACCGTTGCCAGTCGACTGGAGGCTTACCACGCCCAGACAGCGCCCTTGATTGCCTACTACGACAGCAAGGGCGCGCTGAAGAAAGTGGATGCGATGGGGGCGATTGACGCCATCGCCAAAGAACTGAGCGCGATCGTTTCTGAAACGACCGCATGAGGGAAAGCACTTGTGCGTCCCTGATGGGGCGCGCCGGTGTGGAGGAACGGAACCGAGAGGGAGGAGACATTAATGTCTGACAACTCATCCAACGACGCATATTGGAAAGCCAATGTGCGCATCATTTTGATCAGCCTCGTGATTTGGGCGCTGGTCTCTTTTGGGTTTGGCATTTTGCTACGCCCAATGCTTGCGGGGATCTCCGTAGGCGGGTCTGATCTGGGCTTCTGGTTTGCCCAGCAAGGATCGATCCTGGTCTTCCTGGCGCTGATCTTCAACTACGCCTGGCAGATGAACAAACTCGACATCGCCCACGGCGTTGACGAAGAATAAGAGGGATCTGAGGGACAATGAGCCAATTTGCAATCAACCTGCTGTTTGTGGGCACGTCATTCGCGCTTTACATCGCCATCGCGATCTGGGCCCGCGCTGGGTCCACATCTGAATTTTACGCCGCGGGTCGCGGCGTTCACCCGGTCACCAATGGTATGGCGACAGCGGCGGACTGGATGTCCGCAGCCTCGTTTATCTCCATGGCGGGCCTCATCGCCTTTACAGGCTATGACAACTCCTCCTTCCTGATGGGCTGGACCGGCGGCTACGTGCTGCTGGCGCTGTTGCTTGCGCCGTACTTGCGCAAGTTTGGCAAGTTCACGGTGTCGGAATTCATCGGCGATCGCTTCTACAGCCCAACCGCCCGTATTGTGGCTGTGGTCTGTTTGATCGTGGCTTCCACCACTTATGTGATTGGTCAGATGACCGGTGTGGGCGTGGCCTTTGGTCGCTTCCTGGAGATTTCCAACACCGCTGGTTTGCTGATCGGTGCTTGTGTGGTGTTTGCCTATGCTGTTCTTGGCGGCATGAAAGGTGTGACTTACACCCAAGTGGCGCAGTATTGCGTACTGATCACAGCCTACACCATTCCGGCGATCTTCATCTCGCTGCAGCTGACCGGAAATCCGATCCCAGCTCTGGGCCTGTTTGGCGATCACGTTGCCTCTGGTGAGCCTCTGCTGGCCAAATTGGATGCAGTTGTGACCGAGCTTGGGTTTAAGGAATACACAGCCCACCACGCTGACACGCTGAACATGGTGCTCTTCACCCTGTCTCTGATGATCGGTACTGCGGGTCTGCCACACGTCATCATGCGCTTCTTCACAGTGCCAAAAGTGTCTGACGCGCGTTGGTCCGCTGGCTGGGCGCTGGTGTTTATTGCTCTGCTCTATCTGACGGCCCCGGCTGTTGGTGCGATGGCGCGTTTGAACATCTCTGAGCTGATGTGGCCAAACGGCGGCATCTCTGGTGAGGCTGTGACAACACAGCAGATCGAGAACGAAGCAGAATACGACTGGATGGCCACATGGCAGAAAACCGGTCTTCTGGATTGGGAAGATAAAAACGGCGACGGCAAGATCCAGTTCTACAATGACAAGAACGAAGATCTTCAGGCAATGGCCGCGGAAAAAGGCTGGGAAGGCAATGAGCTGACCAAGTTTAACCGTGACATCCTTGTTCTGGCGAACCCTGAAATCGCAAACTTGCCCTCTTGGGTGATTGGTCTTGTGGCTGCAGGTGGTCTGGCGGCGGCGCTGTCGACGGCTGCGGGTCTGCTGTTGGCGATCTCTTCGGCCGTGTCTCACGACTTGATCAAAGGGGCGCTCAATCCGAACATCACGGAAAAGAACGAGCTCCTGTCTGCGCGTATTGCGATGGGTGTGGCGATTGCGGTCGCAACGTGGCTGGGTCTCAACCCTCCTGGCTTTGCGGCGCAAACTGTGGCTTTGGCCTTTGGTTTGGCAGCGGCGTCCATCTTCCCGGCGTTGATGATGGGGATCTTCTCAACCAAGATCAACAACACCGGCGCAGTGGCAGGTATGTTGGCAGGTCTGACCGTGACCCTGGTGTACATCTTCCTGCACAAAGGCTGGTTGTTCATTCCGGGCACCAACTCCTTCACCGATGCTGACCCACTTCTGGGTACAATCAAATCTACCAGCTTCGGTGCCATTGGCGCGGCCGTGAACTTTGCAGTTGCTTATGCTGTGTCGGGCATGACCAAGCCAATTCCGCAAGAGATCAAAGATCTTGTGGAAAGTGTGCGAGTCCCCCGTGGCGCAGGTACGGCTCAGGACCACTGAGCCCTTGCGCCCCCCTGACGGCGGGTTGTCCCCCAATCCGCCGTCATTTTAATCTGGTTGCCTCCGATCACGTCGGGGGCAACTTTTCTCTTCAATGATAGTATCTTGATGTTGAAGGCACTGCTGCGGCAGCGCGTCCGATCGCCGCCCGATACCCCTGCGTGACAAGGTGAGCCCATGTCGTTAACCGATGATCAAATCACTCGTTTTCTGCGTTCTGTGCATCCTTATGACAGTCTGCCAGATGCTGCATTGCAGGAGCTGGGCGCCTCTTTTGAAGTCCAGGTTTTACCAAACGAGGCGCAGATCTATCGTCTTGGTCAGAAACTTGACGGTCTTTACCTAATTTATGCCGGCACCGTTGAGGTGACCGATGAAAATGGCGCAGTGGTGTCCCACCTGGGGCTGCGCAACTCTTTTGGCGAGCGTGGCCTGTTGCGCGATGGTGTGGCGGTGACCAGCGCCCGCTGCGAAAGTGAGACCACGTTATTGATGTTGCCAGTTGCGGTGTTCCAACAGGTGCGCACCACCGAAGGCGTAGTGCAGCGGTTCTTTGACCGGGCGGGGCCCGTGGGTCGCAAAGCGCGAACCAACGATCTGGCGACAACAGAAGTGGCCACCATGATGGCACGTACGCCGATCACGCTCACGCAAAATGACACGGTGCGAACCGCGGCACAAAAAATGCGTGACTCTGGCATATCGTCGCTTTGCATTGCGGACGGCGAGGAGCTTGTTGGCATTGTCACCACGGGTGATTTGGTGGGCAAGGTGCTGGCCGGAAACCAACCGCCTGACACAGCCGTGGCGGAGATCATGACACGATCGCCGCGTACGTTGCCGTCCTCTGCAATTGGCAGCGATGTTCTTCATATGATGATGGAACATGGCATTGGCCATATTCCGATTGTTGATAATGACAAGCTGGTTGGCATTGTCACCCAGACTGACCTGACCCGGTTTCAGGCGGTGACCAGCGCGGAGATGGTGCGTGAGATTGCGCAAGCTGAGACGGCGGAGGAGATGGCCAAGGTCACCGCGCGTATTCCGCAGCTTTTGGCGCAACTGGTGGGCACTGGGCATCGGCACGACATTGTCACGCGCTTGATCACCGATGTGGCCGATACCGCCACGCGAAGGTTGTTGGCGCTGGCAGAGGCCAAATTTGGTGAGCCGCCAGTGCCCTATCTCTGGCTGGCCTGTGGTTCTCAGGGACGGCAGGAGCAGACAGGTGTGAGTGATCAGGACAATTGCCTTATCCTGGATAACGCGGCCACTGACGAGATGCGCGATGGTTACTTTGCCGATCTGGCAGGATTTGTGTGTGATGGGCTCAACACCTGCGGCTATGTTTATTGTCCAGGCAACATGATGGCGACGGCAGACCGTTGGCGGCAGCCGCTGCAGGTGTGGCGCAAGTATTTCGCCGGGTGGATCACGACCCCTGATCCGGAAGCACAGATGCTGGCCAGCGTGATGTTTGATCTGCGTCCGATCGGCGGAACACTGAACTGTTTTGCGCGCCTGCAGAATGAAGTCTTGGCTGCCGCGTCACATAACTCCATTTTTGTGGCGCATATGGCGGCCAATGCGCTCAAGCATCATCCGCCGCTTGGTGTGTTGCGGGGACTGGCGACCATTCGGTCTGGGGAGCACAAGCACCAGATTGACATGAAGCACAACGGCGTGGTGCCGGTTGTGGACCTTGCGCGTCTGAGTGCCTTGCAGGGGAAATTGACATCTGCCAACACGCGCGCACGCTTGCGGGCTGCCAGCGACGGGAAGGCAGGGATTTCCATGTCCGGCGCGGCGGATCTGCTCAACGCTTTTGACCTGATTGCGGAGATGCGGCTGGAGCATCAGCTGCGCCAAATCCATGCTGGGCAAGCGCCAGACAACTACTTGTCCCCGGCGGATTTGTCAGATTTTGAACGCAGCCATCTGCGCGACGCCTTTGTGGTTGTGAAATCGCTTCAATCCGCGATTGGCCATGGGCGCGGTGCATTGAGCTAACAACAAAAAAAAGGGGCCGGAAATGTTTCTGGAACTGATCGCGGTAATTTTTGCAGGCATGGCCGGCGCAGGGTTGATGGCAGTCATCAGCAAGTTTTCCGGCGGACGCTTGCCCAAGTGGATGACACCGGTGGCGGCAGGGGGGGCGATGCTTGCGGCCACCATAAGCTCGGAATACAGCTGGTTCAGCCGCACCACAGCAACCTTGCCGGAGGGGCTGGTTGTTGTGGAAACGGTTGAAAACAGTGTGATGTATCGTCCTTGGACCTATGTGGTGCCAATGACAGAGCGGTTTGTGGCGTTGGATAAGCCTTCGGTGCAGACCAACCCGTCACAGCCGGATTTGCGTTTGGCGCAGATCTATTTTTATGGCCGTTGGTCACCGCTCAACCGTCTGAATGTGGCGGCAGATTGCGGTAAAGGTCAACGGGCGGCACTGACCGACGGGATCAGCTTTGATGACGCAGGCACCATCGAAGGTGCCAAGTGGGTGAGCGTGCCGGACCAAGATCCATTGCTGGATGCGATGTGTGAGGAGCGGTGATGGCCAAGGGGGCAATTTTGGCGGGGTTGTCCCTGCGGTTTCGGATATTGCTGTTCTTTGCTTTGTTGGCGCTTGGCGGCGTGGCCGTCATGTTAGGCGCGCTCTGGGTGGGCTACCGCAGCGCCCTCGCTGATGGGGTTGCCAACGGTTTTTTTCTGGCTGGGATTATCGGCGGGTTTGGCTTCCTGGGCTTGGCCGTGGGCATTTGGTTGTTGTTTGATGAGAACGTGGCCAAACCCATTCAGGCACTGTCCACCACGTTGCGCGCGCGGGCGCATTCTGGTGTCAACGCCACCGTGGACACGCATTCCGCACGCTACTTGGGGGACTTGGCGCCCGCCGTGGAGGCGGTGTCGACCCGGCTGAGCAACGCTACCATTGATATTGCCCAAACCGTCGCGCAAGAGACCGAGACTTTGAGCTCAGATCGCGAACAGTTGACCGCGCTTTTAACGGAAATCCCAGTGGCGATTCTGTTGGTCGGACCAGACCACCGGATTGTACTTTATGACGGTCAAGCTGCTGGAACGCTGGCGCAAATCGCACCACCGCGCCTAAATGCATCGATCTTTGACTACCTGTGCAAAGAGCGGGTGCTGGATGCACATGAGCGGTTGGTGCAAGAGGGCGCAGAGGTGGCATTTGAAGCAGCCTGCCCGGATGGGCGGGTGTCGTTTGATGCGCGCTTAAAGCCGTTGCGGGGCACACACAGTTATATGATCCTAATTGACGATGCCCATGCTGAGATTGCGCCGGACGCAGAGCGCCCGCTGACGTTTGATTTCGAACTGTTGGGGGATCAACCAATTTCAGACCTGGCAGCGCGGCGGCTCGATCAAATCCCGTTTGTGGTGTTTGACTGTGAAACCACTGGGTTGCTGCCACATAAAGACGAGCTGGTGCAACTTGGCGCGGTGCGCGTTCTGCGTGGCGAGATTGTGCATGGCGAAACGATGGATCGGTTTATCCATCCCGGCCGTCCCATTCCGCCAGCCTCCACTAAGGTGCACCACATCACCGACGCGATGGTAGCTTCTGCGCCACCCCCCAAATCGATTGTGGCAGAGTTCCATCACTTTGCGCGGGACGCGGTGATTGTGGCCCACAACGCACCGTTTGACATGGCGTTTATGCATCGGCACGGCAATGAGATGGAGATCGACTGGCCGCAGCCAATACTGGACACGGTGCTGTTGTCAGCGGTGTTGTTTGGCACCACCGAAAAACACACGCTGGATGCGCTGTGCGCGCGATTGGACGTGGTGATCCCGGAACACTTGCGCCACACGGGGCTTGGCGATGCGCAGGCCACGGCGGAGGTGTTGTGTCGTATGCTGCCAATGCTGGCAGCGCGGGGGCACACGACGCTGGGAGATGTGTTGGAGCAGACGCGCAAACACGGGCGGTTGCTTGACGACATGAATTGAGTGGCGAGTCTACTTTGCTAGGATGGGGACCATGGTGCCCGTCATCAAGGCAATGTGGGTGCGGATGTCACCGTCGATGGCAAAGACGTCTGCCTGTACAATCACCAAGCGTTTGCCAGGCTTGATCACCTTGCCGATGGCTTCCAAGCGATCTCCCCTGGCGGGCGCAAGCAGGTGGATTTTCATTTCACTGGTGAGAACTTCGGCCTCTAAGGGCATGACAGACAGGGCAGAATAGCCCGCAGCGCTGTCGCCAAGACCAAAGGTGAGGGCAGCATGGCCAAAACCATGCTGCTGTTTGCATCCTTCAAGAATTGGCGCGCTGAGCGTGACGCTGCCGCGTGATGTCTCTGATATGGAAGCACCCATGGTTTGCATCATGGATTGCTTAGCAAAGCTGCCGCGAATTTTTCTGTCGGTGTCCGGTGACATGTTGGCTCGCTCCCTGTGTCTCTAAATATTCTGAGCGAGGTAGGCTTGTAGGGTCAATCCGTGACGCTGCGGATTTCTTTATGAATCGTAAAGAATTGGATCGAGATCCTAACGCGGCATCGGCAGTTGGCGGGGCGTTTGGCCGGTGATGATGGCCATGGCTTCCGGCCGCATGAGCGAGGCCAGCGCGTTGTCATCCGAGCGTAACCCGCCGGTATAGGTGCCATAAGCCGGCAAAATGACCCGATCACTGTCAATCAGGAAGGCAGGTCGAGAGATGTTGCGCAGGCGGGTTTGTACGCGAACTTTGGGGTGGTAGTGGCCTGAGATTTCTCCGCTTTTCCCGGTTTGGGCGATGTGGCGAAAGGTTAGAGGCGGCACTGGTAGTTCCGCCAAATGCGCGCCGCCAAGATCAATTGGGCCAGGATCGTGATTGCCTTCGATCCAAACCCAGCGCCGCCCGGCTTGTAGACGGGAAATCCAGAGGCGGTCGGCCTCGGGCAAAGTCTTGGCGGCTTCGACATCGTCAAAGCTGTCGCCCAGGCAAATTACCGTGGAAGCGTTGCTGGATTGGAGATCATTTTCCAATCTTATCAATGTGTCACGGGTTTCGTACGGCGGCATCGCGGGACCGCCCCGGCGCAGGACACGCTCGGTTTTTCCCAAATGCAAGTCGGACACTATCAACATGCGTTGATCTTCCCACCACAAGGCACCTGAGCCAAGTGCTGTGAGGGTTGTGCCTGCCAAGGAGAAGATTACGCCGTTCATGATATGTTCGTACTGTGGCCGCTCAATTGGATCAAGAGAGCTGTTCCGAGAGTTGCAAAATTCGAACATTTTTTTGGCAATTGCGCAGCTTTGTGCGCGTCAGGCTTCAAAACCTAAACTTTTGAGAGCCCGCTCTCGTTCATAAGCGCCTCAGTCTCTTCCGCAAGCAAACGCTCCTCTGCGCTGCCGCTTTTCACCGGGACTTTACCCACTTCCAACAGAAGAGGTGCGGCCAGCGGTGTAACATGTGGCGTCGAAACGTGGTCGATACGGTCGCCAATGAATTTAAGCAACGCCTCGATCCGGGCAAAATCGACAAGTCCGCGCAACGCCTCTTCGCGGGTGATTTGCATCAAGACGTGATCCGGATCGTATTTGAGCAGGGTATCGTAAAGAATGTCTGAACTGAACGTTGCTTGCCGCCCGGACTTGCGCGCACTTGGGGTGTTGCGCTCAATCAAACCTGCAATTGTGGCGGCGCCGCGGAAGGTTTTTTTCATCAGCGCGTTGCCGGCGAGCCAACCGTCGAGACCGCTTTTCAGGGTTTGTAAGTCAAACAACGGGTGTGGATCGACCACTTTGTCCAAGCCCCAAATGAGGGTGGCATAGTCTGAGGAGACAAATCCCATAGGGGCGAGATCCATGTCCTCCATACGTTTGGTCAGCAACAGGCCGAGGGTTTGCTGTGCATTGCGCCCAGCAAACCCGTAGACACACATGTTTTGGCGTCCGTCGCGTTCAAAGGTTTCGACCAGAAGCCGCCCCGGCTCCGGCAGGCGGGACATGGAGCGTTGCAGCTGTAGCCAGTCGGCGGTGTGGGCGGGCAGGTCAGGCCAGCTGTCCGCTTGCAAAAAGCGCAGAGTGCGCTGCGACAACTGGGTTGAGGTGGAGAATTTTGTGCCGGAGAACACGGCCACGCGCGGCTTGCGGGTGGCGTTGCGGGAGACTTGCACGGTCATGTCGCGCAGACCTTCGTAGCGCACAATTTGACCGCCAATCAGAAAGGTGTCTCCGGCAGACAGCGTGGCAGCAAAGGCTTCTTCGACTTCACCCAAAGGTTTGCCGCCGCGATTGCGTTTGAGTTGAACTTTCAGCGTGTCGCTGTCTTGTATGGTGCCCGCGTTCATACGCAGGCGGGCGGCGGCCCGTGGGTCGCGCAGTTGCCATTCTCCGTCCGGGCGTTGTTGCAGTTTTTGCCAGCGATCGTAGGATTTTAGCGCGTAACCGCCCGTGGCGCAGAACTCCAGGCAGGTGTCAAAGGCGTCGCGGGTGAGGTCAACATAGGCGCCGGCGCTGGTCATTTCGATGTAGAGGTCATCCGCATTGAAGGGACCAGAGGCGGCGCGCAGCAAGATGTGTTGGCACAAAACATCGCGGGGGCCCGGGCCGCGTGGATCACCATCTAAATCACCTTCCTGAACTGCCTGCAGCGCGTTGATGCACTCCACAACTTCCCAGCGGTTGGCGGGCACGAGGAGGGCTTTGGAGGGGGCATTGTAGCGGTGGTTGGCGCGGCCAATGCGTTGCACCAAGCGTTTGACATTTTTGGGCGCGCCTATCTGAATGACAAGGTCCACGTCGCCCCAATCAATGCCAAGGTCGAGGCTGCCGGTACAGACGATCGCACGTAAGTCGCCGCGCACCATTGCGGCTTCGACTTTCTCGCGCTGCTGGCGATCAAGGCTGCCGTGGTGGATACCAATCGGCAGGCTCTCGTCATTGGCAAGCCACAGATTGTGAAAGAAAATTTCGGCTTGCGCGCGGGTGTTGTGGAAGATCAGCGTGGTTTTGTGGGCCTTGACCTGCTCTAGCACTGCTGGGATTGCATAAGCTGCGCCGCCGCCAAGCCAGGGAGGGGCTTCGTCGGTTTCCAACATGGCTATGTCGGGCGCGGGGCCAGGGTCGGCATGGAGAATTTTGCAGGGGTCGCGGTTGCGCGTGAGCAACTTAGCGATGTCATCCGGTTGGTCCACAGTAGCGGAGAGTCCAACCCGTTTGAGGTCGGGGCAAAGGGATTGCAGGCGGGCAAGCGCAAGAAAGAGCTGGTCTCCCCGTTTGCTTTCGGCCAAGGCGTGGATTTCATCCACCACCACACGCTTGAGGCCTTTGAAAATTCGGGGGGCATCTTCGTAAGAGGTTAAGAGTGCGAGACTTTCTGGTGTGGTTAGAAGAATATGAGGTGGGTCTACGCGTTGGCGTTTCTTTACGGTTTGCGAGGTGTCGCCGGTGCGGTCTTCGATGCGGATGTTGAGGCCAATCTCGTCCACCGGG
>NZ_CAJXIV010000126.1 GCF_913054185.1 uncultured Shimia sp.
GACTTTGAGGCGGTGCAGGCGGCGTTGACCAAAGCGGCGGATCGCGGCGTTATGGGGGCCTGTTTGCAGGTGTTGGACCCGGCGGAAGAGGATTTTCCCTACAAAGGCCGGGCGGTCTTTGAAAGCATGGGCGGCAGTGTGAGCCACGACACAAAAAAGGCAGATGATCTGCGCCTGAGGTATTTAGAGCGGTTGGCAGAGCGGCAAGCGGCGCTCAAAGACCTGTGTCGTGCAACAGGGTGGCTTTACGGGCATCACAGCACGGGCCAGCCTGCGCAGGTCGCGTTGTTGTGGTTGCATCGGGCATTGGAGCGGCGGGCATGATTTTTGGCCTTCCCATTGGATTCACAGCCCCATGGGTGCTGGCGGCGCTGATCGCGCTGCCGGTGTTGTGGTTTATTTTGCGGGCGATTCCGCCGGCGCCAATCCGGCGGCGGTTTCCCGGCGTCGTGTTGCTGCTTGGGCTGAGTGATGAGGACACGGTGACGGATCGCACGCCGTGGTGGCTGTTGCTTTTGCGCATGCTGGCAGTGGCGGCAGTGATTGTGGGGCTGGCGGGGCCGGTTTTGAACCCGCAGACACGTGAGGCGGGCAGCGGGCCGTTGCTGATCGTAATGGATGGCAGCTGGGCCTCCGCACCGGATTGGGATGCGCGGCGTGATATGGTCACGGCGCTGCTGGATGAGGCGGCGCGGGACGGGCGCGTGGCGGCGGTGCAGCGGTTGAGTGCGCCGGAGCCGTTGTTGTTTTTACAGGCGGATGCGTGGAAATCTCGCTTGGCGGGCGTGCTGCCCATGGCCTGGGCTGCCGATGAGATGGCGATGACGGAGTTTGCGAAAAACCTCGCACAGGCGGATGGATTTGACACGGTTTGGCTGTCTGATGGGGTGGCGCGTGAGGGGCGGGCTGACCTGCTCAAGGCGTTGCAGGACAAAGGCAACGTGCGGGTTGTGCAGACCGGGCGCGGGGCGATGGCGTTGATGCCGCCGAGCTATGAGGATGGCAAGCTGGTGATGCGGGCGCAGCGCAGTGAGGGGGCGATTGCGCAGGAAGTCACAGCGCTCGCGATTGGGACCGATCCGGGCGGTACGGAGCAAGTGTTGGCAAGCCTGCCATTGGTGTTTGAGGAAGGCGCGCAGTCGAGCGAGAACGCGCTTGTCTTGCCCAGCGAGTTGCGCGCGCGGCTGACGCGGTTTGAGATTGCGGGCGTGCGCTCGGCGGGGGCGGTGGCCCTGAGTGATGACAGTCTGCGGCGGCGCGAGGTGGCACTGATTGCCGGGCGTGAGGACCGCGAAGGGCTACAATTGTTGTCGCCATTGCATTACCTGCGGCAGGCTTTGGTGCCGACGGCGGATGTGATTGAAGGCGCTTTGACGGATATCCTGCCTGCCAATCCGGATGTGATTGTTTTGGCCGATGTGGCGGTGCTGTCCGAAGGCGAGACAGCGGCCATGATAGACTGGTTAGAGAACGGCGGTTTGCTGCTGCGCTTTGCCGGGCCACGCTTGGCGGCCAGCGAGATTAGTCGCACAGAAGAAGACCCGCTTTTGCCGGTGCGTTTGCGCGCGGGTGGACGCAGCGTGGGTGGCGCGATGAGTTGGGGGGAGCCCAAATCCCTTGCGCCGTTTGATGTGGAGAGTCCGTTTTATGGCTTGGCCGTGCCGGATGAGGTGACGGTGACCGCGCAAGTGATGGCGCAGCCTGATCCAACCTTGGCAGACCGGGTGATTGCCAGCCTGAGTGATGGCACGCCGCTTGTGACCCGCAAAGCTGTGGGGCAGGGGCATGTGGTGCTGGTGCATGTGACCGCCAACGCCGAATGGTCTGGCCTGCCGTTGTCCGGCCTGTTTGTGCAGATGTTGGACCGCTTGGCAATTTTGAGTGCGGTCGGTGAAGAGGCTGACACGCGATTGGCGGGCACAACTTGGCAGCCATTGAAGGTGCTCGACGGGTTTGGCCGTTTGGAAGATGCGCAGACCTTGCCCGGAGTGGCCGGGGAAGACTTGGCCGAGGGGCGTGTCGGGCCAACGTTGCGGCCCGGATTGTACCGTGATGGCGAAAAGGTTTTGGCCATGCATGCGGTGGACGCAGAGACAGATTTGGCGCCTGCAACTTGGCCGGTGACGGTGCCGGTGGAAGGGCTGCGTGGGGCGGTTACAACTGATCTATCCGGTTATTTTTTGGCGGCGGCCTTGGTGATTTTGGCGCTGGATGTGATGGCCTCTCTGTTTGTGTCCGGGCGGCTTTGGGGCGCGCGGGTGGCGGCTGTGGCGTTGGCGTTGATGGTGACTGCAACGGATGGCTTTGCGCAGCAGGCCTCAGTTACGGCAGGCCATGCGCAGGAGGTGGTGCTGGGGCATGTACGGACCGGCAATCGCGAAGTGGATGACATCGCGCTGGCGGGGCTGCGTGGGCTGAGCAATGTGTTGCATTTCCGCACGTCGGTGGAGCCGGAAGACCCGGTGACCGTGGATTTGGAGACAGATGAACTGGCGTTTTACCCGTTTCTGTATTGGCCGATCACACCGGACCAGCCAAGCCCGTCGCGGGAAGCCTATGCCAAGCTTAACGCCTACCTGCGCAGTGGTGGTATGATCTTATTTGACACGCGCGACAGCGATGTGGCGCGGTTTGGGGCGAGCAGTCCAACGGGGCGGAAGTTACAAAAACTGGCCGCCGGACTGGACATTCCGCCGCTGGACCCGCTGCCGGAAGATCATGTGCTGACGCGAACGTTCTACCTGTTGCAGGATTTTCCGGGGCGTTACATGAGCCGCGATGTCTGGGTGGAAGCCGCACCTGCGGATGCGGAGAAGATCGAAGGCATGCCGTTTCGCAACCTGAATGATGGAGTCACGCCGGTGGTGATTGGTGGCAATGACTGGGGTGCGGCCTGGGCGGTGGACACACGTGGCAACACGCTGTTCCCGGTGGGGCGCGGACGGGCCGGAGAGCGGCAGCGTGAGCTTGCCTATCGGTTTGGGGTGAACCTGATCATGCATGTACTGACCGGGAATTATAAGAGTGACCAGGTGCATGTGCCTGCGTTGCTGGATCGGTTGGGCCAATGACAGGCGTGGTGTTTGATCCAATTGTGCCGCTGTGGCTGTTGGCGGTTTTGGCGGTGCTGAGCGCATCGGCGATTTCTGTCGCGCTGTGGCGTGGCTTGGCCGGTTGGGCCTGGCGCGGGGCGGCGGGCGTGGTGATTTTGGCCGCTTTGGCGGGGCCGGTACTGCAGACCGAGAACCGCGCGCCGTTGAGTGATATTGTGCTGATGCTGGTCGATGGCTCGGCCAGCCAGCGGTTGAGTGACCGCGCGGTGCAGACCGAAGACGCGGCGGCAGCGCTGGAGGCGCGGTTGGCGGCGCGGGAGAACACCGAAGTGCGCCGGATTGATGTGGGCGATGCGGAGGGTGACGGCGGCACCGAGATGATGGCGGCGCTGTCTGAGGCCTTGGCGCAGGAGCCGCGTGGGCGCATTGCGGGCATTGTCGCATTGAGCGACGGGCAGGTGCATGACATGGAGCGCGCGCCGGACTTGCCAGCGCCGTTTCATTTGCTGCAATCCGGGCGTGAAGGCGACTGGGACCGGCGATTGAGCATCAAGAATGCGCCTGCTTTTGCCATTTTGGGCGAACCGGTGACACTGACCCTGCGGATCGAGGACAGCGGCGCGGCACCAACGGATGTGGACCGCGTATCGGTGGATATCTCCGTGGATGGCGCTGAGCCGCAGCGCTTCTCAGTGCCACTGGATCGCGACATTGAGTTGCCGGTGACCCTGCCGCACAGCGGGCGCAATGTGATTCAGTTTTCGGTGCCGACGGCCGAAGGCGAATTGACGGATCGCAACAACGCGGCCTTGGTGCAGATCAACGGCGTGCGAGACCGGTTGCGGGTGCTTCTGGTGTCTGGGGAGCCACATCCTGGCGGGCGGACATGGCGCAACTTGCTGAAATCGGACGCTAGCGTGGACCTGGTGCATTTTACTATTCTGCGGCCACCGGAGAAACAGGACGGCGTACCGGTGAGCGAGCTGTCGTTGATTGCGTTCCCGACACGGGAGCTGTTTTTGGAGAAGGTTGAGGATTTCGACCTGATCATTTTTGACCGCTACCAACGACGCGGGATTTTGCCGTCGCTGTATCTGGAAAGCGTGGCGGATTACGTGCGCAAAGGCGGGGCTGTGTTGGTTGCGGCGGGGCCGGATTATGCCTCGGCGGACAGTATTTATCGTTCACCCTTGGCTGACGTGTTGCCAGCCAGTCCAACTGCTCGGGTGATTGAAGAGGCTTATGTGCCCGCCGTCTCTGATCTTGGGGCGCGCCATCCGGTGACCGCTGGATTGCCGGACCAAGACACATGGGGGAGGTGGTTGCGCCAGATCGAGGTCACGCCGGATGCTGGCGATGTGTTGATGACCGGCAGCGAGGACCGGCCGCTATTGGTGCTCAACCGAGTGGAAGAGGGGCGTGTGGCGTTGCTTGCGTCGGATCATGCGTGGCTCTGGGCGCGGGGCTATGAGGGCGGTGGTCCACAATTGGAACTTTTGCGGCGGTTGGCACATTGGATGATGGGTGAACCGGAGCTTGAGGAAGAGGCGCTTTCGGCGGACCCCACCGGACAGACGTTGCGCATAGTGCGGCGCAGCCTGGAAGAAACGGTTGGGCCGATGACCATCACCACGCCAAGTGGAGATACGGTTACGCTTGAGTTGCGTGAAGGCTCTCCTGGGCATTTTGAGACCACTTTTGAGGGGCTTGAGATGGGCCTGTACCGTCTTGTACAAGATGACTTGGAAACGGTTGTGGGCCTTGGGCCGGCTGCACCGCGAGAGTTTGAGGCGACCATTGCCAGTGCGGAGGCTTTGACGCCTTTGCTGGAGGCCACACGTGGTGGCGTGTTGGCGCTGGAAGATGGTGTGCCGGGCGTGCGCAATGTGCGGGAAGGACGGCCAGCGGCTGGGCGCAACTGGATTGGCCTGACAACCAGAGAGGCGTTTGAGACACTGGACGTGGCGCGCGCGCCATTGTTGCCGGGCTGGTTGGTGCTGCTTATGGCGTCCGGGTTTATCCTGATGGGCTGGCTGCGCGAGGGGCGGCGGTGAGTAGATCGCAGCGCTTTCGTGATCCCGCCTCTGCAAAAACCGGTTCCTTCACGGCAGCCCGCGCGGTAGAACGCCTGTAATTGAGGCCGACCTACCCTATTGGAGCAAGTGATCATGGCGCCAAAGCCCGTTGTATTGTGCATTCTGGACGGCTGGGGGCTGTCTGATCAAACTGAGGCCAATGCGCCGTATCTTGCCCAAACCCCAAACTTTGATGCGATGATGGCGGATGGACCCCACGCAACCTTGATCACCCATGGTCCTGACGTGGGGCTGCCGAGTGGGCAGATGGGCAACTCTGAAGTGGGGCACACCAACATTGGCGCGGGCCGTGTGGTGGCGATGGACCTCGGCCAGATCGATCTGGCGATTGAGGACGGCTCGTTTTTCGAAAATGCCGCGTTGCAGGCGTTTATTGCAAAGCTGAAAGAGACCGGCGGGACGGCGCATTTGATGGGCGTGGTCTCGGACGGCGGCGTGCATGGGCATATCACTCATGTGTTGGCGGCGATGAAGGCGGTTGCGGATGCGGGTGTGCCTGTGGTGCTGCATGCGGTGACCGATGGGCGCGATGTGGCTCCGAAGTCTGCGCTTCAGTACTTTGAGACACTGAAGGCGCAGATGCCTGAGGGTGCGAAGATTGGGACTGTGACCGGGCGTTACTTTGCGATGGATCGTGACAACCGTTGGGAGCGGGTGAGCCAAGCGTTTGGCGCCTGGGTGACTGGCGAGGCGGCGCATCGTGCGGCAGACGGGATTGCAGCGGTGGAAGCAGCTTATGCGCGGGATGAGAACGACGAGTTCATCGTGGCCACCACCATTGGGGACTATGCCGGGGCCAAAGATGGCGACGGGTTCTTTTGTCTGAATTTCCGCGCAGACCGCGCGCGGGAAATCTTGGCGGCGCTTGGCCAGCCGGGATTTGACGCCTTTGATGTGTCAGCACGTCCCGCGTGGGCCGCAATGTTGGGCATGGTCAACTATTCGGAGCAGCACAACGGTTACATGACCACGGCCTACCCAAAACAAGAGATCAGAAACACGCTGGGAGAATGGGTGGCCAGACAAGGCAAGACTCAGTTCCGTTTGGCAGAGACCGAGAAATACCCACACGTGACGTTTTTCCTGAATGGCGGGGCAGAGACGCCTGCTGAGGGCGAAGACCGGTTTATGCCGCTGTCGCCCAAGGTGGCGACCTATGACCTGCAGCCGGAAATGAGCGCGGATGAGGTCACAGAGAAATTTGTGGCGGCAATTGAGCATGGCTACGATCTGATTGTGACCAATTTTGCCAACCCGGATATGGTGGGACACACTGGCAGCCTTGAGGCGGCGATGGCAGCCTGTGAGGCGGTGGACCGTGGTTTGGGTAAGGTGCGTACAGCACTTGAGAAAGTCGGTGGCGCGATGATTGTCACAGCGGACCATGGCAACTGTGAAGTGATGGTGGACCCCGAAACTGGCGGGCCACATACAGCACACACCACCAATCTGGTGCCTGTGGTGCTGGTGAATGGACCAGACGGGGCCGGATTGCGTGCCGGACGGTTGGCAGATTTGGCGCCGAGCCTGTTGCAGCTAATGGGTATTGAGCAACCAGAAGAGATGACCGGGGAGAGCCTGATCGTTTGAGACAGCTGCGCAAGCATATCGTTGCGGCGTCTTTGGCGTTGATCACTGGCGCGGTCGTGGCGGAGCCTGATCCCGGTGCGGCGGCGCGTGAGGCTGTGGCCCAGTTGGAAGCAGCCTCGGTGGCTTTGGCGCAGGCCAAAGGCGGGCGCGATCGGGTGAAATCTTTGACCGGCGTGGTTCAGGCCTATGAAACCGGATTGACTGCCTTGCGGGCTGGTTTGCGTCGAGCGGCCATTCGGGAAGCACAGCTGTCTAAACAGCTGAAAGCGCAAGAGGGTGAAATTGCCCGTCTGTTGGGCGTGTTGCAGAGTATGGGCAAAGGGCCGCCGGAGGTCATTCTTGTACATCCCGGTGGGCCGATGGGCACCGCACGGTCTGGCATGATCCTCGCGGATGTGACGCCTGCGCTTGAAAAAAGCGCCGCCACGTTGCGGCGCGATCTGGAAGAAGTCACCATCCTGCGCAGCCTTCAAGAAGGCGCAGCAGAAACGTTGCAGGGCGGGTTGGAAGGGGCGCAGGATGCGCGGACTGAGCTGTCCAAAGCCATTGCGGACCGCACCGATTTGCCCAAGCGCTTTATTGAAGATCCGGTGCAAACCGCTCTGATGATTGCCTCCACTGAAACGCTGGAAGGCTTTGCCAGCGCTTTGGTGGATTTACAGGTCGACGGCATGCAGGAAATTGACCTGCCGGATGTAATGGAGCGCAAAGGCAGTTTGCGCCTGCCAGTGGAGGCCAGCGTGCTGCGCCGCGCCGGCGAGGCGGATGCTGCGGGCATTCGGCGGCCGGGCCTGGTGTTGGCCACACGGCCAAGCGCGTTGGTGGTGACCCCCACCGCAGCAACAATTCGCTATCGTGGGCCACTCCTGGACTACGGCAATGTGATGATCCTGGAGCCACAACCGGGCGTACTCTTTGTGTTAGGAGGTTTGGCGCAGGTTTACGGGGACGCTGGTGAAGTGATTCCCGAGGGCGCGCCAATAGGCTTGATGGGTGGAAATGGGCTGGAAAGTGGCGCTTTTCTCTCACAGTCTGGTGATGCCTCTGGCAATGCGCGCTCAGAAACGCTCTATATAGAGGTCAGAGAAGGCAAAGTGCCTGTGGACCCAGAATTGTGGTTCCAAACGAATGAGGATGGATAAGTCTATGAAGAAATTCGTCGCCGCCGCTGCGGGAGGCATTGTGGCTGGTTTGTTGGTCACCACACAGGTGGCCGGGCCACTGTTGGCAGAGGAAAGTGTTCGCAAGTCCAATGTCTATGAACAGCTTGACCTGTTTGGCGATATTTTTGAACGCATCCGCATTCAATATGTCGAAGAGGTGGATGATGCTGACCTGATCGAAGCCGCCATCAATGGCATGCTGACGTCGCTTGATCCGCATTCCAGCTATCTCAGCCCGGATGCCGCAGATGACATGCGTGTGCAGACACGTGGTGAGTTTGGTGGCCTGGGTATTGAGGTCACACAGGAAGAGGGCTTTGTGAAAGTTGTCTCCCCGATTGATGACACACCTGCGGATGCGGCTGGCATGGAAGCGGGCGATTTTATCACCCACGTGGACGGCGAAAGCGTGCTTGGCCTGACCTTGGACGAAGCGGTTGAGAAGATGCGCGGGCCTGTGGGCAGCGAGATTGTGATCACCGTGGTGCGTGAAGGTGAACCAGAGCCATTTGACGTGACCATTGTGCGCGACACCATCAAGCTCACCGCTGTGCGAACACGTACTGTGGGCGACAGCGTGGTTTTGCGTGTCACAACGTTCAATGACCAGACCACCCCCAACCTGATCGATGGCTTCCAGAAGCAGGTTGAGGAGCTGGGTGGCATGGAAAACGTGAATGGGATTGTGCTTGATCTGCGCAACAACCCAGGTGGCTTGCTGACCCAGGCGATCAAAGTCTCCGATGAGTTCCTGGAAAAAGGCGAGATTGTCTCGACCCGTGGCCGTAACCCTGAGGATGGTGAGCGCTATAATGCCCAGCCGGGTGATCTGGCGGAAGGCAAACCCATTGTGGTGCTGATCAACGGCGGCTCTGCCTCGGCGTCTGAAATTGTGGCCGGTGCGTTGCAAGATCACCGTCGTGCGATTGTTGTGGGCACCAAGAGCTTTGGCAAAGGCTCGGTACAGACGGTGATGCCGTTGCGCGGCGATGGCGCGATGCGTCTGACCACGGCGCGGTACTACACGCCGTCAGGCCGCTCGATTCAGGCGCTGGGCGTGAGCCCGGACATCGTGGTCGAACAGCCGCGCCGTGTGGATGCCACGCCGGAGGAGGATGAAGACACCAACCGTCGCACCCGCTCTGAAGCGGATCTGCGCGGTAGCCTCAACAACGACAGCCTGACCGAGGATGAAATCCGTCAGATTGAAGAAGATCGTGCCAAGGCGGATGAGGCGGCCAAGCTGCGCGAAGAGGATTATCAGCTGGCTTATGCGTTGGATATTCTGACCGGTCTGTCGGCATTGGGCCCTAAAGAGTAAGTCATTTGATTGACCAAGATAGCGGGCGCTCCAATTGGGGCGCCCGTTTTAATTTGAGGGCGCTGCCCTCGCGGCGCTGCCGCTCACCCGAGATATTTGGGAATGAGAAAACCTGGCACATTGCGTCAGGGCAGGGGCTCCGCTAGGACGAGGTAGATCTGAGTTTGGAGTGCGCACATGACCCCTGAAGAGCTGGAAAAACTGCCCTACCGCAAGAATGTGGGTGTGATGCTGGTGAACGCCGAGGGGGGCGTGTTTGTGGGGCAACGCGTCGACAGCAAGGAACCGGCCTGGCAGATGCCGCAAGGCGGGATCGACAAGGGCGAAAAGCCTCGAGCGGCGGCGCTGCGTGAGCTGGAAGAAGAGACCGGCGTGTCGCCAGATCTGGTCACGATTGAGGCCGAAACAGAGGGTTGGATTGCCTATGATCTGCCGCTCGAGATTGCGTCGCGCATCTGGAAAGGCAAATATCGAGGCCAGAAACAGAAGTGGTACTTGATGCGGTTTCACGGCAGCGATGATCAGGTCAATATCGTGGTGGATCATCAGGAATTTTCTGAGTGGCGCTGGCTGCCGGTGGAGCAGTTGGTCGCCAACATCGTACCGTTCAAGCGCGAAGTTTACGACCAGGTGGTTGCGGCGTTTGACGGGCATTTCTGAGCCCACGTGTTTGGCCCGAAATTCGGGGAAATACCCAGATGACAACCACACAAGACGGCGGTAGAACGCCTTGAGTGGCCCCGTGGCTCAACTGGATAGAGCAGCCCCCTCCTAAGGGGCAGGTTATTGGTTCGAATCCAATCGGGGTCACCATTTTTCTT
>NZ_CAJXIV010000127.1 GCF_913054185.1 uncultured Shimia sp.
CTTGTGTTGTGATTTTTGCGGCTTACTTGCCGGTGGCTGCTTTTGTGGCCAGACGCAACCGGGGTCCAGACACATCACAATGGGAGCAGAGCGGATGAAACTGGAACTCATTGGGCAGTTGGCTGATGACCTGAAACAGGTCAAAGACGGCGAAATGTTGTGGCAACGGTGCCTGACTGCTTTGGGGACCTTGGGGGTGGATGGGGTGGGCTACGGTGTCATTCCCATGATTGGCTTGACGGGTCCTGGCAAAATGACGGAGGCCACGTTTTTCCGCCATTCTTATGTGAGGGAATGGGAAGAAGCCGTGGGCAAAGATCGCCTTTTGGACGAAGACATCAGCACGGAATTGTTGCTGAATGGCCAGGAAGAAATTTTCTGGAATGATGATCCGGACAAATACAACGCCTCACTGGCAAACCGCCGTTTACATCAGTTGGAGAATGACTTGGGTATGGTCTGGGGCCAAACCTTGCTTCTGTCGCACCATTCCCGTGATCCGGTGTCCTCCGGCATCGGTCTGCATGTTGGCCATGTGAAATCCGACGCTGAGTTTTTTGCCTATTGGAAAGAGCATGAACAAACACTGCGTACTATGTCCGAAATGCTCAACAGCGGCATGTTGGAACAGCATATAGATGGTGTAGTGCGCCTGTCTGGCCGTGAGAAAGACTACATTTACTGGTCCGCCTTAGGGTTGGACCGGGTGCAAATTGCGGACCGTCTTTGCATCAGCGCAAACACCCTGAACAAGCCAATTGCCAGCGCCAAAGCCAAACTCAAAGCCCGCAATACGCCTCAGGCCGTCGCAAAAGCCGTTCTGCTAGGGTTGGTGGAGCTTTGATACTGGCAATTGTTTGCCAGTTGATCAGACCGGATATCTTTTGCAAAACATCAATCAGTAAAAGTGGGAAAAGGTCATTTCAAACAAGTCGCGTGGGCAAGGCACAGTGTTTTGTGTGTGGGACCTACCTTCGAGTGTTCCGTTGGCATTGAGTGAGTGGTGGCGAAATCTTCTGTCGAAGAGGCTGCTCTGGTCTCCCCAGGATCAGGGCTGGAATGGGCGACTTCTGCTTTTGCGAAACAGGATCTGCTGCGGTCCGGCAACGAAGCTACGGAAATTGATCTCCCGTGCCCTCACCGCTGGGTGTGCAGCCAAAGCGGCTCCATCATTTTGAAGTTGGTATTTCATGACGCAACATGAAGGGGTCTTCGGGCCCCTTCATTTTTTGGAGCCGGAGAGACGGTCCACGTGTTGGCGCCGGGAAAGTGTTGCGCCAAGATGTTTTGAAAAAAGATGTTAACATTTGGCGCACCACCGCAAAACAGTCGCAATACAGACGGGATACCGACGGCAAATACCCGGTGAAAAATGAGATGATTACCCAATCGCAACGGCGGTGTTGCGCTAGCGGCCTCGCCATTTCAACAAATCCCGCACCGCGAGCCCCAAACGGATTTCAAATCCTGAAGCCACCTCTCCATGGCTCGCCAAATCACCCGTTTAAGTCGTCATCCCGCCCACTCCAAAGGCTGTATTGTTAGGAGTGTTAGGGCGCCAGATATTTGCAGATATCGCGTGTGTGCGACCCAAAAAACTGATTTGAATACGGGGGGCTTCCGTTTGAGTTCAGTGGGTTGCTTGTGGATTCGTGCCATGGGTGAAAACTGGGGTCAGATCAGTTCTGATCTCGCAGTCACATTTTGTCGAAATAGATTTGCTCCGTTTGATAAGGATCAAGTTACTGACGCGTCGGACAGACTACCAAGAGCGCAAGAAAATAGTTCTTGAGAGCGCCTATGTCCTCCGATTCGTCCATCTGCACATGCCTGAGCCGGTCTTTGACCGGACTGTTGGCTGTTGTCGCATTGGTGGCCCAGTTGATGACGCCGACCATGGCCCATGCCAGCGCAAGTGGCGATCAAAGCGGAGACTGGATTGAGATTTGTGCCGACGCAGGTCCGGTGCTTGTGCGGCTGCTTGATGACGGCACAGTTGAGAAACGCGCGCCTCAGTCACCGGCCCATGGGGCCTGCCCAAAATGTCTGACCTGCGTGACCTGCGCTGGTGTGGCCGGGGTTGATCCTGGTGTTGTTGCTTTTGTTGAAGCGGTTGCATTTGCTTTGCCGTTGCTGAGTGACATGTCGGGCGCGGCAGTGTTTGTCAGCAAGGCGTGGGAGCGCCCGATGACCCGGGGACCGCCAAATGCGCCCCAGTACAAAAATGATTTGGCCCGCGCGGGCCATGTGATGACAGCAAACCCGACAGAAGGAGGTGCGCTGTGATTATCAAGCGCGCGTTTATGACCTGGGTGTCTGCATTGATCTGTGCCTTTGGGCTCATGATGGCAGATGTAGCCAAAGCCGACAGCCTGGCGTCTTTCCTAGCAGAATTAGATCCTGCCGAATTGGCAGAAGGGGCCGACGCGTTTGGCCCGGTGCGCGCGGACGTGAAAGTCGCGCCTGTGCTCAAGGGCGGCGAGACCGTGTCTTGGGCGTTTTTGACCTCTGATTTTGTTGGCACCACCGGCTACTCCGGAAAACCCATCCATGTGGTTGCGGCGATTGACGCCGATGCGGTGCTGACTGGCGTGAAGCTGGTGAAACACAGCGAGCCAATTGTTTTGATTGGCATTCCCAACAGCAAGATGGTGACGCTGACCGAAGGCTATGCCGGGTTGGACCTCAAAGTTGAGGCGGAAACAGGCGGCGAAGGGCATGATCTCGACATCATCTCCGGTGCCACTGTCACCATCATGATCATTGACGATAGCCTTGTGCGCGGCGGCATCAAAGTGGCGCGGGCCTTGGGCTTGGGTGGGCTGTCGGTGCAAGAAACCGGACCTAAGCGTGAATTGGACATGGCCAATGACGCGGTGCAAGACTGGACCACATTGGCCGGGGACGGCTCGGTGCGGCGCATGACGCTGGACGTGGGGCAGGTGAACCAAGCCTTTGCCGAGATGGATGATGAACGCGCTGCAAAACGCCCTGAAAAAGGCGAGTTGGACGACACGTTTATCGACATGCATATGGCGCTTGTATCCGTGCCGTCGATTGGTCGCTCGCTGCTTGGTGACCACGAGTATGAAAACCTTGTGGAGTGGCTGGACGAAGGTGAACACGCCATTCTGGTGTTGGGGCGCGGCAAGTACAGTTTCAAAGGATCCGGCTATGTGCGGGGCGGCATCTTTGACCGTATCCAGCTGATTCAAGGTGACAATTCGGTCCGCTTCTTTGACAAGCAGCATCGCCGTTTGCGGGCGCTGGAAACCACAGACAGCCCAAGTTTTGTCGAGCTGGAATTGTTCAAAATACCTGCTGACGCAGAGTTTGATCCGGCACAGCCGTTCCGACTGCAACTGTTGGTGCAGCGCTCCGTAGGCGCGCTCGATCGAGTATTCCTGACATGGGATCTAGGCTATCGCCTGCCAGATGACTACCTGCTGCCGTTGCCTGCGGCCTCCATGGTTGACAGTGCTGCGGATGAGGCGGCTGCAAAAGCCGCACTGTGGCAGCGTATCTGGAAAGACAAAGCAACCGAAATTGCCATCCTTGGTGTAATGCTTCTGGTGCTGACCGCAGTGTTTTTCTTCCAGTTCCAAGCCACATGGAAAGCCCGCCGGTTCTACTGGTTCCGGATCGGCTATCTGACCTTCACCCTGTTCTTCGTTGGCTGGTACGCCAACGCGCAGCTGTCGGTGGTGAACATCATGGCGCTGGCAAATTCGATGCGCTCGGGCTTCACCTGGGATGCCTTCCTGATGGATCCGCTGGTGTTTATCCAATGGTTTGCCATCGCTGCGGCGCTGCTGTTCTGGGGCCGTGGAGCCTACTGTGGCTGGCTGTGCCCGTTTGGCGCGCTGCAAGAGCTGACCAACCAAATTGCGCGTTACTTCAAAGTGCCGCAATGGACCCTGCCGTGGGGGCTACATGAGCGCCTGTGGCCGATCAAATACATGATCTTCCTTGGACTGTTTGGCGTGTCGCTGGCGTCTTTGGAAACTGCGGAGCAACTGGCCGAAGTCGAGCCGTTCAAAACCGCGATCATTCTGAAATTTGTACGTGACTGGCCGTTTGTTGTGTTTGCCGGATCGCTGCTGGTGGCGGGGCTGTTCATTGAACGCTTCTACTGCCGTTACCTGTGCCCACTGGGTGGGGCACTCGCGATCCCTGCGCGTATGCGCATGTTTGATTGGCTGCGTCGCTACAAAGAGTGCGGTAGCCCGTGCCAGACCTGTGCCAACGAATGCCCGGTGCAGGCCATCCACCCAACTGGGGAAATCAACCCCAATGAATGCGTGAACTGCCTGCATTGTCAGGTGCTCTATCAGAGCGAAGAGAAATGTCCCGTTGTTATTCGCCAGCTTAAGCGACGCGAGAAGACGGGGTCGGCTGAGATCAAGATTCCCAAAAAATCTGCTCCGGCCAATCATCCAAATGCAAAGACTGCATAAACCTTTAAGGAGGGAACAATGTCTGAAGACCTGAAAAACATGAAAGTGAGCCGTCGCGGCGTAATGGGGGCAGCAGCCACCGGCGCAGTTTTGGCCGGTACTGGTGTTGGTTCGCTGGTTGGTGGCGCAAGCCCCGCTGCCGCGTCCGGAAAAGCGTCCATGGCGCCAGGTGAACTTGACGAATACTACGGCTTCTGGTCCTCCGGCCAATGTGGTGAGCTGCGTATTCTGGGCGTGCCGTCCATGCGTGAATTGATGCGTGTGCCAGTGTTTAACCGTTGTTCCGCAACCGGCTGGGGCCAGACCAACGAGTCACTGAAAGTTCTGACCGAAGGACTGACCGACAAAACCAAGGAATTTCTCGCCGCAAACGGCAAGGTGACTTACGACAACGGTGACCTTCACCACCCCCACATGTCCTTCACCGATGGCACCTATGATGGTCGCTATTTGTTCATGAACGACAAAGCCAACACCCGCGTGGCCCGTGTGCGTTGTGACGTGATGAAGTGTGACAAGATCATCGAGATCCCGAACGCCCATGACATTCACGGCCTGCGTCCGCAGAAATTCCCGCGCACTGGTTACGTCTTTGCTAATGGTGAGCACGAAGCGCCACTGGTCAACGACGGCAAAATCCTGAACGAGCCTGACAAATACGTGAACATCTTCTCCGCCATTGATGGCGACACAATGGAAGTTTCATGGCAGGTGATCGTTTCCGGTAACCTCGACAACACCGACTGTGACTATCAGGGCAAGTATGCCTACTCGACTTCTTACAACTCGGAAATGGGTATGACCCTGGCCGAGATGACCGAGAGCGAGCTGGACCACGTGGTTGTGTTCAATATCGCGGAAATCGAGAAAGCCATTGAATCTGGTGATTATCAGGAACTGAACGGTGTGAAAGTTGTGGATGGCCGTAAAGGTTCCAACAAGAAATACACCCGTTACATTCCGATCCCGAACAGCCCACACGGCATCAACACCGCGCCAGACGGCAAGCACGTTTGTATCGCTGGCAAACTGAGCCCAACCGTGTCGGTGATGGATGTCACCAAACTGGACGCTCTGTTTGACGAAGATGCTGATCCTCGCTCCGCGATCGTTGCAGAACCACAGCTGGGTCTTGGCCCGCTTCACACTGCATACGACGGTCAGGGCAACTGCTTCACCACTTTGTTCCTCGACAGCCAAGTTGTGAAATGGAACCTTGAAGCAGCCGTGAAACAGTACGCTGGCGAAGATGTGGATCCGATCCTTGAGAAAGTGGACGTACACTATCAGCCAGGCCACAACTCGACCTCCATGGGTGAAACCAAAGAGGCCGACGGCAAGTGGCTGATCTCGATGAACAAGTTCTCCAAAGACCGTTTCTTGAACACCGGACCTTTGAAGCCTGAGAACGAGCAGTTGATCGACATCACAGGCAACGAGATGAAAGTTGTGCACGACGGCCCAACCTTTGCTGAGCCACATGACAGCATCATCGTGCGTCGCGACATCGTGAACCCGAAAAACGCTTATGACCGCAACGACCCAATCTGGGATGATGCGCGCAAACAAGCCGAAGCGGATGGTGTTGACCTTGACGATTGGCAGGACTCGGTTATCCGTGATGGCAACAAAGTTCGCGTCTACATGTCGAGCCAAGCGCCAAACTTCTCGCTGGAAGACTTCACTGTAAAAGAAGGCGACGAAGTCACCGTGTATGTCACCAACCTGGATGACATTGACGATCTGACCCACGGCTTCTGTATGGCAAACTTCGGTGTGGCCATGGAAGTTGGTCCACAGGCGACTGCCTCTGTGACCTTTGTGGCCAGCCGTCCTGGTGTACACTGGTTCTACTGCCAGTGGTTCTGCCACGCGCTGCACATGGAAATGCGCGGCCGGATGTTTGTTGAGCCAAAAGGCGCATAAGTCATGATGAAATGGTCCCTTTCTGCTGTGTTTGCTCTGTTGGCCTCCGTTGTTTCGGCGGCTGACTGGGACGTGCCGCTGCGGGCCGGGGCCATTTCCGAGATACTGGCGCAGGCGGAGGACGGTGACGTCCTTCGCCTCGCCGCTGGCACCTACAACGAGACTGTGGTGCTGGAAAAATCCGTGACGCTGGACGGGATGGGCCATGCCACGCTTGATGGGCAAGGCAACGGCTCGGTGATCACTGTGACGGGCAGTGACGTGGTGGTGCGTGGGCTGACAGTGGTTGGCTCCGGCGATCGTCACGAGGATATCGACAGCGGTATTCAGCTCAAAAAGACCGCAAAGGCGCCGCAGATTTTGGACAACGTTCTGCTGGGCAACCTTTACGGCATTGATATTCACGGCGCCAAAGACTCGCTGGTGGCGGGCAATCGTATTGAGGGCAGACAAGACCGTCTGATGAACCGGCGTGGCAACGGCATCTACGTGTGGAATGCGCCGGGCTCTATTGTTGAGAACAATGATATCCAATGGGGCCGCGACGGGATTTTTGTGAATTCCAGCAAGCGCAACATCTTCCGCAATAATCAGATGCGCGAGCTTCGTTTTGCCGTGCACTATATGTATGTGGACCGCTCCGAAGTGGTCGGCAATGTTTCGATCGACAACGATCTGGGCTTTGCGGTGATGTTTTCGACCCATGTGAAGGTCAAAAACAATGTATCGATCAATGACCGCGAGCATGGCGTGATGTTGAACTACGCCAACCGCAGCGAGATCACCGGGAACTATGTGAAGAGCGCCAAAGAGAAATGCACCTTCCTGTATAATTCCAACAAGAATGACTTCTCCGACAATTGGTTTGAGGGCTGCGGGATTGGCATTCACTTCACCGCCGGTAGTGCGGACAACCGAATTGTTGGCAACGCCTTTGTGGGCAACCGAACACAGGTGAAATTTGTCTCTTCCAAATGGCATGAGTGGTCTGAGGACGGCCGTGGCAACTATTGGAGCGACAACGCAGCCTTTGATG
Source organism: uncultured Shimia sp. (assembly GCF_913054185.1). Classification (GTDB taxonomy): domain Bacteria; phylum Pseudomonadota; class Alphaproteobacteria; order Rhodobacterales; family Rhodobacteraceae; genus Shimia. The sequence continues at coordinate 7,420 of NZ_CAJXIV010000127.1, forward strand.
TAAACGGCGATGGGTTTGCGGACAGCCCGTATCGTCCAAACGACAGCATGGACCATGTGCTCTGGAGCCAGCCGGCGGCAAAAATGCTGCTGGGGTCTCCTGCGGTGCAGATGGTGCGGTGGTCACAATCAGCTTTTCCGGCATTGCTGCCGGGGGGCGTTGTGGACAGCCATCCTCTGATGAAACCAGTCCGGCCGGCGGCAGCCGATAAGGTAGAACATGACGGATAAGATCCTTGAGATAAACGATCTGGTGAAAGACCGCGGCAAAACGCGGGTTTTGCATGGTGTGGACCTGACAGTGTCTGCGGGGGAGCGCGTGGCGCTTTTGGGTCACAATGGCGCGGGCAAGTCGACGCTGATCAAAACGGTGCTTGGCCTGACCAAACTGGGCGGTGGCACCGTAAAAATTGCAGGGCACAAACCTGGCAGTGGTGCCGCACGGGCAGATACCGCGTTTCTGCCGGAGGCGGTGAGCTTCCATCCGGCGCTGACCGGCCGCGAACAGCTGACCCTGTTTGCGCGGCTTGCGGGGCAAAAGGCAGACATTGCCGGATTGTTGGAGCGCGTGGGGCTTGCGGATGCACTGGACCGGCGTATCGGAACTTATTCCAAAGGCATGCGGCAGCGCCTTGGGCTGGCGCAGGTGTTGTTAGGCAAACCTAAGCTGGCCTTGCTTGATGAGCCCACCAGCGGTTTGGACCCAATTTCTCGCCAAGACCTATACTCCATTATTGATGAACTAGCGGCAGGCGGATGTGCTGTGCTGATCGCGAGCCATGCGCTGACCGAAGTCGAAGCGCGCACGGACCGGATTGCGATCATGCGCAAAGGCCATTTGGTAGCCGATGACACGCTTGCGGGTCTTTCGGCCAAAGCTGGATTGCGCACTAAGATGCGGGTGCGCGTAACTTCGGATGCTGAAGCGTTGGTTCAAGCCACCGGCGGGCGTCGTATGAATGGCGCCTCGGTCGAAATCGAGATCGACGCCGCAGGCAAAATGGAGATGCTGCGTAAAATTGCAGAGATGGGCGGCGCGGTTGCGGATGTGGACATCACGCCCCCCCGGCTTGAAGACCTTTATCGATTTTATGCCAAAGAGGAGTTGCACTGATGCGGTTTCTGGCAATTGCACAGGCGGAAATGCGTATTCTGGCGCGCAACCGTTGGCTGTTTATGGCAACGCTGATCATGGTGTTGTTTGCGCTGGCGCTGACCTTTGCGGGTAGCGCGCCCACCGGGACGTTGGGCGTGGACATGTTGACCGTGTCCGTGACCTCCATGACCACGCTTTCGGTGTATCTCGCGCCTCTGTTGGCGCTGATGATGGCGTTTGACGCCGTTGCAGGCGATGCTGAACGCGGCTCTTTGGGCCTTCTGCTGAGCTACCCGGCGGGGCGGGGTGAAATCTTATTGGGTAAATTCACTGCCCACCTTGCGGCCCTGACAATTGCCATGACCATTGGGTTTGGCACGGCAGGGGCCATCGCGGCCTATATGGGCGGTGCAGGACATGAGAGCGTCTTGGCGCTTTTACGCTTGATTGGCACCTCAGTGCTGCTCGGCGGTGTGTTTCTGACTTTGGGTTATATGGTGTCCTCACTGGCAAAATCCGCCACGGCGGCGGCGGGTATGGCGGCAGGGCTGTGGTTGATCTTTGTGGTGCTCTATGACCTTGGTCTGCTGGGCGCGGTGGTGATGGACACTGGCGGCTGGTTCACCGAAACCCTGTTCCCCTGGTTGATGGTCGCCAATCCGGCGGATGCCTTCCGCCTGTGGAATATCGCCAGCTCCGAAAGCGTGGCTTTGGCCAGCGGAATGGTGGGCGCGGCTTCCGCACTGCCAAGCTGGGCGGCACCGCTGTCTCTGGCAATTTGGCCTCTACTGGGCTTTGCCTTTGCCCGGCTGGCTTTCCGGAGGGTCGAACCATGAGGGTTGCTGTTATAGCAGCGGCGCTGCTGGCGTTGGCAGCGTGCAAAGAGGAGGCAGCAGTTGTTCCTCCGGCTCCTGTGCCACTCACCGAGGAAGCTCTGAGCTTCTTTTGCCAGATGAATATTGCGGAGCATGGCGGTCCCAAGGGGCAGATCCACTTGGAAGGCTATCCCGCGCCGCTGTTCTTTGCCCAGACCCGCGACATGGTGGCTTATCTCAAAAGCCCCGAAAGAGACGCAAAAATCATTGGTGTCTATGTGAGCGACATGGGCGCAGCCCCAAGTTGGGAGCAGCCGGGAATCACCAACTGGACCCTCGCAGACGGCGCACATTTTGTTGTAGGGGCCAAAGTTGCGGGCGGAATGGGCGCTCAGGAGGTGGTTCCATTCAAAGAACTGGACGATGCAGGCACTTTTGCGGCCCAATGGGGTGGGCAAATTATGTCATTGGATGCTATTC
>NZ_CAJXIV010000128.1 GCF_913054185.1 uncultured Shimia sp.
CAATGGTGCCGATGTTGCAGTGCGGTTTACTGCGCTCAAACTTTTCCTTAGCCATGATGGCCTCCTTAATGTTGAGGTGGGAAGCGGGCGGGCCGCTTCCCGAATTTTATTATGCGTATTTCGCTTGGATCTCTTCAGAGATGGCATGCGGAACCGGATCGTAGTGGTCGAACTGCATGGAGAACTGCGCGCGGCCCGAAGACATCGAACGCAGGGTGTTGATGTAACCAAACATGTTGGCCAAAGGCACCATGGCGTCGATGGCAACAGCGTTGCCGCGAGGCTCTTGACCAGTCACCTGGCCACGACGAGACGTCAGATCGCCAATGATGCCACCAGTGTAATCTTCTGGTGTAATCACTTCGACTTTCATGATCGGCTCAAGCAGTTTTGCACCCGCAAGACGCATGCCTTCACGCATGCACATACGGCCAGCAATTTCAAAGGCCAGAATGCTGGAGTCCACATCGTGGAACTTACCGTCAAGCAGCTGAACTTTGAAGTCGATCACAGGGAAGCCAGCCAAAGGACCGGAGTCCATGACCGATTTGATGCCTTTTTCAACACCTGGGATGTATTCCTTAGGCACCGAACCACCAACAACTTTGGACTCAAAGGAATACCCTTCGCCCGGCTCTGTTGGAGAGATAAGCAGCTTCACTTCGCCGTACTGACCAGACCCACCAGATTGTTTCTTGTGGGTATAGGAGTGCTCAACTTCGTGACCAATGGTCTCGCGGTAAGCAACCTGAGGCGCACCAATGTTGGCGTCCACACCAAATTCACGACGCAGACGGTCCACCAGAATATCGAGGTGAAGTTCGCCCATGCCCTTCATGATGGTCTGACCCGATTCAAAATCGGTTTCGACGCGGAAGGAAGGATCTTCTGCAGACAGACGCTGAAGGCCTGTCGACATCTTCTCCTGGTCACCTTTGGTTTTTGGCTCAACGGCAATCTCGATCACAGGATCGGGGAAGTTCATTGTTTCCAAAATAACCGGATCGTTGATCGCGCAAAGCGTGTCACCGGTTGTGGTGTCCTTCAGGCCGCCCAGAGCGATAATGTCACCAGAGAATGCTTCGCTGATTTCATCACGGTCGTTGGAGTGCATGATCATCATGCGGCCAACGCGCTCTTTTTTGCCTTTGGTCGAGTTCAGGAAGCTGTCGCCTTTTTCCAATTTACCGGAGTAAATACGGGTAAAGGTCAACGAGCCCACAAAGGGGTCATTCCAGATCTTAAACGCCAGCGCGGAAAACGGCATGTCGTCGTCTGCACGACGCGCAATGTCACGAACTTCGTCATCATCGCCAGGTTTAAAGCCCATGTAATCAACAACGTCGAGCGGGCTCGGCAGATAGTCGATCACAGCGTTGAGCAGAGGCTGAACGCCTTTGTTCTTAAACGCGGAACCACAGAGAACAGGCACAAATTCCATCGCCAGCGTACCCTTGCGGATCAGCTCACGCAGAAGCTCAACAGAAGGCTCTTCGCCTTCCAGATAAGCTTCCATGGCATCGTCGTCCATTTCGACAGCCAGTTCGATCATCTCAGCGCGCATTTCGTCACACTTGTCTTTGAGCTCATCGCGAATTTCGCGGTGCTCCCAAGACGCGCCCAGATCTTCGCCGGCCCAGACCCATTCTTTCATGGTGACCAGATCAACCAAGCCTTCCAGCTCAGTTTCAGCGCCGATTGGACACTGGATCGCCATTGGGCGTGCACCGGTACGATCAGCGATCATCTCAACACAGTTGAAGAAGTCGGCGCCGATTTTGTCCATCTTGTTGACGAACACAATACGCGGAACCTTGTAGCGGTCAGCTTGACGCCACACGGTTTCGGTCTGAGGCTCAACACCAGCGTTGGCGTCAAGCAAAGCAACCGCACCATCGAGAACCGCCAGCGAACGCTCAACTTCAATTGTGAAGTCAACGTGGCCAGGGGTGTCGATGATGTTCATGCGGTGCTTTGGAGAATCCGCAGTCTCACCGTCTTCGGTGCGTTCCCAGAACGTGGTGGTCGCCGCCGACGTGATGGTGATGCCCCGCTCTTGCTCCTGCTCCATGTGGTCCATGGTGGCAGCGCCGTCGTGAACTTCGCCGATGTTGTGCGACTTGCCGGTATAGAACAGGATGCGTTCGGAACAGGTGGTTTTACCTGCATCGATGTGCGCCATGATACCGAAGTTGCGGTAGTGGTTGAGTGTATACTCGCGTGCCATTGGTCTAATGTCCTCTGGAAATTACCAACGATAGTGGCTGAAGGCTTTGTTAGCTTCGGCCATTTTGTGCGTGTCTTCCCGTTTCTTAACGGCAGTACCGCGCGAGTTCACAGCGTCCAGAAGTTCGCCAGCAAGACGCTCTTCCATTGTGTTCTCGTTGCGCTTGCGGGACGCGGTGATCAGCCAGCGGATGGCCAATGCTTCGCGGCGCTCAGGACGCACTTCAACAGGCACCTGGTAAGTGGCACCACCCACGCGGCGGGAGCGAACCTCCACCGATGGTTTGATCAGATCGAGCGCTTCGTGGAACACTTCCACAGGCGCACGTTTGATTTTTGCTTCAACGCGGTCGAGTGCGTTGTAAACAATTTTCTCTGCAACCGACTTCTTACCGTCGATCATCAGGTTGTTCATGAACTTGCTCAGCACCAGATCGCCAAATTTGGCGTCGGGCAGAATTTCGCGTTTTTCAGCGGCGTGACGACGTGACATCTCAGCCTCTCCTTCTTACTTAGGACGCTTCGCGCCGTACTTGGAACGACGTTGCTTACGGTCTTTGACGCCTTGGGTATCCAAAACACCACGCAGAATGTGGTAACGGACACCCGGAAGGTCTTTTACACGACCGCCACGGATCAGAACCACGGAGTGTTCCTGAAGGTTGTGGGATTCGCCCGGGATGTAGGAAATCACTTCGTAACCGTTGGTCAGGCGTACCTTCGCAACTTTACGCATCGCGGAGTTCGGTTTCTTCGGCGTGGTTGTGTACACGCGTGTGCAAACGCCACGTTTCTGAGGGCACTGCTCCAGGTGCTGCGACTTGGAGCGCTTGATTTTAGGCTGACGCGGCTTGCGGATCAGCTGTTGAATCGTTGGCATAGGGTCTCTTTCCTATTGCTTCCATTTATACGCCGGGCTGACGCCCAACGCGGTTATCTGATTTTTCACGCCTTGTGCGAACACAAGCGTAAAAACCGCAATCGTTTCCATTCCGAGGCAAACGACGCGGTGAGGTCTCAGCGGTTGCGGTCTTCAAAGTAGACCGAAACTTGACCACTACAGGTGTGAAACGGCTCAGGATACAGATGTCCCATTGCCGGATAAGCGCGCGTATATGGGGAGTCGCACCTCTTGTCAACAGCCACCCCTGTTGCGCTTGGTGCCGCGCCCTGCCAATGTGCGCCCAAGAACAAAAGGGCAAATTCATGATCGACAGCAGGGACATGCAGGCTATTGGCCTATGCCGGTTTTCTTACCCGGCTTTGGGCGGGTTTCAAGTGGAACATGAGACCATTGAGGACCGGATTGCCTTTCTCTATGCCGAAAACCGGCTTGAGGAACGGTTTCAACTGATGGAGACCGTCGCCCTGCCCTGTTTGCGTGAACAAACCGATCCGAATTTTGAAATGATCATCGTGATTGGCGACACGTTGCCGAAACATCATGTGGATCGTTTGCATGACATCACGGCCAACATCCCGCAGATCTCAATTGTCGCGCATGAGCCCAAACCGCACCGCCCTTTGATGAAAGAGCTGATCAACGGCGCCCGCAAAGATCCCAAAGCGCCCTGTTTGCAATTCCGTCATGATGACGACGATGCAATTTCGGTCGATTTTTTTGAGCGCTTCCGCGAGGCGGTCAATGCCGTGCCCGGCCTGCTGGACAACCGATCCGTGGCCTTTGACTGGAACCGCGGCATCATCGCGGAAATGAGCGACTCCGGCATTGCCGCCACTGACACCGTGCGCAATCTTTATGTGGCTTCATTGGGCATGTATGTGCGCGGCGGATGTCCCCTCACCATTATGAATTTCCGCCACGGCATCATGAACCAGTTTATGCCCACAGTGAGCTTCACCGACACCCCGATGTGGGTGCGCACCCACAATGGCTACAACGACAGCCGCCAGAAAAAGGTCAAGCCAGTGCCGGTGGAGCCTTTGACTGTGGAGCAGGAAGCTGAGTTCAAAGCCCGCTTTGCCATCGACGTGGATCAAGTGCGCGCGACATTCTCCTGAGACAGCTTTCGCCCGCGCAACAACGTGAACACGCCAGCCCCGACAACTATGGCCGCGCCGGTCAGCGTGATTGGATCAGGCCAATCACCAAACACCACAAAGCCAAGCACCAAGGCCCAGAGCAGGCCGCTGTAGCGAAACGGCGCGATGAAGCTAACCTCGCCCACGCGCATCACCAGCACCGACAGCAAATAGCCCGCCAGTATAAACAACGACGCGCCCCCCAACAGCGCCCAGTGTTGGGTATCCAATGTCACCCACTCCGCCCCCAAACAGGCAATGCCAGCAAAGACCATCACCCCGACAGAGGCGACAAATGTCACCGTCAAGGAGGGCACATTGGCCGACATCTTTCGGGTGGAAAGATCGCGCAACGTGACAAAAATAACCGCGATCATTGCGTAGAGTGCATATTCATCAAACCCTTCAGGGCCAGGCCGGACAATCAGCAACATGCCACAAAACCCGGCTGCAATGGCCGAGGCCCGACGCCAGCCCACAGCCTCGCCAAAAAACAGAGCCCCGCCCAGAGTCACCGTCAGTGGCAGGATTTGCAGGATCGCCGTCACATTGGCCAACGGCATGTGATAGAGCGCCGTGATAAAGAAATAGGCGGCTCCAATTTCGGCCAGGGTGCGAACAATCACCAACGCCCAGTCCTGAGTGCCAAGATCCCAACGCAGTTTACCAAGGGATTCGGCCAATCCCCAAATCAGAATGGACGCCAAAACGCCGCGCAGAAACAACATCTGAAACAGCGGCACATCTGCGCCCAATAGTTTCACAAGCGTGTCGTTAAACGTAAACGCCGCCATCGAGCAAATCATCAAGAGCGCGCCTTTGGTGTTGTCTGACATTGCCGCCATCTGCCGCCCTTCCCTGAATGCAACCGCGCGAGACTAGGCCTGAGGTGCCCCCTTGCCAAGGTCACCAAGCCACTTTCCCAAAATATCCTCGCCAAAGGCAAAAAGGCCCCCGGCGCTATGCCGGGGGCCTTTTCTAATCAGGTCTGTGAAATCACCGACGCTTAGTCGAGATCGCGGCTTTCAGGTGTCTCCACCAGTCCGCTGTCAAACACATCATCCGCGCTCACATCAGCCACCGGAGCGGCCAGTGCGGCGGCCGCTTCGGCTTCCTCACGACGTGCTTCGACAACCACGTTGTCACGCTCAGACGCGATGCGACGCACCTTCTGTGTCGCGCCACCGGTACCGGCTGGGATCAGGCGGCCCACAATGACGTTTTCCTTGAGACCAACCAATTTGTCTCTCTTACCTTGGACAGAAGCCTCGGTGAGAACACGGGTGGTTTCCTGGAATGACGCGGCAGAGATGAACGACCGGGTCTGAAGCGACGCTTTGGTGATCCCAAGCAGGATTGGCTCACCTTTGGCTGGGCGACGTCCTTCGGACAGCGCCTTTTCATTGGCCGTGTCAAACTCGATCTTCTCAACGTGTTCGCCTTTGAGCAGCGTGGTTTCACCGGAGTCCTGGATCTCCCACTTCTGCAACATCTGGCGCACAATCACTTCGATGTGCTTGTCGTTGATTTTCACACCTTGCAGGCGATACACGTCCTGCACTTCGTCGATCATGTAATCCGCCAGCGCTTCAACACCCATAATGGCAAGGATGTCGTGCGGTGCCGGGTTACCGTCCATGATGTAGTCACCCTTCTGCACGAAGTCGCCTTCCTGCACTGGGATGTGTTTGCCCTTGGGCACCATGTACTCCACGGTCTCCATGGATTCATCAGACGGCTCGATGCCAATGCGACGCTTGTTCTTGTAGTCGCGGCCAAAGCGCACGTAACCATCGATTTCGGCGATGATCGCGTGGTCTTTTGGACGACGGGCTTCGAACAGTTCGGCCACACGTGGCAGACCACCGGTGATGTCCTTGGTCTTGGCGCCTTCACGCGGGATACGCGCAATAACGTCACCAGCCTTCACATCCTGTACGTCTTCGATCGACAGAATTGCGTCCACGGACATTGGGTAGTGCACAGGGTTGCCGGCATCATTGCGCACAGGTTCGCCATCCGCATCCACTAGGATCACTTCTGGTTTCAGCTCGTTGCCTTTTGGCGCCGAACGCCAGTCAGTCACGATTTTTTGGCTCATGCCGGTCGCGTCATCGGTCTCATCACGGATAGAGATACCCAGGGTCAGATCGACAAACTTGGCCTTACCGTCTTTCTCGGCAAGAATTGGCAACGTGTAGGGATCCCATTCAAACAGCTTGTCGCCGAAGTTGACCATCTGGCCGTCTTTGACAAACAGCTTGGACCCATACCCAACCTTGTGGTTGGCACGCTCGTCGCCGTCTTCACCCTGAATGATCAGCTTCATGTTGCGGCCCATCACCAGGATCTCGCCATTGGCGTTCTCCAGGATGTTGGCGTTTTCAAAGACGATCTTGCCTTCCTGGCTAGCTTCCAGGAACGACTGTTGACCACCTTGAGCAACACCACCGATGTGGAATGTCCGCATCGTCAGCTGTGTACCAGGTTCACCAATCGACTGTGCCGCAATGATGCCGACAGCTTCACCGGTGTTCACCATGGTACCGCGTGCGAGGTCACGACCATAGCACATGGCGCAGACGCCTTCTTCAGCTTCACAGGTCAACGGGCTGCGGATGCGCATAGTTGCAACACCAGCTTCGTCAATCGTGTCCGCCATGCGTTCGTCGATCAACTGACCATGGGCCACCAGAACTTCGTCCGTGCCTGGCTTCATCACGTCCTCAGCCGTAACACGGCCCAGAACACGCTCTGCCAAAGACGCCACGACTTCACCATCGCGGGTCGCGGCTTCTGCGTTGATCGCTGTGTCAGTGCCACAGTCATGCGCACGCACGATGCAGTCTTGAGCCACGTCCACCAGACGGCGAGTCAAGTAACCGGAGTTCGCAGTTTTCAAAGCCGTATCTGACAGACCCTTACGGGCACCGTGGGTGGAGTTGAAGTACTCCAGAACGGTCAGACCTTCTTTAAAGTTCGAGATAATCGGTGTCTCGATGATGTCGCCGTTTGGCTTGGCCATCAGGCCGCGCATACCGCCCAGCTGTTTCATCTGCGTAACCGAGCCACGCGCACCGGAGTGCGCCATCATGTAGACCGAGTTTGGTTCCGCTTCCGAGCCATCTTCGTCACGCTGCGAAGAAGAGATGGTGCCCATCATCGCGTCAGTGACTTTGTCGTTACACTTGGACCAGGCATCCACAACTTTGTTGTACTTTTCGCCCTGAGTGATCAGGCCGTCCATGTACTGCTGTTCAAAGTCTTTCACCTGATCACGGGTGCCGTCGACGATGGTCCACTTGTTGTCCGGGATCACCATGTCGTCTTTACCAAACGAAATGCCAGCCTTGAACGCTTCGCGGAAGCCCATGGTCATGATCTGGTCACAGAAGATCACGGACTCTTTTTGACCACAGTAGCGATAGACAGTGTCAATCACGTTCTGTACGTCTTTTTTCCGCAGCAGCTTGTTCACCAGCTCAAACGGCGCCTTGGAGTTCTTCGGCAACAGCGAGCCCAAACGCACACGACCTGGTGTGGTTTCGAACCGTTCGAAGACCTCCAGACCGTTTTCATCGAACTGACGAATACGGGCTGTAATTTTGGTGTGCAGGTGCACAACACCGCTATCCAGCGCGTACTGAACTTCCTCGATTGAGGAGAACACCATACCTTCACCTTTCATGCCTTCACGCATGATGGTGGTGTAGTACAGGCCCAAGATCATATCCTGCGACGGAACGATGATAGGTGCACCGTTGGCCGGGGACAGAACGTTGTTGGTGGACATCATCAGAACACGCGCTTCCAGCTGAGCTTCAAGGCTCAGAGGAACGTGCACAGCCATTTGGTCACCGTCGAAGTCGGCGTTAAACGCAGAACATACAAGCGGGTGCAGCTGGATGGCCTTACCTTCGATCAGAACCGGTTCAAACGCCTGAATGCCCAAACGGTGCAGGGTTGGCGCACGGTTCAACATAACAGGGTGTTCGCGGATCACTTCGTCCAAGATATCCCACACTTCGGGACGCTCTTTTTCCACCAATTTCTTGGCCTGCTTCACAGTGGAGGACAGGCCTTTGGCTTCCAGACGCGAGTAGATGAACGGTTTGAACAGCTCCAACGCCATCTTCTTGGGAAGACCACATTGATGCAGTTTCAGTTCCGGACCGGTCACAATCACCGAACGGCCAGAGAAGTCGACGCGCTTACCCAAAAGGTTTTGACGGAAACGACCCTGCTTACCTTTCAGCATGTCAGAGAGCGATTTCAGCGGACGCTTGTTGGCGCCGGTGATCACACGACCACGACGGCCGTTGTCAAACAGCGCATCCACAGATTCCTGCAGCATCCGCTTTTCGTTGCGTACGATGATGTCAGGTGCGCGCAGCTCGATCAGACGCTTCAGTCGGTTGTTCCGGTTGATCACACGACGGTAGAGGTCGTTGAGGTCAGACGTCGCAAAGCGGCCACCATCCAGCGGCACCAGTGGGCGCAGCTCTGGCGGGATCACAGGGATCACGGTCAGGATCATCCATTCCGGACGGTTGCCGGACTCGATGAAGCTTTCCACAACTTTCAGACGCTTGATGATCTTCTTTGGCTTCAACTCACCGGTGGCTTCGGCCAGATCGGCGCGCAGCTGGTCAGCTTCAGATTCCAGATCGATCTGCGACAGCATCTCACGGATCGCTTCGGCACCGATGTTGGCGGTGAACGCGTCCATGCCGTATGCGTCTTGCGCATCCATGTACTCTTCTTCGGTCATCATCTGGCCGTACTGCAGGTCGGTCAGACCCGGCTCGATGACTACGTAGTTTTCAAAGTACAGCACACGTTCCAGATCACGCAGTGTCATGTCCAGCATCAGGCCGATGCGGCTTGGCAGCGATTTCAGGAACCAGATGTGGGCAACTGGCGCGGCCAGCTCAATGTGGCCCATGCGCTCACGGCGCACTTTCTGAAGCGTAACTTCAACACCACATTTCTCGCAGACAACGCCGCGATACTTCATGCGCTTATATTTGCCGCAAAGACATTCATAGTCTTTGATTGGGCCAAAAATACGCGCACAGAACAGACCGTCCCGCTCAGGCTTGAACGTCCGGTAGTTGATGGTTTCTGGCTTTTTGATCTCGCCGTAGGACCAAGACAGGATCCGCTCAGGAGACGCCAACGAGACTTTGATCTCGTCGAAAGTCTTCTGTGGCGCCAGTGGGTTAAACGGGTTGTTCGTCAGTTCCTGGTTCATTTTGATACCTCAAATTTGGTTGGGAGGAGAGGGAATGGAGTGAGGGCTGACGCCCTCATTCACCTTCCTCCGTATCCAGGAGTTCCATATTCAGGCCGAGGCCCCGAACTTCTTTCACCAGAACGTTGAACGATTCTGGGACGCCAGCTTCGAAGTTGTCCTCGCCCTTGACGATGCTTTCATAGACCTTGGTCCGGCCTGCCACGTC
>NZ_CAJXIV010000129.1 GCF_913054185.1 uncultured Shimia sp.
AAATCGGGCAGCCAATCAAGCCAACTGTTAGCCCAATTCCCAGCAAAACCAGTTTCCGGCGGTGTCTGCGACTGCCTCTCGACGGGCGAATATATGCTACGGATGAACCAGTGCTTGTTGTGCAAAACAAATAGGTCAATGGGGTTACATGTCAGGCGTTTGAACAAGGCGTTATGCCTGTCTGTTACATCAATCTTCGACCCTATCACACTGACTTGATTACGAAATGAAAGAGTTCTTAATCTTGGGGCTCGCCCTTGAACCTCAAGGCTCGGCCGGAAGAAACTCAGGCTGGACAGAGACAACTCCTTTGCCATTCGATGTGGTTCTGCCGTGGCGCGCAACACAAGAAGAGCACCAGTTCCAAGAGTGAGCAGGTTGGGCGGGCCAGAAACTTTCTCAAGATATTGCGCGCTTTCGTGCATGTCGCGCATCAAAGGAGCAAATCGGAATTGGCCGTGCTCGGGCCAAAAGCTGTTCCATTGAAGAAGATAGATTGGCGGTCCAGAGCGGGATCGGACGGTCAAGAGCTTTTGGATGAGGTGTTCGGCTTGAACAAAATCTACTTGTGTCGGCCCGGGGACCAGCAAGATCGGATTTTGCGTCGACGCTGCATTGCTGCTCTGTGCAACCAAAACCAACTTTGCCGACCGCGTGCTGTGCACAAGCGTCTCATCAGGCGGGTGCTGTGGGAGCATGTCTTTGGCCAATGGATCCTCGCATTCTGCGTAAAGACCAACGCAGCGATGGCCTTCTTAGCTGTTACAAAGGTGCCCGCGACTTGCAGCGTCGGGCAGGGGGAAAGTCGAGAATGTCATCACCCTGCCTGAAGTTGTGTCCTAGGGAGCAGCCAGATTGAAGTTTAAACGCGCTCTGTCTGGTAATGAGCAGAGCAGGGTATTCAAAGCGGCGTGTGGCAGCGTGAAAGATAGGAGGCATCGCCACTTTCTTTTGAGGCCCCGCCTTCCTCGATGGAAACATCAAGCCATTGTAAATTCGAAGAGATTCACCTCATGAAATGTGTGAGCACGCCTTGACAGATGGTCAGTATTTGAAATTTTTGTTATACGCCCGCACCCAATTGGAGGAGGGGGGGCGGGGTGCGGGCGCCAAGTATTGCGCAACTTAAAGAGGTGTCACGCCAAGGAGGGTTGCTGATGGACAGTCGCAATCTGTTGCGTGTTACAGATATGGGAAGCTACTACGTGGCCATCATGAGAGAACCCGCCAAGGTTTGGCGATTCTAAGACATCCAATTATGGCCTGTTTTTGGGCTTTAGCTGTTTTTCATCAGACGCGCCAATGCGCAGAATTGTTCCAAACTCACCACTTCAGCCCGGTCAGTGGGCTTGATACCCGCAGCAATCAGACGGTCTTCGATATCGGGCGCTTGTCCTTTGAGCGCTGCGCGCAGCATCTTGCGGCGCTGATTAAACGCGGCAGCCACAACCCGGGACAGGGTTGCCGCGTCAGCCGGGTAGCGCGGCTCAGCCAAAGCCGTCAGGTGCACCACAGCGGAGTGCACTTTTGGGGGAGGCGAAAACGCACCAGGCGGCAGAGACATCACGATGTTGGCGTTGGCGCGCCATTGCGACAAGAGCGCGAGGCGGCCGTAGGCTTTGGAACCTGGCTGTGCAGTGATGCGCTCAGCCACTTCACGTTGGAACATCAGGGTTAGGCTTTGCCAGAAGGGTGGCCATTCTTTGGGCGTAAGCCAACGCACCAACAGTTCTGTTCCAACATTGTAAGGCAAGTTGGCTGCGACGCGGATGGGTGGGGTGAGGTGAGCCAACGGGTTCACTTCCAAAGCATCACCGTTGATCACTTCGAGCTGCCCCGGATAGGCCGCTGCGATCTCAGCCAAAGCTGGCATGCAGCGATCATCTTTTTCAATTGCGAGTACTTTGCGCGCACCTTCAGCCAGCAGACCACGGGTTAGACCGCCGGGACCGGGGCCAATTTCCAGCACATCACAATCCGTAAGGTCGCCCGCGCGGCGGGCAATTTTGGCGGTGAGATTGAGATCGAGAAGAAAGTTTTGCCCCAAGGATTTTCGCGCGGACAGGCCGTGTGTGTCGATCACCTGACGCAGGTTGGGAAGATCATCAATGGCGCTCATCGGAATTGCCTCGGGTTTTGGCGGCTGGGCCGCGGAGGGGTGCCTTTGGTGGGGATATTTCCGGCCAAATGAAGGGTCAAGCGCTTTGTGCCATTTGCGCCGCCATGAGCAAGGCGGCAATGGTGCTGGACGGGTTGGCCTGACCGGTTCCTGCGATGTCAAAAGCGGTGCCATGATCCGGTGACGTGCGGATAAATGGCAACCCAAGCGTGACGTTGACACCACCATCAAAGTCCAGCGTCTTGATCGGGATCAGAGCTTGATCATGATAGGCGCAGACAGCCACATCGTAGCGGGCGCGGGCGGCAGCGTGGAACATTGTGTCGGCAGGCAAAGGGCCCGTGATGTCAAAGCCTTCACGTCGCAGATTACCAAGCACCGGTGCAATGATGCCGGCGTCTTCATGGCCCATGGCACCACCTTCGCCGGCGTGTGGGTTCAAACCAGCAACCGCGATGCGCGGGGCCGCAATGCCAAACTGACTTTGCAGGCCTTTGGCTGTGATGCGGATGGTCTCTTCCAGCAACGCGGGAGTGAGAGCGGAGGGTACGTCTGACAAGGGGATGTGAATCGTCGCGGGCACCACGCGCAGCATGTCAGATGCCAACATCATGACAGCATTGTCGACGCCACCCAAAGTGGCGAGATATTCGGTGTGGCCTGGATATGGAAAATCCGCGCCGTCTTTGAGGGCCTTTTTGTGGATTGGCAACGTGCAAATGGCACTGGCTTCGCCATTCATGGCCAGATCAACAGCCTGCGCAATCACGTCAATCACACCCTCGGCGTTGTCCGACTGCGCGGTGCCGGGCGTGCGGCTGGCGGCAAACGGATGTGGCAGCACAGGCAGGGCATGTGCCATCACACCAGCAGCGTCCTGGGGACTGTGCAAAAGTTGACATGGCACCGTGCCGGGCAGGTGGGCCGGGTCTGCGATCAGAAAAAACGGAAGTTCATCTTTGAGTTCAGACCAAGCTTTTTCGGCAATCTCCAGGCCAACGCCCGCCGGTTCGCCACAGGTTAGGGCAATGGGCGCGCGGCTCATTTTTCGGTGATCCGGGCCTGGGCGCGCAGCTGGCTGAGATAGCTGTTGGCGTAGCTTTCCAAACGCAAGTTGCGCAGGGATTGGGCGACCTCTTCGCGGGACAGCTCCTTTGAGCCAGTTTCGGCAGTGCGACCGCAAAGCATCAGGACAATGAGATTTTGCCCATCTGCGGTGGTCAGGTTGGTGGAGATTTCATTGTCGTCCAATTTTGCCAATTCAATAGCCACGTCACGCGGAATTTCGTTGGGTTTTTGGGTCTCGCGGAACAGGCGCTCGGCTGGCAGGCCAAAACCCACACCGTAAAGGTCATCACATTTGTCAACAGAAGCGCGCACTTTTGCGGCTTCTGCCAGAGTATCGGCTGTGCGACCGCCCGGGACATAGAATTTCGCGTAATCCACTGCGGAATAGCGTGGAGCACTGCGTCCGGTTTCGGCAATGCCACGCAGCTGGAACAAAGCCACGGCGTTGGGCAGTTGCAGAGGTGGGGAAACCTGACCTTTGCGCAGGGCAGTGACCACTGGACGCAGCGGTGCTGGCAGGTTGGTGACATTCATCCAATCCACGTGACCGCCTTGGTCTTTGGTGCCGGAAGCAGAATAAATGCGGGCGGCAGATTCAAACTCAGAAAAACTCTTGAGTTCCGATATTTGTGCAGCAAGGCTATCGACTTGCGCGCGGGTCTGCGGGGTAACCGGAATGATGATTTCAGACAAAAGAACCCGTACACCGCCTTGGCCGCTGCTTTGTGCAATCGCACGGTCAATCTCTTCTTCGCTGACCTCCGCGTTGGCACCAAACCGGGATTGTACCACGCCGCCCCAAGCGATTTGAGAAATGATGAAGTCACGCAGAGCCTCTTCAGAGATGCCTTCGGCGGCAAGCGCCTTGAGCATATCGTCGGGCTTCATATTCACCCGTTTGGCAAAATTTTCCAATCCAGCGGTAACGCCTTCTTCAGACGGTGCGATGCCGGTTTGTTTTGCAGCTTGGAGCTTTAAACGATCCTCAACCAGCTGTTCGCGGGCCAATTCCAAAGGGTCTCCGGGTGCACTCATTACCACCAACAAGCGTGCGCGTTGTTCGATTTCGTAATGAGTAACAACCGAGTCGTTGACGACAAAAGCGGGGCTAAAGGCATTTTGCGCCTGTGTCGGAAGCGCAAACAGGCCCATCATGGCGCAGGCGGCCGTGGAGCTGGCAAGTGCGCGGAGCGCGGAGCGGATCATGGTGCGTGGCGTCATTTTTACGTTGTCTTCCTGTCAGTCAGCCGCATTTGCGGTCGTAGCTCTTGTCGTTTGAATTGACCGAAAATCCAAGCAGGGCCACGTTGAAGCCCACCCGGGTGCTCGATTGCACGGTAGAGGATGTTGAGAAGCGGCGCGAGAGTGAAAGTTCCATGCGCAGGCACTCGTTGCGATACTCCAGGCCAACACCGGCTTCGGAGGTTTCACCACTGACCGCATCAAATTGCCAGTCCATCATGCCGGTCCAATGGCGGTTGAGGCGGTAGCTGCCGTCAAATTTCATCTCAGAGATGTCATCTGGACGAGATTCCACCAGATCTTTCTCCAGCCAGATATAGCTGGCATCCAGCCACAGTCGATCGTTAGACCACCCCAACCGCGCGCCGGCCTTGTTCAGATCACCCTTAGTGTCCACAAGGGCGCGCCCGGTGAACAACAGGCCGCTTTGGTTGCTCAGTTGCCCTGCGAGCAAAACGTCGGACGACGTTCCGGACAGACCCGAACTTTTGGAGAAATCAAGCTGTGCGTCCTGTCGAAATACCTGACCAAAAGTTAGGCTTCCACGCCACCCCTTGGTGCT
This sequence comes from uncultured Shimia sp., assembly GCF_913054185.1. GTDB lineage: Bacteria > Pseudomonadota > Alphaproteobacteria > Rhodobacterales > Rhodobacteraceae > Shimia. The sequence continues at coordinate 4,992 of NZ_CAJXIV010000129.1, forward strand.
GATACGCGACCAGTTCATGCCAACAGCCGTAGACAGACCTCGCTCTCTTCGGTCGTAAGACGGAAACCGTGACAGCGACAAAAGGTTGCCTTCGTCAAACTCAACGTGGGTGCTTTCATCGTTGGCCACATCCAGCGGGTCTCCGCCGGTCCAGGCCACTTGGGCCAAAGGTTCCAAGATGTAGGTTGCGCCGTCCGCACCAGTTTTGGACATCGGGTAGCGCAGATAGGCAGCCACGGACGGTGCCAGCCCGCTGTCAAAGGTACTGACGGAACTGTCGTTTTCGGTGCGATAAGCATCAAACGCCAACGCGCCGGTCACCCCTGTGCGCAGCCCGTTTCCCAGGTTCCAGTCGCCAAGCCACTGAACATTGGCGTTTGCGCGCCCGACGTCCCGTCCGGCATCACCATCTTTGGTGGAGCGGCGCTGATGCCCGTGGGCTTCGACGCTGGTGCGCAGCTCGCCACCCCACATGTTGAGATATCGCCGTTCTGTTTCTGCTTTGAGCACCAGAAACGGGATTTCGTCATTGTCTTCGTCTTCACGTAGGGTCTGATAGTGGTAAGCCGCAAAACGGGTATTTTCGGTCCGACTTGCGCGGGCAATTGTGATGTCGCTGTTGAGGCGATCATAGTCCGCATAGTCGTAGTCTGTCAGGTAGGTGTCGTCGGACACGGCCTTCAAATCAAAGGTCAGTTTGTACTCATGTCCCAACTGAAACAATCCCTCGGCAAACAGGTAGCCGCGAATGATGTCAGACCGAATGGTATCGTCGGAGATGGCGCCTTCGAGTTGGATGCCGCCTTTTTCGAAGGCTTGACGATACCGGAACTCCATTGTCCGTGTTTCGGACGACAAATAGGGGGATAGCACCAAGTCACGCTCTGTGCCCCAGGGTATAAAGTAAGGGACTTTGATACCGTAGTTGAGAAGGGAGGAGTGATTGAACTCCGGGATTAGGAAGCCCTGCGCGCGATCCAATGTAGGGTCCGGCATGCGCAGATGTGGGAAGTAGAACACCGGTACGTCACGGACCAACACGCTGGCGTGATCAAAATAGAGTTGTTTTTCTAGCTGGTCGTGCACCACACGCTGGGCGCGGATTTGCCACAACGGAGGTTCGCCAGTTTCGCATACATGGCAAGAGCTGACCGTTGTCTTATCCAAAACACTGTAGCGGCCGTCCAGTCGAGTCATCCGCGCGGAGGCCAACTGAACTTGATCGGCCAACACCAGCCGGGCGCTATGAATCAACCCATTTCGCAGATCAGACTGTAATTCGGCTGCATCCGCGACAATTGTGGCTTCATCCCCTTGGGTGATCCGGATCGGGCCTTTGAGGATAATTTCGCCGGTGGCGTCGTTGTAGATTATTTCCTGCGCGGTCAGGCGCACATCGTCAGAGAGTGCTTCTACATTGCCTCGGGCAATCAGGAGTCCATCTGCCGATAAATTCACTGAATCCGCCACTAGGATCACGTTACGCGGTTGAGATGGCGTGGTCTGCGAAGTCTGTGTTCCAGAAGATGTGGATTGGGACAATCCTTCTGAGGGTGATCCCAAAGTGAGAGCGGCGGCCGCAACCAGGGGACATAAGAAGCGCGGAGAAGTCGTCATCCGTCCTCCATATGCAACAACAGTCCAAGAGCCAACAGCACACTTGCCGTTGGAGGAGCCCAGGCGGCGAGCAACACAGGGATTTGACCGTTTTCTCCAAGGATTTGGGCAAAGTTGCGGATAAAATGCAGGCTAAATCCGATGAGCACCGACGTTAAAACGGCGATACCTGTATTGCCAAATCGGGTGTGACGCATGGTGAAGGCCGATGCCACAAGGACCATGGCCATCAGGAACAGCGGTTGCGCCAACTCCATTTGCAGCCAGACTTGATGCCGACGTGCAGAAAAGCCGGACTCGTTTAACTCGGAAATGAACTTTGGCAGTTTCCAAATTGAGATCGAAGAAGGTGTGCCAAAACGCTCCCGAATACGATCTGCCGTGAGGCTGCTGGGAAACGTTACAGTCGCTTCACTTGAGGGCTTGGCGCCTTCATTCAGGCCAGCATTCAGGTTCCATGTTCGGACGTTGGCGAGCTCCCATCCGCCCTCCACCAATCGGGCTGAATCCGCTTCAATCCGTTGCTGCGGGCCGTCCTCCTGGGCATAGGTTACAATGGTGATATCTAAGAACACCGATGCGTCGGTGTTTGTGCTGCCAGCGTGGATTACAGCATGCCCAGCTTCGCCGCCTTGTCGCAGCCAGATACCTTCCTGGGACAACGATAGAGCACTGCGCCCGCCGGAGCGCAGTATATCGCTTTGCGTTTCGTATTGTACGGTGGTCGCGGCCACAATGGGATTGAGGGTACTGACCGACAGCAAACCGATGACCAAAGCCATCCCTGCTGGAGACAGAACCGACACAATGCCAGACCGACCAGCGGCGCGCACCACAACCAGTTCAGAGCTGCGTGACAGATTGATGAACAGCGCAATGGTCGCAAGGATAATGATCAGCGGCATGAGCTGATACAGGCTCTCCGGCGTGCGCAGCAAAGTGAGACCAACCACTTTATCAAACCCTACCGCTTCCACGTCGTAGCGGCGGAGTTGTTCCATCATGTCGACCAAAACCGTCAGCACAAAGAACACCATGGCGATGCCCAAGAATATCCACAGAAACTTACGTGCAAAATAGAAATGGACCGTCATGTCGGCAACCTCCGGCGCCACCGGATCGGGTTTGCAGAGAAATAGAGCAGTCCACCCGCAATCACGAAGCCCAATGTGCTCGGCAAATACATCATTGGCCAAAGCTCGGGATTGGACCGCACTGGATCGGCTATCGCATTTTTGAGCGCCTCGAGAACAACCAAAATCATAAACGCCGCGATGATTTGGCGCCAGACACCAAAACGGCTAAACCCGCCGGCCAAAAGCATGGAAAAGCCAATCAGGGCAAAGCTGATCGTCGAAAACGGCATTGCAAACCGGTCGTGCAAATCTTCGGTGATGCCGCCAATACTCTCCCCGGTTTGCTCCGAGATCGCTTCCATGTTTCCAATGATGTCCCAGGATGGAAAATGCTTTGCCGAGACACGAGGGGCGGTTTCTGGGTCAATTAGCGAGCTGATATCATAGGAAAAGTCGGCAAAGTTTGTGGTCATCAGTGTGTCTGTGTCATGACGGTGAAGTTGCGCCAACCCATCGACCATCACAAGTTTTGGGCCGGTTTCATCCTGCACCAGATAGGCATCTGACGCGGTGTAGGAGGTTGAGCGCCCTTCAGAGCGATGATCCGCTAAGAATACGTCCTTCAGTACGCCGCTTGGCGTGATTTCGCGAATGTAGAAAGTGACGCCATCCGTTGGATGTAGAAACGTACCTTCGGTTAACAAACGTGCGGTTACATTTTCGGTGATTTCTTTTTGCTTCTTGCTCAATTCCGCATTGCTTGTTGGCACAAGAAAGTGGGTCAAAGCCGACAACATCAATGCAGTGATCAAGCCAAAGACCGCCACCGGGCGTGCCAGCCGCCAAGGGCTGAACCCGGTGGCCTGCATCACTGTCAGTTCACTTTCGCTGGACAGCCGATTGGTCACGTAAACGGTTCCTGCAAACACGGCAATTGGCAAGACCAAACGGATCACATTGGGCAGCGTTAGGATCGACAATTCCAGAAAGACGGAGACATTTTGGCCGCTGGCGATCAGCTGATCAAACAGCGACACCGCACGATTGACCCAGTAAACGGACACAAGGATCAGCGCAAAAAAACCGAACAGAGTCAGGAATTGCGACAGGATATATCTGTCGAATTTGCTCACCTGCCAAGAATCCCCCGAACCTTATTATTGTGCAGCACTTTAGGGGAAATGTTTAAGCGGTGAAACTGCTATCTGGCGATGTGCTCTGGTCAAGCGAGAAGGCGCACGCTAGGTGTTTCAAAACGAAAATTCGGAGGTTATGCGATGCGCCCTGTAACGATGTCTTTTGTGGAAACCGAACTGGATGAGATCGGCACGGTTGAGGGGCGTATTGCGGTCTTTGTGCCAGCAGAAGGCAACTTGGATCAAGGCGCACGCCGTTTGAATCGCCTGACACGAGGCGCTGTGGAACGGGTTCGCGAGAATAAGGCGGGAGATGCAAGCCTTGGAACCGTGTTCAGCCTGTCCTATCCCGCAGGTGTGGCCGCTGAAGCCGTCGATGTGGTGATCCTGCCGCGCCGTTGTTCGTTTGAAGATGCGCGTAAGGCTGGGGCCAGCCTTGGCAAAGTACGTGGGAACGCGGCGTTGACCGTGCTGGCAGGCACCAACCCCAAGGCGGCGCATATCGCCTATGGCATCGCAATGCGCGATTATGGCTTTGACGATCATAAAACTGCAGACGCCAAAGAAGATGCGCGCGCAGTGACTATGATGGTGAGCAAACCCGAGGAGATTGGAGAAGCCGCAGCGCCCCTGTTGGCGGTTGCAGAAGGCGCATTTTTCACCCGAGATTTGATCAACGAGCCTGCCAATGTTTTGACCAC
>NZ_CAJXIV010000130.1 GCF_913054185.1 uncultured Shimia sp.
GTGCCGGTGGATGTGACCTGTCTGGGTGAGAAAGCCAACGCAACCCGTCCGGAGATCGAGCAGATTCTGATCTCCAACTCCAAAGGTGTGGATGAGGACACATTTGAGCGTGAGCTGTATGTGATCCGTCGTCGGATTGAAAAGGCGGCGCTGGCTGCGAACATCAGTGAGCTCTATTTGGCGTCGCTGTCGTGCCGGTCGATTATCTACAAAGGCATGATGCTCGCGGAGCAGGTGGCGGTGTTCTATCCGGACCTGTTGGATGAGCGGTTTGAAAGCGCGTTTGCGATCTATCACCAGCGCTATTCCACCAACACTTTCCCGCAGTGGTGGCTGGCACAGCCGTTCCGCATGTTGGCGCACAATGGTGAGATCAACACGCTCAAAGGCAACCTGAACTGGATGAAGAGCCATGAGATCCGCATGGCGTCTACGTCGTTTGGGGATTTTGCCGAAGACATCAAACCAATCATTCCGGGCGGAGCCTCTGACTCCGCAGCGCTGGACGGTGTGTTTGAGGTTCTGGTGCGCGCGGGCCGCTCAGCACCAATGGCCAAAACCATGATGGTGCCGGAAAGCTGGTCCAAGCAGGCGGTGGAGCTACCGCAGTCCTGGCGTGATATGTATTCCTACTGCAACTCCGTGATGGAGCCGTGGGATGGCCCAGCCGCGCTGGCGATGACCGATGGTCGTTGGGTGTGTGCTGGTCTGGACCGCAACGGTCTGCGTCCGATGCGCTATGTGGTGACCGGAGATGGCTTGCTGATTGCCGGCTCTGAAGCCGGCATGGTGCCAATTGACGAAGCCTCAGTGGTGGAAAAAGGCGCGCTTGGTCCGGGGCAAATGCTGGCCGTGGATATGAAATCCGGCAAGCTTTACCACGACACCGAGATCAAAGATAAACTGGCGGCGGCGCGTCCGTTTGGGGAATGGGTTGGCAAGATCCGTGACCTTGGCGATGAGCTGGCCAGCGTGGAAGAAACCGCGACCTATACCGGCGAAGAGCTGCGTCAGCGTCAGATCGCGGCGGGTTACACAATGGAAGAGGTAGAGCAAATCCTCGCGCCGATGGCTGAGGATGGCAAAGAGGCGCTGGCCTCGATGGGCGATGACACGCCAAGCGCGGTGTTGTCGAAAATGTACCGCCCATTGAGCCACTTCTTCCGTCAGAATTTCTCTCAGGTGACCAACCCGCCGATCGACAGTTTGCGTGAATACCGCGTGATGTCGCTGAAGACGCGGTTTGGCAATTTGAAGAACGTGTTGAGCGAAGATGGCAGCCAGACCGAGATTGCGGTTCTGGAGAGCCCGTTTGTGGCCAATGGCCAGTTTGAGCGCATGCTCGAGGCGTTTGATGACACGGTTGTGAGCATCGACTGTACCTATGATGCGGGCGGTGCGTTGCAGGCTGGCTTGGAGCGCATTCGTGCGGAAGCCGAAGATGCGGTGCGCTCTGGTGCAGGCCACATTGTGCTGACCGATCAGGCGCAGGGTGCAGACAAGGTTGCGATGCCGATGATCCTGGCCACCAGCGCGGTGCACAGCCATCTGACACGCAAAGGTCTGCGGACCTTCTCGTCGCTGAACGTGCGCTCGGCGGAATGTATCGACCCACATTACTTTGCGGTGTTGATTGGTTCCGGTGCCACGGTGGTGAACGCCTATCTGGCCGAAGACACGCTGGCGGATCGCATTGAACGCGGTTTGGCGGATGGCACGCTGACCGAGAACATGGCGCGGTATCGTGAGGCAATTGACCAAGGTCTGCTGAAGATCATGGCGAAGATGGGGATTTCGGTGATTTCCTCCTATCGCGGTGGTCTGAACTTCGAAGCGGTGGGCCTGTCCCGCGCGATGTGTGCGGAATACTTCCCGGGCATGACCAGCCGGATTTCCGGCATCGGTGTCAGCGGTATTCAGCACAAAGTTGAAGAAGTGCACGCCAGGGGCTTCAAGTCCGGCACTGATGTGCTGCCGATTGGTGGCTTCTACAAAGCACGTAAGTCTGGTGAGACCCACGCTTGGGGTGCGCAGACCATGCATATGATGCAGGCGGCCTGTAACCGCGCGTCTTATGAGATGTGGAAGCAGTATTCCGCCAAGATGCAGGCCAACCCGCCGATCCATCTGCGCGACCTGCTGAACATCAAACCGTTGGGTGAAGCCATTCCGATTGAGGAAGTGGAAAGCATCACTGCGATCCGCAAGCGGTTTGTGACACCGGGCATGTCCTTGGGGGCGTTGTCTCCTGAGGCGCACAAAACCCTGAACGTGGCGATGAACCGGATTGGGGCCAAGTCTGACTCCGGTGAAGGTGGCGAAGATCCGGCACACTTTGTGCCAGAGCCAAACGGCGACAACCCGTCTGCGAAGATTAAGCAGGTGGCGTCGGGTCGTTTTGGTGTGACCGCCGAATACCTGAACCAGTGTGAAGAGCTAGAAATCAAAGTGGCACAGGGTGCAAAGCCCGGTGAAGGTGGCCAGCTGCCCGGTATGAAGGTCACAGACCTGATTGCGCGTCTGCGGCACTCCACCAAAGGTGTGACCCTGATTTCGCCACCGCCACACCACGACATCTACTCGATCGAAGACCTTGCGCAGCTGATCTATGACCTGAAGCAGATCAACCCACGCTGTAAGGTGACGGTGAAGCTGGTGGCGTCTTCGGGCGTTGGCACAATTGCGGCTGGTGTTGCAAAGGCGAAAGCCGACATCATCCTGATCTCCGGCCACAATGGGGGCACCGGTGCGTCGCCTGCGACCTCGATCAAATACTGTGGTCTGCCATGGGAGATGGGTCTGACCGAGGCGCATCAAGTTCTGGCGATGAACAACCTGCGAGAGCGGGTGACCCTGCGGACCGATGGTGGTTTGCGTACAGGGCGTGACATCGTGATGGCTGCGATGATGGGTGCCGAGGAATACGGTATTGGGACCGCCGCGCTGATTGCGATGGGCTGCATCATGGTGCGTCAGTGTCAGTCTAACACCTGCCCGGTTGGGGTTTGTACACAGGATGAAGACCTGCGTGCGAAATACACCGGCTCGGCGGACAAAGTGGTGAACCTGATCACCTTCTATGCCCAAGAAGTGCGGGAAATCCTCGCTTCCATCGGTGCTAAGTCGCTCGAAGAGGTGATTGGTCGTGCGGACCTGTTGGCGCAGGTATCTCGTGGCTCTGCCCACCTCGATGATCTGGACCTGAACCCGCTGTTGATCACCGTCGATGGTGCACATGACATCGTCTACAACCGCGACAAAGATCGCAACTACGTGCCAGACACGCTGGATGCGGAAATTGTGCGGGACGCGGCGCGCTTCCTGGAAGATGGCGAAAAGATGCAGCTCAGCTATGCGGTGCAGAACACGCACCGGACCGTGGGCACCCGTACCTCAAGCCACATCGTGCGCAACTTTGGCATGCGCAACGCGCTGCAGGAGGATCACCTGACCGTCAAGCTGACCGGCTCTGCGGGTCAGTCATTGGGGGCCTTTGCAGCGCCGGGTTTGAAGATCGAAGTCAGTGGTGACGCCAACGACTATGTCGGCAAAGGCCTGTCTGGCGGCACTGTTGTTGTACGTCCGCCAATGGCCAGCCCGCTGGCAGCTGCCGACAACACCATCATCGGCAACACTGTGCTTTATGGGGCCACTGATGGGTACCTGTTTGCGGCCGGCCGCGCCGGTGAGCGTTTTGCGGTCCGGAACTCCGGTGCAAAGGTTGTGATCGAAGGCTGTGGTGCTTGTGGCTGTGAGTACATGACCGGCGGTCTGGCGGTGATCCTTGGCGAAATTGGTGCCAACTTTGGTGCGGGCATGACCGGTGGCATGGCCTATCTTTATGATCCTGATGGCAAAGCCGAAGGGGTGATGAACCTGGAAACGCTGGTGACCTGTCCGGTGACTGTGCCGCATTGGGAAGATCAGCTGAAAGGCATGATCGAACGCCATGTGGCTGAGACCGGATCAGTGAAGGCGCGCGATATCCTGCAGCACTGGGATGTCGAGAAAGCCAACTTCTTGCAAGTGTGCCCCAAAGAGATGCTGGTGCATATCCCGCATCCGCTGACCAAGGACAGCGCTGCGGTTCCAGCAGAGTAAGCACAACCTGCAACTGAATCTTAACCCCCGGCTGTTTTGTCAGTCGGGGGTTTTGCTTTGCAGATTTGGGAATTTCCCAAATTAGCCCCATACTTGGACGGCAGATGTGGGAGGATTTTATGCGGCATTTGAAAACACGAATATTGGCGGCGGTTGTGGTTTTGCCTGGTTTGGCGGGCATGGCGGTTGCCGGAGAATGTGGCTTTGCCCAATGTTGGGGCGCGGTTGGCATTGGGCCGGGCGGGGCCTGGGGGTTCTCGTATGGGAAATATTCGGAAGCCGAGGCGGTAAATGCGTTGCAGGGGGAGTGTGGATGGGATTGTGACAATGTGCACACGTTCTACAACACCTGTGGGGCGATTGCGGAAGGCAATTCTGGCAACTGGGGCTATGGCTGGGATGGCACACGGTCGCGGGCGGAAAACAATGCCCTGCGCTATTGTTACCAAAACGGCAGCGGTTGTGCTGTTCGGGTCTGGGCGTGTTCGCCGTAGGCTTGCGAAACGCCGGGTGAAGCTCTACTCCCGTTGCCAGATAAGTCGGCAGGGACATGGCCAAGAAAGCAAGCAAATCAAAGACCAAGACGCGCGCATCCAAGAAGGCGGCGGCGCCTAAAACTGGTGTGGTCACGCGTCAGTGGGCGCGACTGCGCTATTGGTGGCGGCGGGTGCTGATGTGGGCGGTGTCCCTGTTTATTTTTTCCATCCTGATTTTTATTGTGATCAATCCGCCGTTCACCTGGACCATGGTTGGGGAAAAGCGCCGGCTTGGGCAGGTGGACCACCAATGGGTGCCAATTGAACAGGTGGCACCGGTGATGCGGCGCTCTGTGGTGGCAGCTGAGGATGCCAATTTCTGCCTGCATTGGGGCTTTGATGTGGAGGCCATTCGCGATGCAATTGCTGAAGGGGCCGGGCGTGGTGCCAGCACAATCAGCCAACAGACCGTGAAAAACGTCTATTTCTGGCAAGGCCGCAGTTGGCCACGCAAGGCGTTGGAAACATTGATGACACCGCTGGTGGAGATGACCTGGAGCAAGCGGCGGATTCTGGAAGTCTATTTGAACGTGGCCGAATTTGACGAAGGCGTGTTTGGCATTGAAGCAGCGGCGCGGCATTACTTTGGTGTGGGCCCGGAGAATTTGACAGCGGTGCAGGCAGCGCGCCTCGCTGCGGTGTTGCCAAATCCAAAAGAGCGTTCCGCCAGCAAGCCGTCGGCCGCGTTGCGGCGGCGGGCGTCTGCGATCTTGGATGGGGCCGCCACCATACGCGGAGAGTCGCGTGCGGCGTGTTTTGCGGATTGAAATATGTGAGTGGGCAAGGCATTGAAGAGAAAAGCCCAATAACATTGCGATCCTGCTGATGAACCGTCTGTTCCATGTGCCCCTGTCTCCGTTTTGCCGCAAGGTACGCCTTATGATGGGCGAGAAGCGGCTTGAGGTGGAGCTGGTGGAGGAGCGCTATTGGGAGCAGGATCCCGATTTCCTGCGCCGCAATCCAGCCGCCAAGGTGCCGGTCCTGAAGATGGACGGCAAGATGATGGCGGACAGCAATGCCATCTGTGAATACCTCGAAGAGAAATACCCCGAGCCAGCCTTGATGCCGCGCGATCCGGATGGGCGCTATGAAGTGCGGCGTTTGGTGGCGTGGTTTGACGACAAGTTCCATCACGAGGTGACCTCAAAGTTGCTGTATGAGCGGGTCAATCGCAAGCTGATGGGCACGGGGTATCCGGACAGTAAAAATGTGAAGGCCGGGGCCAAGGCAATCAAATACCACCTCGACTATATGCATTGGCTACTGGACCATCGGCGCTGGCTTGCCGGGGATGTGATGACCATGGCGGATTTCACCGCCGCCGCGCATTTGAGCGCGCTGGATTACATCAGTGACGTGGATTGGAACCGCTCTGCGGTGGTCAAGGACTGGTACGCCACCATCAAATCCCGTCCGGCGTTCCGCGCTGTGCTGGCCGATCAGGTGCCCGGCTTCCCGCCGCCTGCGCATTACGCTGATCTGGATTTCTAAGCACTGTCGTAAGTAGGGCGCCGCCGCCCCGCGATGATGGATGATCTACCAGCAAATTCTTGTTATTTCGAGCGTTTCCCCTAGAGTCTATGGAAAAGGGGAAAGCTTCATGTCGAATAACATTCGCGTTCCTGTCGTTGCTTTTTTGCTCTTCGTTATCATCAGCAGTTCCGCCATCGCGCAAAGCTGGGAGTATGTCCCGCCTGTAGAAGCTGGGAGCGGCCTGCATGGGGCAGGGTTCGATAAAAAGGGAGGAATTGTTTACTTCCCGGAGGCCCGCCGATGGTTCCTTTTTTACTTCGATGCAAAAACCTTCGAATTGGGCGAGACAACAAGCCTCGTTTTTAGCAGCAGCGACGGTCCTTTGATCAGATATTCAATGGACCCTCAGGACATCCTCCCAACGTCATATGAGAACGGTGCCGAAGCAGCCCTTATTCCAATCAGTCCAGAAATTCTGGAACTGCTCCAATCCCAAGACTATGTGACTTTTCTAACTGGAAGCGGCGAGTTCGAGCTTGCTCTGACAGGATCGCGGGCGGCAATTTCGCGGGCTATTGACCTTGTGGAGTTGGAGAAACAAGCCGAGGCGGATGACGCGGCGCACGCTATAGGTCAGGCGGCATCAGATGAGGCGCAAGCCCGCGCTCGCCTAAACACTCTTTCCGGTGCGGTGGATGAATGCGACAGGCTCACCGCCCATCCTTGGGACAAGAATGCAACGGCGCTGGGTGTTTCGTGGGACGACCTTGATGGAGAAAGGGCGGTCGAGGCCTGTGCAGCTGCATTCGATCTGGGCAGCAGAGATGGGCGGGTGATCTATCAACTGGGACGCGCAAATAGCAAGATCGGCTATAAAAACGCAATTGTATACTTTCAACAATCTGCTTGGGAGCACGATTATCCAGCGGCGTTCTATGATCTCGGCCACTTGCACGAGACCGGGCTCAACACCCCTCAGGACATGGTGGAAGCCGAGCGCACATATCGGCGCGGCGCCGTGCTTGGGAACCTGCCGTCAATGTACAAATTGGGCAGGTTTTCATTTGAAGCCGCTGAAGCCGAGTCCTCTGAAGAACAACAGAGAAATGCCGAGAACCTGATAAGGAGCAGTGCAATCGCAGGTTACCCTGAGGCGCTTGAGTACTATGGGAATCTTATTGTTGAGGGCAGATCCACCAAGGCCAAACCCGATGTGGGAGTGATCTACTTGAACGATGCCTCCGAAAAAGGACAAGCAAGCGCTAGCTACACACTCGCGCATTTTTACCGCGATGGAATATTGTTTTCCCAGAATGAGGAGAAATACATGTTTTTCCTGAAACGTGCCGCCCAGCAAGGCCACACAGCGGCGCAGTTGGAACTGGGTGATTGATCCCTCCCGGAGGCCCCTGGTTTCTTGATAACCCGAGCGGTTAAGCCGCCAGCCTGTCGGGAGCGCTCTTTGACTCCACCGCGTCCGAGATAAGCGGCTGCTCTGCTGAGATCATATCGGCACGAAGCGGTTTAATATTTGGGGTCTACACGCTGTTTACCCGCACTAATGTTGGTCTCAAGTGTTGACCGAAACAACACGGTAGATATTTAGGGACAGAGCAGGCGGGGGGATACATGGCAGATGATTTGACCGCGCGTATGAAAGCTGAGGCTGTGGCCATGGGGTTTGATCTGGCCAAAGTGTGCCGCCCGGATTCTGTGGGCCATGTGGCAGCGGGCTTGGCGGGCTTCCTTGAGAAAGATCACCATGGGCAGATGAAGTGGCTTGAGGCGCGCAAACATTGGCGCTCTGATCCGTCGGTGCTGTGGCCGGAGGCGCGCTCGGTGATTGTGCTGGGCGAAAGCTATACGCCAGAGCATGATCCGACGGCCGTGTTGGCACAGCCGGAGCGGGCGGCGATTTCGGTTTATGCGCAGAACCGCGATTATCATGACACGGTGAAAAAGCGTCTCAAACGCCTGGCGCGGTGGTTGATTGCGGAGGCAGGTCCAGAGACCGAAGTTAAGGTGTTTGTCGACACCGCGCCGGTGCCGGAGAAGCCTTTGGGGCAGGCGGCGGGGCTGGGCTGGCAGGGCAAGCACACCAATCTGGTGAGCCGTGATTTGGGCTCCTGGTTTTTTATTGGGTCGGTGTTTACCACGCTGGAATTAGACACTGATACTGCGGAAATTGACCATTGTGGGTCTTGTCGGGCCTGTTTGGATGCCTGTCCAACCAATGCCTTTCCGGAACCTCATAAGATTGATGCGCGGCGGTGCATTTCTTACCTGACAATCGAGCATCATGGACCGGTGGACGAGGAGTTGCGGGATCTGTTAGGCAACCGGATTTATGGCTGTGATGATTGTCTGGCCGCCTGTCCGTGGAACAAGTTTGCTCAAGATGCGCGGGAGATGAAGTACCATGCGCGGGACGATTTGTTGGCCCCGAACCTGGCCGAGCTGGCAGTGTTGCAGGATGCAGAGTTTCGCACGTTTTTCTCCGGTTCCCCGATTAAGCGGATTGGGCGCAATCGGTTTGTGCGCAATGTGCTTTATGCCATTGGCAACTCTGGAGATGTGGCGTTGCGAGAGGTGGCGCAGGAGCTGTGTGAGGATGAAGATGCCACGGTGGCGGATGCGGCGCGCTGGGCGATGCAGAGGTTGGCGTGATGACTGATCCGGCTGCGGCACAAGTCACGGTTTTTGGCTTTGGGGAAAGCATCTACACGCAAGTGGCGATGATGACGCTGGCGGCCAAAGGTGTGGCGTTTGCGTTGCAGCATGAAGACCCCTTTGAGACTACAGACGCCGGATCCCACCCGTTTGGGCGGGTGCCGGTGCTACGGCATGGGGATTTTGTTGTCTACGAAACAGCGGCGATCACACGGTATGTGGATCGG
>NZ_CAJXIV010000131.1 GCF_913054185.1 uncultured Shimia sp.
ACAACGCTTGCCGCGGTGGCCTTGGTATTGAGTGGCGCCATGGCAACGGCAGACAGTATGAAGGTGGCGGTCACAACCTCGTTCCACAACTCAGGTCTGTCGGACGTTTTGTTGCCGGAAATTCAGAAAGACCTGGGGCTGGAGGTGCAGCTTTTGGTGGTTGGCACCGGTCAGGCGCTGCGTTTGGGCGAAGCTGGCGATGTGGACGCGATTCTGGTGCATTCCAAGAAGGCGGAAGACGCGTTTGTTGCGGGCGGCTATGGCACGCACCGTCGTGAGATTATGTACAATGATTTTGTGTTGGTTGGCCCAAATGCCGACCCTGCCAAAATCGCCGAGTCCGAAACCGTTGTGCAGGCGCTGTCCGCGATTTCCGAAGCCAAAGCGGCGTTTGTGAGTCGGGGGGATGACAGTGGAACCCACAAAAAGGAGCTGTCGCTCTGGGCTGAGGCCGGTGTGGATGCGGATGCGCGTTCTGTGGATTGGTACAAAGAAGCCGGTGCCGGCATGGGCGCGTCGCTGAACACCGCGTCGGGCATGAACGGCTACATCATGAGCGACCGCGCAAGCTGGCTCAAGTTTGGCAACAAAGGGGATCTGGCGCTGCTGTATTCCGGAGATCCGGAGCTGTTCAACCAGTATGCCTATATTCCGGTGAACCCAGAGAAGCACGGTCACGTGAAAACCGAGCTGGCCAACAAGCTGGAAGCCTGGCTGGTGAGCGACCGCGCCAAAGCATTGATTGACGGCTACACTTTGAAAGGTGGCCGCCTGTTTATTTTCAACGCAGCACAGTAAATCGGTTGGTGCACGTCACTCGTCTGGAGCGACGTGCACTGCAAATTGCTCCAACTCGGCCTCTGCTGGCGCGATGCTGCGGAATTGCTCTTTCACACCAGCTTCGGTGAGTTCCCGGGCAACGGTCAGCAGCGTGTTGGCCTCATGCTCAGCACAGAGATCCGCCATATGGGCAATCTCCTCGGCTGCCACAGGACGCGCAGCCTCAACCGAAGGCGCGCCGTAAACCTCTACAAAATGTCGGGCGAGCGCGTCGGTGAGCGCTTCAACCTCTGCCGTCTCGATGGTGGTCACGGCCACAAAAGTCACGCGGCCAAAAGTTTCCACCCCCAGCCAACCGTTGGCAAAGGCCTGACGCGCCTTGCCGGTCAGATCACCCTCAGACCAGTTGGAAAACTCAAACCCGCCGCTGATGGCCCATTCGCCTGTGCGTGCGGGGTTGAAGTAGACCCGCTGGTCACTTTCATCAAAATGGATCGCACGTGCCAGAAGCATCAGCTGTCTCCTTCCAAAAGACGGCTGAGCGGCAGCAGGCGGGTGTCTTCGCCGCTGCGCAGAAGCGCGCCAAAATATTCGTCTGTGCCAACAAAGGTGCCGGCTTCGGTTTCATCACCGAGCGTCCAAGCGATCTCTTCGCCGAGGTTGTGAGCCAGACCACGCCATTCTGTGGTAAGCGGCTTGAGGCCCTCATCTTCCATCCGGTTGACCCAGACCAGCGTGTGGCGCACCCAGGCGCCAAGCAGCTCGTCCGGGGCAACGTCAACACAGCCCTCTTCGAAAAGCGCAGTTTGGTCTGGCGTGTCGCCCGGCGTTTCGGTGTTGGCCGGAATTAGTGGCAGTTCCAAGCCGACAACCACCCAGTCCGGTACCTCGCTGGCGTCTTGTGTGGAGGCGGCGACACGCATCCGGCCACAGCGTGCGCCATTCACAAGAATGCCACCCGGCCAGTCCAGGTGCACCGCAACTTCCGGTGGGGCCAGAGCGCCAAGCGCGTTCTGAAACCCAATGGCGCAGCTGATTAGTACGGGCATGGCCTCGGTCAGGGGCACCTCTGGCGCAAAGACAATGGCTGCGCGCAGTTGGTCTGCTGCAATGTTATAAACCACAAGCCCCGCATCACAGCCCATGATCGCCTGCATCTGTGCCTTGGCAAAGGGATCGGCGCTGCCGGTCAGCGCGAGCCCTTCGAACAATGGTGGAAACTGTGGTGCTTCCCTCATGCGTTGCCGTCCTCGATCAGGCGACGGGCCAGGGCGCGGAAAGACTGCGCTTGTGAGCTGTCCGGTTTGGAGACCACAATTGGGGCCCCGCCATCTGCGGCGACACGAATATCCAGCGCCAATGGGATTTCCGCCAAGAGCGGCACGCCCAGTTTCTCCGCTTCGGCGGCCACACCGCCGTGGCCAAAGATGTGCTCTTCGTTGCCACATTTGGAGCAGATGTGCGTGCTCATGTTCTCGACCATGCCAACAATGGGCGTGCCGAGCTTTTCAAACATGTTGATGCCTTTGCGGGCATCCAAGAGCGCGATGTCCTGCGGGGTGGAGACCACCAGGGCGCCGGTCAGTTCAGCCTTCTGCGCCAGAGTCATTTGCACGTCACCGGTGCCCGGTGGCAAGTCAACGATCAGCACATCCAGCGCGCCCCATTGCACCTGGTTGAGCATCTGTTGCAGCGCGCCCATCAACATCGGACCACGCCAAACAACAGCTTCTTCTTCCCGGGTCATGAGGCCAATCGACATCATGGTCACGCCGTGGTTGCGCATTGGCAGGATGGTTTTGCCATCCGGACTGGATGGGCGACCTGAGACGCCGAGCATACGTGGCTGCGAGGGGCCATAAACGTCCGCATCCAGCAGACCAACGCGGCGACCTTCAGCGGCCAGCGCGGCGGCGAGGTTGGCAGAGACAGTGGACTTGCCCACACCACCTTTGCCGGAGGCCACGGCGAGAATGCGATCCACGCCGGGGATTTTCTGAGGGCCTTGAGGCTCAGCCGGGCGGGCACCTTTGAGATCAGGCGGTGGCTTGGAGGCGGCGTGTGCGGTCATCACGATGGATACCGTCTCGACTCCGTCAAGCGCGTTGAGCTTATCCTCGATGTCGGCCTTCATCGGCTGCATCGCTTGTGCGCGAGCCGGGTCAATTTCCATCACAAAACGGACTTCTCCACCGTCCACGTTCAAGGCGCGGACCATGCCGGAAGCAACCAGATCAGTCCCGGAAGCCGGATCACTGAAGCCTTTGAGGACGTTCAGAATATCGTCACGGTTTGCCATTTAGTTGCGCCCTTTGATCTGACCGGTCACAACATGTTCGATGTCCAGACCGTCTACGGTCAGCACGACTTTGGCGGTGAACTCTTTGCCGTCTGTGGCCTCGGCTCCGGCAGAGCGCATGGCATCCTCAATGGCTTGCTGGCTGGTGACGCCAACCTGCTTGAGAAATTTGCGCATGCTCATGTTAAAATCTTCGCTCATCGGTGGATATCTTTCTGCCTAGGGCATTCTACTTGGGTCCATGTTGACGCATGCCGGGGCGGAGGCCTAGGTTTGTGTCATGGATGTTTTTCGGTCTTTGAGTGTTGTGGTTTCCGCTGTGGTTGCCATTTGTTTCGCTCATACAGTGTGGGCACAAGGCAAAACCACCACGCTTTTGGTCGCGCCAGAGCTGCAAGACAGCGGTGTCATCAAATTCATGTTGCCCCGGTTCACGTTGAAGCATGGGGTGCGGGTGACGGTGGTGGCCGAAGGCGCCGCCGCGGGCAGCCTGATCAAAGATGGTGACACAGCGGTGTTTTCGCGAGGCGGGGATAACTTTGGTCTCACCGTGCACCAGGCGGATGATCCGCATATGGCGACTTTGGCGGCCTGGCTGACCGGAGACGTCGGGCAGCGCACGGTGTTGAGTTTCAAACAGGACGGGCAGCCGGTGTTTGAGGTGCCGATTGTCGTGGTTGAGGCTGAGGTTGAGGCGGAGTTGGACGGCGATGCCGCGCGCGGCGCCGAGTTGGCCTTGAGCGCCTGTGGTCGGTGCCACGTTGTGGGCGACGTCAACCGCATGAACGGCATTGGGTCCACCCCAAGCTTTGCGGTGCTGCGCAGCCTGGATGGTTGGATGGAGCGCTTCTGGGCGTTTTACGCGCTGAATCCGCATCCGTCGTTCACCATCATTCCGGACGTCACCGAACCGTTTGACGAAACCCGGCCCTCCCCAATTAGCCCCGTGAGGCTGACGCTGGAGGAACTGGAGAACATCGTAGCCTATACCGCGACCATGGCCCCGGCAAATTTGGGAGCGCCGGTTGTGCATCAGTGATCCCGGCGCTTTGTGAAATAGTCCTCAGATGTACGCACCTGTGGGCGCTCGTCGCCTGCAAACGGATTGTTCTGCTGATGGAACTGCGCGTTCACGCGGCAATCGTCACACATGCGGATCATGCGGGCGGCGTCCGAGGTGGCAAACATAGCGTGCTTGCCTTCGAGTTTCTCAACAATGCGCTCGATGGTGGATTTCACCCCAAACGGCGTGCCGCATTCGATGCAGTCAAACGGTTCTTCTTCATGCACAACCTGCTGAGACAATGCCGCGTCAGCGGTGTTCAGTTGTGGCACCAAGGAGATCGCGTTTTCCGGACAGACATGGGTGCAAAGGCCACATTGCAGGCAGGCGTCTTCCTGAAAGCGCAGCTGTGGCTTGTCTGGGTTGTCACCCAAGGCACCCGCTGGACAGAGCGAGGCGCAGGACAGGCAGAGCGTGCAGGCGTCTTTGTCGACGAGAACAGCGCCGTAAGGGGCATTCTCCGGCAGGGGCAAAGGCGCATCTAGGTCACCGCGGAGCGCTTTCACAGCCAGGCGGGTGACCTGTCGGCGGTTGCCAAGTGGCAGGATTGGCGCGGTAGGCTCAAGTCCACTGGAGGCGCTATAGAGCGCATCACACAAGACGCTTGGCTCTGCCGGATCTAAGATGCGCAGGGCGTTGGTGTCGCCGCTGAGCGCTTGCGCCAGCAGAAGTTCACTGTCGAGCGCACCCCGATCGGTGGTTGGCGCGGCGAGCACGTCTACACCAACAAAGCCACTGGAGAGTGCAGCCAGCATTTCGGCGTGGCCAAACCCGCTGACACGTTCAAGATCCATGGGGATGACTTTGGCGGGCAGGCCGCGATCGTAACGCGCCGCCAGCGCAATCAACTCAGCCCCAAAAGCGCGGTCATGCACCAGCAGACGTGGCGCTTCGCCACCAGCCGTGCGATAGGCTCCCGCCATGGCATTGATGCGGGCAAAAAGCGCACTGACGGGCGGATCGTCATAGGTGATGGCACCAGACGGGCACAGCGCCGAACAAGACCCGCAGCCAGCACAGATGTTGGGGTCAATGTCGATGTGATCGCCTGCTGGCCGGATTGCTGAAGTTGGGCAGACATCCAGACATTTTGTGCAGCCTGTTTGCGAGGCGCGGGAATGGGCACAGATGCTGGGCTCGAGCGACAGATAAAGCGGCTTCTCAAAGGTGCCCACCAGATGGGAGGCCTCCAAGATGGCGGCATGTGTGGCGGGCCGGCTTTTGGGGTCAGCCAGCAGGTAGCCTTCGCGTTTTTCAGGCGCGGGGAACAGTGACGTTTCACCACGCAGGTCGAGCAGGATGTCACATGTGGTTTTGGCGCCGTTTCGAGCCTCGCCAAAGGTCAAAGCGCCACGGCCGCTCGGGTCGATCTGTTGCAGCGCGTCGATTTCAACGGAGAAATTGCCAAGCGCACCGGCGGCTTTTTTGAGCTGCCCTGCGATCACATCGAAATCGCGGTCTTCCGGCGCATCAGACCCGGGGGACAACAACACTGTGACACTTAGGAACTCAGAAAGTTGGCGGGCTGCTGCAAGCGCAGCCTCCTCATGTCCGATGATCAGGCAGAGACCTTCCGACGTGACATCGAATGTTTTGGTCGCCGGGGCCTCTCGCAATCCATCCGCCAAAAGCGCGGCTATTTTGGGGCCGGCGGCCTCAGCTTCGTCTGACCATCCAGCGCGGTTGCGCAGGTCGATAAATGACGGCTCCGGCAAGGACAAATCGTCCGCCAATTCGGAGAAGAATGTCTGTTCCTGAGTGCAGGCCACACATGTGTTTTCTGGGTCCACGGAGGCCTGCAAAAGCTCGGCTGCGTGCTGCGCCTGTGCCCCGCAAAGGTCGGTGTGCACTTTGGTGCACTGCACGTTGTCGATAGAGTCGAAGGCCTCTGCATTCAACGGCATACTTTTAGAACAGTTACACAAAATCAATGTCTTAGACATGATTTCCTCCCAGAAGATACCCCCAAATGGGAGTGTAGATTTACGTCAAAAATGCATGTTTCCGCTTCTACGTAAAGCCCTCGGGCTCTGCCGGATCACTGGAATTTGACCCAACGTAAAACCAAGTGATTCTATTGGTTTTTGGGGGATGTGGACAATCTGTCCGTGCCCAATCCTGTCGCGAGACTCGGTCGCCCAAAATGTCCAGAAATTCATCCGGAAACCTCAGGTTTTGCGTTTTCCTTTGGCACAGCACAGGAAAGCACCGAAACTAAAGCTGCCTGCGAAAAAAATTCTGAACGACTGCGTGGGCACGGGAGGAAGACAAATTCATGCGCCAAGCGCCGGTATCATTGCCGTTGGGCATCGTGATCCGCAGAACGCCCTCGGCCAACCGTTGGGCGAAATTTGCGTGGCAAGCAGTGGGCGTGCTCCCTGGGGCTGCGCAGGCCGATTGGCGCGTGATGCGCGAAGAGGATGAGGCGGTGGAGTTCCACGCCGCCACCGTGCCGCTTGAGTTGTGGCACACCGACACCGAAGCGTATCTGACCACCCTGACAGCCCGTGTGCCGTCGATTGGCGTTGTGATGCGTGAGGCAGAGGATGGTGACGCGGATCGCCCTTATGAGGTGCTGTTGGCCACGGCCTCCGCTTTTGAATTTCAGGATTATGCTGATAGCGGCGAAGAGCTGCTGGAGTTGGTGCCGATGCCCGAAGGGCTGGTCGCCTTCCTGCGCGATTTTGTGGAAGAGCACCACGAAGAAGAGATTTTTGTGAAACGTCGCCGCGACAAAAAGCGGACTGATCTGGTGGAAGATGGGCGTGGCGACGCGCGTATTTCCCAGATCTCTGACGTATACCGCGCGCCGCGCACCGGGAGGCCAAATTGAGCCGCGGTGGAGATTTTTGGGCGCGCCGTAAGGCGGGCGTTGCTGCGGAAGCCGAAGCCGAAGTGCAGGCTGAGGAACAGGCTGTACTGGCAGAGGCCCATGCCGAGCTGGAGGAGAAGTCCGACGCAGAGATTTTGGCGGAGCTTGATCTGCCTGATCCTGATGCGCTTGAAAAAGGCGATGATTTCTCGGTGTTTCTGGCCAAAGCCGTGCCGGAGCGTATCCGCCGCCGTGCCTTGCGCAAGCTGTGGCTGACCAATCCTGTATTGGCGAATGTCGATCAACTGGTGGACTACGGTGAAGACTTCACTGACAGCGCCATGGTCGTTGAGGCAATGCAGACCACCTATCAGGTGGGCAAAGGCATGCTGGCGCACGTTCAAGAGATGGCGCGCCAAGCCGAGGAGAAAGAATCTTTGGCCGACGGTGGCATGGCGCTGGAAGACGGTGTTGAGGATCAAGACATGGCGTTTGTTGAAGGCGCTGGTGAAAGCGACACCCGCCAAGAGGACGAAAGCGACGCACCTGAAGAGGTTGCACCACTCGAGGTAGTGGCCGAAGCTGAGGCGCCGACTGAACCATTCCCTGACGCGGAGGCGCTTCCAATAGCACCCTTGCGTCGCCGTATGCGGTTTGACTTTGCCGCATCAGAAACGACTGAAGAGAGGGCACAGCCATGAGCCAAGCCGTCACCGACACACCTATCGCCGAAGAAGACCTGCTACGCGCGGATCTTTACGATTTTCTGGCCGCCCTTATGGCCAATCCGCCAAGCAAGGACCTGTTGCAACATGCCGCCGCATTGGGCGGGGATGAAAGCGATCTTGGTCAAGCGATCAGCACATTGGCCCGGGTGGCCAAAGCGACAAATGCCGGGGCGGTGGAAAGCGAATTCAACGCGCTGTTCATTGGTCTTGGCCGAGGCGAGCTGATGCCGTTTGCCTCTTACTACTTGACCGGGTTTCTGAATGAAAAGCCGCTGGCTAGCCTGCGTGCTGATATGGCGGCGTTGCGTATCACCCGCGCGCCAAATGTGTATGAACCCGAAGACAACATCGCCAGCTTGCTGGAGATGATGGCAGGCATGATCCGTGGCCGCTTTGGCGCGCCGGTGCCGCTGCAAAAGCAAAAAGATTTCTTCTTCACCCACATTGCTGCCTGGGCGGAGCACTTCTTCTCCGATCTGGAGGCGGCGAAAAACTCGGTGCTCTACGCGCCGGTGGGGACGGTGGGCAAAGCCTTCCTTGAGATTGAAACACAGGCGTTCCGCATGGGGGCGGATTAAACGCCATTTGAAGCCGTTGGACCCCGACCAACACAAAACAAGGAGCTCGCCATGAGCAAGCCAGAGGAAAAAGGTGCCAGCCGGCGTGATTTTCTGAAGCTCGCAACAGCAGCAGCCCCAGCAGCAGCTGCGGTAGCGGCCCTTTCGCCAAATACGGCGGAAGCGCAACCAGCTGATTTGTCCCGCACCGAGATGCAGGACACCGCGCATACCCGCGCATATCTCGACAGCGCCCGGTTCTAACTGGACGTTATCATCCCGCCCCTGACCACCGGTTGCGTGACGCCCACCGGTCAGGATTTTGAGACTAACCGAGCCAGTCCCGACAAAAGGGACAGCAAGGGAGGAAAGAATGCTTAGGAAAAAGACCAACGGGGTTGCGAGACGCCCCCAGCGGACAAGTATC
>NZ_CAJXIV010000132.1 GCF_913054185.1 uncultured Shimia sp.
ATCTCATCAAACTGACCGCTGCGATAAAACTCTTTGGCGGAGTAGAACTCATACTCAAAGTCAAACGTATCTAGGAACCGGCGCAGCATGGCGTTGTTGTGGTCGCCAAAACTCTCATGTGTGCCAAACGGATCCGGCACCGACGTCAGCGGGATCTGCAAATACGGTTCCAGCTGCTCCGGATTTGGCACATTGGACGGCACTTTGCGCATCCCATCCAGATCGTCTGAGAAACAGATCAACTTGGTTGGAATGTCACTAATCGCCTCAAAGGCGGTCTTGATCATTGTGGTCCGGGCCACTTCGCCAAAGGTGCCGATATGTGGCAGGCCGGAAGGACCGTAGCCTGTCTCAAACAGCACGTATCCCTTCTCCGGCGCACCCTTTGCGTAGCGTTTGAGAAGCTTACGGGCTTCTTCAAAGGGCCAGGCTTTGGATACGAGGGCTGCGTCGCGCAGGTCAGACATTGTCCATCTCCGATGTCGGGATTGGTTTCAGCAAAATCATGCCTAGTGCCTCATTGCACAAGACAATCCGCCGCTTCCTATTGCTCCTTGCGGGGTCAGTCAATATTCTGCACCGCAACAAGGTCATTTCAAAGGAATTCCCAGTGCCGGATAAGACCCCAACAACCCTCACGCCGCAAGATTGCCTTGTTGTCGTGATGATCGCCGTATCGGCCTCTGACGAAAACATCCGCACCGCTGAGCTGGTCAAGATTCAGGTCGCTGTTAACAACTTGCCGGTGTTTGCGGAATACGACATCGATCGTATGCAGCACGTTAGCCAGCTGGTGTTTGAACTGTTTGAGCAAGAAGACGGACTTGCCGCCCTGTTTGGCCTCGTACGCCA
The DNA here is from genome assembly GCF_913054185.1 of uncultured Shimia sp. GTDB lineage: Bacteria > Pseudomonadota > Alphaproteobacteria > Rhodobacterales > Rhodobacteraceae > Shimia. The sequence goes on from NZ_CAJXIV010000132.1 coordinate 853, forward strand.
CGACCTGCCGGAACACCTGTTTGAAACCGCTTATGCGCTGGCCTGCGATGTGGCTGCTGCTGACGGCACTCTGGCGGAATCCGAACTGCGCATTTTGGAAGAGATCCGCTACGAACTGAGCATTGACCGGCTGCACGCCGCAGGCATCGAACGGGGTGCCCGCGCCCGTCACATGGTCTAAGACAACATTGCGGTTATCAGGACAGGCCTGATGACCGCGCCTCTTTGGCAATCATCGACAAAAGCTCGCGCTTTCGGAAGGGCTTGCTCAAAAAGTCATCCATCCCCGCCTCCAAACTTGCGTCAATATCACTCGGCTGCGTATTGGCGGTCAGCGCGATGATCTTACATGCTGTCCGGTCAGCGCCTTTTTCAAAAGCACGGATTTGCCGGGTGGCGTCCAAACCGCCCATGACCGGCATCAATAGATCCATCAGGACCACATCCCATTCACCACCCTCATAAGTCTGCACGGCCTGCTGCCCATCCTCGACAAACATCAAATCCGCGCCAGTTGGTGCCAACATCTTTTTCACCACCAACTGATTGGTCTTATTGTCTTCCGCCACCAGCACTTTGACGCCCTGCAACGAAGGTGGCACTTCGGTTGTTTGTTTGGGTGATACCACAAGTTCAAAGTCCAGTTGTGGTGGGCGGTCATTTTCATTTGGCGAGGGCGCACAACACGGCGGGGCCTGCACGTCCTGCACGTCCGCAATCGGGAACCCCAAACACACCTCAAAAGTGCAACCTTCCCCTCGTGCACTCCGCACAGAGACCTTCCCGCCCATGCGCTCGACCACCGCGCGCGTGATCGCCAGCCCCAATCCCGTGCCTTCTTCCCGCTGCATCTCCGGTCGGTCAACCTGTTCAAAGGCCGAGAAAACCATCTCGTGATCTTCTGGCGCGATCCCGACGCCCGTATCAGAAACCGCAATCTTCAGAGGCAAGGTCGCCTCAGGGTCAAACGTCACACGAACACTTACATGCCCTTCAGAGGTGAATTTGATGGCATTGCCAATCAGGTTGAGCACAACCTGCCGCACCCGTGTTCCGTCCCCAACAAAGGCATCCGGCACATCCGCCGGATAGTCTTCCAGCAACACCAGGCCTTTTGCATCAGCCCGAGCGCTCAACAACATAACCGTTTCCGAAATCAGTGTGCGCAGCGAGAATGGCTCGATATGTAGCGAAATTGTCTCCGACTGGATTTTGGAAAAATCCAGCACGTCGTTTACAATCTCCAACAGCGCGTTGGCCGAATGGAAAATTGTTTCAGAATAAAGCCGCTGTTGCTCGTCCAACGCAGTTTCCCGCAACAACTCGCACATCCCCATAATGCCATTCATCGGCGTGCGGATCTCATGGCTCACATTGGCCAAAAACCGCTCTTTGGCCTGCACCGCTTGCTCGGCACGTTCCTTGGCTATTTTGGTCAGTTCCAGCGCATCATCACGCTCTTTATTGGCTGACATATCCATGGACGAGCCAACCAAATGTGTCAGTTTTCCATCTTTGTTAAACAACGGACTGAGCGTGGTGCGCATGAGCGCAACCCTACTGCCCTTAGGGATTGGCACCTCATAGGTTACCTCCTCCGCCTGCGCCACAACATTCAAATGGTGCGCTAGCCCGCGCTGACCAACCACGCCGCCAAACACCTCTAATGCTGTTTTGCCAACCACTTGATCTAGGGTGACCTCCGCATAGTCCAGCGCTGGGCCATTTGCAGACACATATCGCGGCATCCCGTCGTCGCACACTTCCAGCACAAACACAGAAAAAGCGACCGAATTCAAAACTGCAAACGGGTCGATTTTCTGGCTTTGATCCACGGACTTCCCCTTAGTTCCTCGCCCCCCGAATTGCCTCTGCGGCAATCACATGGACCTTAGGCGAGCTGTTTTTTAGTTCGCCGTAAATTCACAAGGTTTGGTTAATTATTTCTAAAATTTGAACCGGAACAAGCGCTGCAAGCCCTCTTGGGTATACGACTTTTGTCGTAAGGGTTCTGCCCTCCTCTGTACATTGGACCAAACTGTACAGCCGCCGAACAACCCTACCCAGAAATCATCGAAATCAGATCGCCCCTGCGGAAGGGCTTGCTCAGAAAGTCATCCATGCCCGCATCCAGACAGGCCTCTGCATCACTGGGCTGCGCATTGGCTGTCAGTGCAATTATTTTGCACGCCGGACGCGCGGCATCTTTCTCAAACGCTCGAATTTCCCGTGTGGCGTCCAGCCCTCCCATGACCGGCATCGACAGGTCCATCAGGATCAGATCACATCCACCCGTTTTGTAAGCATCCACCGCTTGCTGCCCGTCCGGGACAAATTGCAATTCCGCCTCAGTGGGCCCCAACATCTTACTCACCACCAACTGATTGGTGCGGTTGTCTTCCGCAACTAAAATTTTGACCCCTTTGAGCGACGGTAACTCTGTCCTTGGTGTCCCATTTTTTGACGGCGTTAGAGCGCCAATGTTCGGTCTCTGCCTAACCTTAGGCACCACCGCGACGAGCCCTTTAGCGACGTCCTTGGCGGCAACCACCGGCAAATCCAATTGCACCGTAAACGCCGCCCCTCTGCCGAGCTCACTTTCAACCACGATCTTTCCGCCCATGCGTTCAACAAGCGCCCGCGTGATCGCCAAGCCCAAACCGGTGCCTTCTTCTCGGGGGGTGCCGGGCCCATCAGCCTGCTCAAATGCCGCGAAAATTGCGTCCTGCGCGTCCTGCGCAATGCCCGGCCCGGTGTCCGCCACCGTCAATCGCAGAGGATAAGCTGTATCCTCCCCGTCATACGCAACGGTCACATCAATACGCCCCGCATCGGTAAATTTGATTGCATTGCCAATCAGGTTCAACAGCACCTGCCGCATCCGGCTGGCATCCCCCACAAACCCATGAGGCACCATCGGCGCATAATCCGTATGCAGCACCAACCCCTTGGTCTCGGCCCGCGTGCTCAACAGGGTCGTCACTTCCAGGATCACCTGCAACAGTGAGAACGGCTCCTCAACCAGAGACAGTTTTTCCGCCTGGATTTTGGAAAAATCCAGCACGTCATTCACAATATCCAGCAGCGCATTGGCCGAGGTGCTGATCGTGTTCGAATACAGCTGCTGCTGTGGCGTCAGCTCGGTGTCCTGCATCAACTCAGACATGCCAAGGATGCCGTTCATCGGCGTGCGAATTTCGTGGCTCATATTGGCCAGAAAACGTTCTTTGGCTGTGCTGGCCTCCTCGGCCTTTTCCTTGGCAATCCTGGTCAGCTCAAGCGCCTCATCGCGCTCGCGTTCTGATGTCACATCAATGCTGACCCCAATCAAATGCGTCATGACGCCGTTTTCATCGAAAATCGGCGTCAACGTCGTGCGCAGATCAATCACTTTTTTCGGAAACGGAATGACCGACAAATAGGTTGCCGTCTGGGCGGCATCTATTACCTCGAGGTGTTTGGCCAGCGCCCGGTCCCCCATCGCACCACCATAAATCTCAAACGCAGTCTTCCCAACAACATCTTCTTGGCGGCGCTGTACCAGATCACAGCCCGCCTTGTTCATAGAGACATAACGTGGAAGACCGTCCTCACACAACTTCAGCACAAAAACAGAAGATGGCACGGCGTCCAAAAGCGCGTGGTAGCCTGGGAAATCCAAATCCGTCACACTTGGTGCCTGCCGCGTCATCGCCACCCCTTCAGGTGAAGGTTATTCTCAGATGTGTCTTATCTAATAAAGTGTTACCAAACTGTTGCGAATTGGAAGAAACCAACAAAACCCACCGCACTTACCTGTCCGTACTGTCAGCCTAAGCCACATGAAGTTGCAGCCCCATAAGGGTTGTCGTCTTTTGCCTGCAATCACAAGCGCCAGCCCTGTCCCCATGTGATGTGCCGTAGAACTAAGTCAAAGCGTCCTCGCAATCCTCGCCAACCAGAACAATATTCGCTGGCCCGGCTCACCACTCGATGATGGAGATCAATTCGCCTTTCCGAAACGGTTTGCTCAAGAAATCGTCCATCCCCGCCTGCATACAGGCTTCCGCGTCACTGGGCTGGGCGTTGGCGGTCACCGCAATGATCTTACACGCCGGGCGTTTCACATCTTTTTCATAGGCACGAATTTGTCGGGTGGCCTCAAGCCCCCCCAATACAGGCATCGACAGGTCCATCAGGATTAGGTCGCATTGCCCAGCCTTGTACGCATCCACTGCCTGCTGCCCATCTGGCACAAAATGCAGCTCCGCTCCGGTTGGCGCCAACATCTTCCGGATCACCAATTGGTTCACCCGATTGTCCTCTGCCACGAGAATTTCCATGCCCTTGAGCTGCTGCCCGGGTTGTGGTTCTGGCTCCGACGGCCGGGTTTGCGCATCCATCGGCGGATAAGACGCGATCAGCAATTCCTCAACTTCCTGGACTTCAACAAGCTCTTCAGTCACCGGCAAGGCCAACGACACCGTGAACGTGCTGCCAGCACCAATTTCGCTCTCCACATCGATTTTGCCATGCATGCGTTCCACCAATGCTTGCGATATGGTCAGCCCCAAGCCAGTCCCGTCTTCTCTGCGTGTGGCCAAGTTGTCGATCTGTTCAAACGCAGAAAAAATCAGGTCTTTTTCAGCATCCGCAATTCCGGGACCGGTGTCGCAAATGGACAACTTTAAGGGCCATCGTTTGGCGTCAGCATCATAAACAACCGATACATCGATCCGCCCAATTTCGGTGAATTTGATGGCGTTCCCAAGCAAGTTCAGAAGGACTTGCCGAACACGGCTGGCGTCTCCCAAATAGTTAGATGGCACCGACGTGTCGTAATTCACGTTTATTTTGAGCCCTTTGGCCTCTGCCCGTATACCCAGCAATGTGGTAATTTCCGTGACCAGACTCCGCATGGAAAACGGTGAATCATGGATCGACAGCTTTCCAGCCTGAATTTTTGAAAAATCCAGCACGTCGTTGATGATGTCCAAAAGCGCATTGGCCGAGCTCGAGATCGTATCGGAATACAGCTTTTGCCGATTGTTCAGCGTGGTCTCCCGCAACAGATCGCACATGCCAATAATGCCGTTCATCGGTGTGCGTATCTCGTGGCTCATATTGGCCAGAAACTGTTCCTTGGCTTTGTTGGCCTGCTCCGCCTTCTCCTTGGCTACCTTTGTTAAGGACAGCGCTGCGTCGCGCTGCCGCTCCGAGGTCACATCAGCCGAGCACCCCAACATGTGCGAAAGCGTGCCATCCTTATTGTAAATTGGCGTGAGAGTGGTGCGAATATGAAGCATGTTGGCGGCAAAAGGGAAGGCAATTTCATATGTCGCCGCTTTGCCGCTTTCCATAACAGAAATGTGCTTTTTTAGAGCCCAATCACCGGCGCTTCCGTGAAATATCTCGGCCGCTGTTTTGCCGTCAATAAACGCCTGATCCACCTGCGCGGTGGTGCGGGCGACCTTGTTCATCATCACATATCGCGGCAACCGGTCCTCGCCCACTTCAAGCACAAAGATGCCCATCTGGACTTCTTCTAAGAAAGCAAATTCATCCAATCTATCGCGTTTCCGCACGTGTTATCCCGCAACCTGACGGCCCAATTTCGATGGGCTTTTAAACTCTAGTTCAAATTATTCTGAACTGGTTACTGAAACCTTGCGGTCCGCTTGTCCTTGGCGCGACATCACCTACTTCGCGCTCTCTGACACTCCTTGCGTCACTGCGAACCCATTGAAAAAACTATCAACCACGCCACAAAGCCCCGTCAAGAAATTTGAAAAGCAGATTGGCTTTTGCGCAGAAATTGCACGCATAGCGCGCACCTAAGCGCCTCTAAGCGCCGTATACCGTGCCCCAGCGCTCAATCAGCTTCTGCTGAAGCTTCTTGGCCCGCCCATTGTAGGTGCGCGCGCCTTGGGGCCGCTCTCTGTCCGGCCCAATCAAACGGTCCCGCGCATTCACATCGGCGCCAAATATCGCAAAGGCCAGCTCGCGGCCGTCCGGTGTGGTGACATATCCCGCCAGCGCACTCACAAAATGCAACGTCCCGGTTTTGGCGTTGACCTTAAGCGGATGGGCCTTGTTCACCTTGCCGTTGGAGCCACGCAGCGCAATGGTTTTCAGGATCGGGCGCAACACCTGATGCTGCCCCGCCTGCGCCAACATCATCGCCATCTCATCCGCCCGCAACCGCGAAGCTTCCCCGAGGCCAGAATGATCGACCAATGCGGCGTTACGCATGCCCAAAGCCTGCGCCGCCCAGGCATTCATTGCCGCAGCGGAAGCTTTCACCGACCCAGGCTGCGCACCACGCGCCTGACTGGCCGCCAATCCCACCATTTCGGCGGTAATGTTTGTGGAATACTTCAGCATGGCTTTGACAATGGTCTTCAATGCCGGGCTTTGCTTGCGCGCCAATACTGCCCCGCGTGGTGCATTGTTGGTTTCCTTTGGAGCCTTTAGCGTGATCCCATGTGCCCGCGCCAAGGTTCGAAACACCTCTCCGGCGTAAACCTCTGGCTCGCGCATCGGCAACCACCGCGCACCACCTTTGCCCAAAGCCCCACTGGCCACAGTCCAATGGTCACGCCCGCCTTGCGATTTGTAAGTGTACACCGGCACGCTGCGCTTCACGATTTTCATCCGCGCCACATCAACCTCTGGACGGTATTTGTCGCTGCGCCCGTCCATGGCCACGGAATACCCATTGGCACCACGTTTCCACTCAAAATGCACACGGTTGTAGTTCAGCGCGATGCCCGACACAGCCGGGTTATATCCCGCGTGATCCGGCTGTTTCTTGTCGATCCGTTTTGTGGACGGCAAGGCCCCGCCCCATACCAGAAACTGCCCAGTGACTTCACGCACACCGGCCGCTTTCAGGGTGCGGGCCAAATCCGCCAGACCGTTGGTGTCTAGGGTCGGATCCCCGCCGCCCCGCAAAACCAGATCCCCACGCAAAACACCGTTTGAAATATTGCCCACGGCCACAAGACTGGTCTGAAACCGATGGTTCGGCCCGAGGTAGGTCAAAGCATAAAGCGCCGTCAGCACTTTGGTCACGCTGGCTGGCGGCAAACCATTGGTGGCCTGATGTCCTTCCAGTACCGCCCCATCGCCCATACGGGCCACTGCAAAGCTAAGCTTTCCACTCAACCCGCTGTCGCGGATCAAAGCATCTGCCGCAGGCGCGGACACAGGCAGGGCTTTTACACCGTTAGGCCGCAAAACCGGCCGCAACGAGCGCGTTGGCGCATCTGCCAAAACAGACGTACCAAGCGACGCGGCACTCAAACTCAAAAACGTACGGCGGGAAAATTCCTTCGTCATGCGTAAAACTTTAGCCTTTTGGCACCAGCAGGTTCAACCCGCCAAGCGTCAATTCTCTGTTTGCAATTGCGCATCAATGCGCAGACTTTTTGTCCCGGAACAAACATGTTACGCCGCAACCATGTGGAAAGTCTTTGTCCTGATGTTTGTTGCCATGTCGTTGATCCCCGCCGGGGACACCGCAGGCAAACTTATGACCCAAGACCACGGCACCAGCCCGCTGTTTGTGGCGTGGTCCCGGTTTTTGCTTGGCAGCTTGCTCACTTTGCCACTTCTGCG
>NZ_CAJXIV010000133.1 GCF_913054185.1 uncultured Shimia sp.
ATCCCCGGCATCGCAACCGGATGCATGCTCGTCTTCATCTTATTGATGGGGGAATATCTGATCCCGGCTTTGCTGGGTGGCGGCAAAGTTTTCTTCGTTGGCAACGCGCTGGTCGATCTGTTCTTGCAATCCCGCAACTGGGCTTATGGCTCGGCGGTGTCCGTCACGCTGGTGGTTGTCATGCTGATCACCGTCACGGTCTACATGCGGCTTATCAATCGTCTTGGCGCCAGCCGCGAAGACGTGTCGATCATGTGAGGTAAACCGATGAGAATATATGCAATTTGCGTTTACCTGTTTTTGTACATCCCGATCGGTGTGATCGCGCTGTTCAGCTTTAATGCCGGCCGTCATGCCAGCCAGCTTCAGGGATTTTCAACCAAGTGGTACGGCAAGGCACTCTCCAATCCCTTTGTCATGGATGCGCTGGAAACCAGCCTGATCGTGGCCTTTACCTCCGCCTTATGTGCCAGCGTTTTTGGCACCATGGCTGCGGTGGCTCTACAAGGGATCAAAGGGCCGGTGCGCACCGCATTTGACCTGCTGATCTATGTTGCGGTCATGATCTCCGGAATCGTGATTGGCATCGCCACGTTGATCGGGCTGGTCACGGTGTTTGACCAACTGAATCCAATAATCGCGGCGATTTGGCCAAATGGATGGACTCCACCCAAACTGCATATGGGCATGGGATCATTGATTGCGGCACATACAATGTTTCTGATGGCGTTGGTGGTGATCATTGTGCGGGCCCGACTGGCCGGTATGGACCGCGCTTTAACCGAAGCGTCCTCAGACTTGTACGCAACGCCCATGGCGACTTTTCGACAGGTAACACTGCCGATGATTTTTCCGGCCATCCTGGCGGGTTTTCTGCTCAGCTTCACTTTCAGCTTTGACGATTTTATCATCGCTTTCTTTGTCGCCGGGTCCGAAACCACTCTGCCAATCTATGTGTTTTCCTCGATCCGCCGCGGCGTCACACCAGAGATCAACGCGATTGGAACCATGGTTCTGATGGTCTCTCTGCTGTTGCTAATCACGGCCCAATTGCTGCTGCAACGCGGAGGAAAAAAATCAAAATGACGCTCGCGGGCCCCCTTTCATCCGATCGCTACTTCCCTGTTCTCAAAGGCAAAGTCGCACTGGTCACCGGCGCCGGCTCCGGCATAGGGCGCGCGGGCGCCATGGCCATGGCGCGCCACGGAGCACAGGTGGTTGTGACAGACCTTGATGCCGACAAGGCCGCTCAGGTTGTCAAAGCGCTGAAATCCGAAGGCCTAAGTGCGGCTTCGGCAGCCCTTGATGTGACCGATGACAAAGCGGTTGCCGCCGAGATTGACAAAACCGTCAAAACCTACGGCCAAATTGACGTGCTGCACTCCCATGCGGGCTATCAAATCGAAGGCAATCTGGAACAGGTTCCGCTTGATGGCATGGACATGTCTTGGAAGCTGAACGTCAGGTCGCATTTTATCGCTGCCCGCGCGGTGGTTGGGCATATGCGCACACAAGGCGGCGGCAGTGTGATCATCACCTCGTCCAATTCAGGTGTGCAATATGACCGCGAGATGATCGCCTACGCCACAACCAAACACGCCGTTGTCGCGATGACCCGTCAAATGGCTGCCGATTATGCCAAGGACAACATCCGCTTCAATTCCCTATGCCCCGGGTTCATCGACACGCCTTTTAACGCTGGTTTTGAGACGCAAATGGGCGGGCGCGACAAATTGGAGCGCTACGTTGCCAAAACCATTCCAATGGGGCGCTGGGGCACAACCGATGAAATGGCCGATTCCATCCTGTTTCTCGCCTCTGACATGTCCACATTCATGACCGGCCATGCGCTTGTCATTGATGGCGGAGAATGCATCTGAATTTCTGTTTGGAGAGACCCAAATGACCAACAGTATAAAATCCCCAAACGGCCGCCTGGCTGGCAAAGTGGCTGTCATCACCGGAGGCGCAACCGGTATGGGGCGATCAACCGCCCTGGCCTTTGCCGAGGAAGGCGCCAAGGTCAGCATCTTCGACATTCAGGATGAAGAGGGGCAAAAAACTGTCGACATGATACGCGACGCAGGGGGCGAAGCCGCGTTTTTTCATGCGGATGTGACCAAAGATACCGAAATCAACCAAGCCTTTGACGAGGCGCTGGCGACTTTTGGGCCCTACAATGTTCTGTTCAATCACGCGGGCACGATCATTGTAAAAGCGATGCACGAGACCACCGAGGCCGAATACGACTGGCTGATGGACGTGAACGTGAAATCGGCCTTCCTGACATGTCGCCGCGCGGTCAAGGACATGAGCGCCAACGGTGGCGGCTCGATTGTCATCACTTCTTCTATTGCCGCTGAACTGGGCTATGCACTTGAATCGGTCTATTGCATGTCCAAAGGTGCGGTTCTTCAGTTGGCACGCACCATTTCAACCGAGTACCGCGACGCAGGCATTCGCTGCAACGCTGTCTGTCCGGGATTTATTGAAACCGCTCATGGCTTGAAAGAAATTGCCGAACTGGATGCTGCGGGACAAGAGTGGGAAGAGACCGGAATGGCAGCCACTCAAGGCCGCATTTGTTACCCGGAAGAAGTGGCTGCAGCGGTGGTTTTTCTAGCTTCTGATGAGGCCAGTTTTATCAACGGCAATGCCACCTATGTGGACAACGGATGGTATGCCAAAGGCTGACACAAGTCCGTATGCGTGCCGGCAACCGCACTACAACAACACCCGTAGCGGTGCCGCTATGGCATAGGCGTGAAATGGCGTGGGAAACTGGTGTGTAAATAGTCGAATATCTGGGCTTTTGCCATCTCTCGCGAAAACTGATCGGGGTACATCAGCATATTCAACCAAAACCCGTCAAACAGGCTTTCCAGCGTACGGGCCACCCCTTTTGGGTCCAAGGGGCTCCCAACCTCTTTTATGATCTTATCAAACAGACCGGCCACTACATCAAGCCGTTCTGCGTCGATTGAGGTGGTGATGCGGCGGTAAGATTTTCGGTAAGCCGCCTCCCCAAAGAAGGCAAACCACACGGCCAGCTTTTTCCGATTGCAAATGGATGTGTGAAACTGCGCATCGATGACCGCGACAATCTTTGCCGGTGCGTCCAGGTCCGGAGCCTGAAGCCGCGTTGACCACTGCTCACGATGTTCCATTGCCAAACAGCGCAAGGTTTCCTCCAGCAGTGCGTCTTTACTCTTGAAGTAAAAGTTCGCAAGCCCCGCAGACAGCCCCGCCAGTCTGGCAACCGACGCCATAGTCGTGCCCGAAATTCCGTGTTTGCCAATGGACGCAATTGTCGCGTCAACAATCTGCCTTTTCCTGACTTCAGGCGATGCAGTGCGAGATTTTTTCTGTTTTGTTTCAATCATAAACTGGTACCCATTGAATGATCATTCAATCAATGGCTTGATTTTTCGGCCACGTCAATCAAGGATTTGATCAAATACCGAATCTCGCGGAGTTGACCCAGTTATGACCAAACCTCTTCCCACGCACGCGCAGACCGTGATCATTGGTGGCGGCTCGATTGGCTGCAACACCGCTTACCATCTGGCAAAACTGGGCATGACAGATGTGGTGGTGCTGGAGCGCGACCAACTCACGTCTGGTACCACGTGGCACGCCGCCGGGCTGATTGTGGGGGGATTGCTGACAACCGAGGCTGAGTGTGAAATCTACACTCACGGGCGCGACCTCTACGCGAATCTTGAACAGGAAACAGGCCTTACCACCGGGTTTCGTGACGTTGGCTATCTGCAAATCGCCAACAACGAAGAGCGCGTTCATGAAATGCGCCGCTTGGCGCCTTTCATGCGCCGCCATGGCATCAATATTCACGAAATCTCCCCTCAGGAGTGCCAAAGTCTATTCCCAATTGGCGACATGTCTGACGTGCTGGCGGGTTTCTATACGCCAGAGGACGGCCGCGCCAATCCGGTGGATGTGACCATGTCGCAGGCCAAAGGTGCCCGCATGCGCGGGGCACAAATTTTCGAAGGTGTCACCGTCGCCGAAATCATGGCCAAGAACGGCACAGCAACCGGCGTGCGCACCTCTGATGGCCAGACCATCACGGCCGAAAACGTTGTGATTTGCGGAGGTATGTGGTCACGGCAACTGGGGGCCAGCGCCGGGATCAACCTTCCCCTGCAAGCAGCCGAACATTATTATCTGATCACAGAAAACATCGACGGTCTAAGCCGCGATTTGCCGGTCCTCGAAGATCCGTCGACCTACACCTACTACCGGGAAGAAATGGGAGGGCTGATGCTTGGACTGTTTGAGCCAGGCGCAGCCCCTTGGAAGCTTGACGGCATCCCGGATAATTTTGCGTTTGGCGAGATTGAACCGGATTGGGACCGCGTGGCGCCACATCTGGAAACCGCCTATTCGCGCGTGCCCTCAACCCTGAATGTCGGGGTGCGCAAGCTGTTTTGCGGCCCTGAAAGCTTCACCCCTGACCTTGCCCCCTTGGTTGGCGAGACCCCGGAACTGCGCAATTGTTTTGTGGCCTGTGGCATGAACAGCCTTGGCATCCTGAACGGCGCGGGCACAGGCAATGTACTGGCGCATTGGATTGTGGACGGACACCCACCGATCGATGTCACCGGCATCAACGTAAACCGGTTCACCCGTCACCACGCCACCCGCGCCTTTCGCCGCGATCGTGGGCCTGAACTGTTGGGGAAAATGTTTGGCCAGCACTATCACAACGAAGGCTATGAAACCGCTCGCGATTTAAAACGCTCAGCCTTACACGATCGGCTGTCGGCCTCAGGTGCCTTCTTTTCTGAGGGGCATGGCTGGGAAATGCCCGACTGGTTTGCCCCAACTCCCGAACAGGCAAAGGTAGAGCAGTACAGCTGGTTCCGGCAGAACTGGTTTGACTGGCACGCCGAAGAGCACCGCGCCGCCCGTGAGGATGTGATCCTCATGGACATGTCGGCCATGTCCAAGTTTGTTGTCGAAGGCCCCGATGCGCTGGCGCTGATGAGCCGACTGAGCTGCAACGAAGTTGATGTTCCCCTTGGCCGTCTGGTCTATACTGCGTGGGTCAATAAAAATGGCGGGTTTGAAGCCGATCTGACCGTAACCCGCCTTGGCGAAAACAAATTTTTGGTGGTGGTTGGCGAAAACAGCCACGGCCACACCGAAATGCGCATGCGCCGCCACATCAAATCAGGCGAAGTTGCGGTGATCACAGACGTCACGCCGGGCATCACTCAGATCAACATTCATGGCCCCAAAGCACGCCAATTGATGGAAAAGGTCACCGCCACTGACATGTCCAACCAGGCGTTCCCTTTCATGACTTGTCAGGACATAGATGTTGGCTATTGGATGGTAAAAGCCTTCCGGGTCACTTTTGTTGGCGAACTTGGGTGGGAGCTTCAGGTGCCCTCTTATGCTGCCGTTCAGGTCTATGACCTCTTGAAAGAAAAAGGCCGCGAGTTTGGCCTGCGCGACGCGGGCATGCAGACCCTCAACTCACTGCGACTTGAGAAGGCCTATCGCGACTTTGGGTTGGACGTGGACAACACTGACAACCCGATCGAAGCTGGGCTTGGCTTTGCCGTGAAGCTGGACAAGCCCGGCGGGTTCATCGGCCGCGATGCGCTGGTAAAAATCAAGGAGCGTGGCGTTCCCAAAACCCGAATGCTGCAATTCCTGCTTAAGGACCCCAAACCGCTGCTTTATGGAAATGAGCTTATTTACTTGGATGGTGCCGAAGTTGGCCACTTGCAGATTGGCGGATATGGTCACACGCTGGGCGGGGCCGTTGGAATTGGCTTTGTATCTCTCGATGAGCCGGTGTCACTTGCCATAGTGCAAAATGGGAACTGGACAATTGATATCGCTGGCCAGGCCTTTCCGGCGACGGCGTCAATCAAGCCAATGTTCGATCCGTCTATGGAACGTATCAAATGTTGAGACTGGGAATGCAGTTCTTTCCAAGATTTCTGTAATTTTGTAGCGCGACAAATGCAGCCGATGTCCTGCGAGCAGTCGTGCCAAAACCCTTTCTGGACCGGCATTTTCGTTTTTGTGGCCTAGAGCGGTCATTAATCGACACAACTTATCGGCGGCTCCAGGCCAACCCAGGCCATTGGCCCACATTTACCTCGCAGACTCTGTAAAGGTCACTAACTGCGCATCGATGACATTGACGCAGCTCGAGTGGCTGCAATTGCCTTCTGGAAGCCTGCTTTCGAAAGCCTGGCCTTGCGCTTCGCGCGTGCAGCAGAACTCTCGCTGCACACTGCGCCAATGTCGCAAAAGGGCTGGGAGCCGACCTCCAGGCACAAATGCTTGTCCACCCTGCGCTTGGCCGGCTTCGACGAGAGGTGCCAATGGCGGCAATTCGCAGACAATGGGCTTGCAAAAGTCGCGCTCGTTTCCCGGCAGCGGAATTTGCGGGCGGTGCGGCGAGTTTGGACCCACAGGAAGTCAACTGTTGGGCTCGGCCAAGCTATGCTTCCTACGCTATAGCGCGAGTGTACGAAGCACTAACCAAGATAGTATAAGCGGCTTGGTGCATTGACATTAAAAAAGCCGGTGGCAGCCAAGTAGTACTGTATACCATGTCCAGGCGTGTGATCGCGTTGGGCAAATACTTGGGCTTTGACCCAGCTTCCTTGAACGTCAGCAATCCGAATTTGATGATGTTGATGTATGTCAAAAAATCTGACTCGTTTTGTAGGGTCGATCAAATCTCGGGGAAAGGGGGCTTCATCTACCGACGGCGCGACACCATCCTTCTCAAAATCCATGTCCATTGATAACGATTTTCTTCCGCCAAATGACACTTCTTCCTTTCGCATCGTCGGTTGATACGCAAAGCTCATCAAAGACTCTGATTGTCTTAGATCGATGCTGCCTCTTGTCAAAAAGTTTGAGTAGCCAGGTAGAAAGTTGGCATAACTAGAGTCGTCGTCACCTGCAAAAATCAGGCCAACAGCTTCATGCCGTTCCTCGTCTACAACAAGTGAACCACTGTCGCCTCGGTTTGACATTTTTGAGAACATCAATTGATTTGAAAAGGGAATTAGTCGACCATTTCCGTAGTTCACTCGGATACTTGCGACTCCTAGTAATTTGCCGTGACCACAAGCTGGGGAGCGTGCACCGACCGTATAATGCGCTTTACCGAACTCAACAGACCAGGCTAGCCGACGTGGAAACCGAAGGCGTGTACCACCGGAACACTCGCGAAATTGAGCTTCAATACCTTCCGGGTCATCGAACTCAGCAAATGCAATATCATATTCGTTGTTTCCAAACTCGTTTACCGGTTCGAAATCATACAGGGATGCGGTTGTCTTTCCATCTATCTGTATTCTATCTCCGATGCTCGAGCTGTTCCCGCTCCTGCAGAAAACATGCCAATTTGATATTGCAACCAACACTCCGTTTAACATTATCGGACCGCCGTACGTCCCATAATATGGAGCGCCCTCAGGCCGTGCAGCTGTTCCCGCTTCAATTTGCGCAACGATTTTCCTGTTAGCCATCACTCGGACCGCAAAACTACGACCATCGTATTCGAATGTCGATCCTGCACGCATTGATCCAGGTGTCGAATCCACGCTGCCAGAGAGCTTAACAATGATTTCCGGGCTTGCGGCATCCAAGCCCGCATGCAACTCAACCGCGACCCACTCCAAGTCCATGAGTTCAGTTGCGAACTCTTCATGAAACTGGGCAAGTGCGTCTTTAAACTGACTAAAATCCAACATGGGTTACCTTCAAAATCGACTACGTACATATACGCGAAATAATTTCAGATTAGCGCATCATGTCTGAGAGTCTAGTTTGTTACCCCCTAATTCTGGCCATTGCTGATAGCCCTAGCTTTCCCAAGGCAGCCATTGCCCCCCCCCCAGCAACGGTTATCTACGTCCCGCATTAAAGGCGCCAGTCAAGTTGTATGAATGTCCGCTTCCGTCAGTTGGCATAAAAATACGACGGCTGTTACGGGCTGTTCGCCAGACTTTGCAAACTCCGCTTCCTGTGCTTAGCCGCAATCGAGGTCGAGTGCAGCAAGCGTCTGCTCTCAGCCCGAAGCGGTTATCGACAGGGAGTGTCATGCCACCAATGCCGCAGTCAGCATGAGCGGCAGCTTTGCGCAGATTGCGGACCCTGCAAAACTGCAAAGTATTTCCGCCTTTCACGGCAGATCCGGCCCACAGGAGACATTCAACAGCCTGCCCGTCGCCGCACTGCGGCTTCCCCGAACCAGCCGTTCGTGCATTGCGCAGCATTTTCCAAAAACGAGTGACTGCAACGCGG
>NZ_CAJXIV010000134.1 GCF_913054185.1 uncultured Shimia sp.
GCGCCACCTGCAGCCATCGCACCACCTGCCGAGAAGGACAGGGCGGCCAAAGCAGCAATGCTAAGTTTCTTAAGCATAATCCTGGTTCCTCTTATTCAGCAGGTTTGCCGTAGTGGGCGTTGAAGTCTTCTTCGATGGTGGCCGGCGGCGTTGTCGGCTTTTCGATCACACCGAGGATCGGCAGGATCACGAAGAAGTAAGCGAACCAGTACGTCGCACCAATCAGAGAGATGGTGGAGTATGGCGGCTCAGCTGGCATTGCGCCGGCCCACATCAGAACGATGAAGTCGACAACCAGAAGGGCGTACCACCACTTGAACATCGGACGGTAACGACCGGAGCGCACGCGGGAGGTATCGAGCCATGGCACCAGAGCCATCGCAATGATCGCACCAAACATCGCCAGAACACCAAAGAACTTCGCGTCGATGATGCCGCCGGTGATCCAGCTTGCGCCCATCACAACCCAAACGTCAGCTGTGAAGGCACGCAGGATCGCGTAGAACGGCAGGAAGTACCATTCCGGCACGATGTGTGCAGGTGTCGCCAGAGGGTTGGCTTCGAGATAGTTGTCCGGGTGACCGAGGTAGTTTGGCATAAAGCCAACAATCGCGAAGAAGATTGTCAAAACAATTGCCAGGCCCACGAGATCTTTGATCACGAAGTAAGGCCAGAACGGCAGGGTGTCTTTTTTTACGTCTTCTTTGGAGCCTGTGCGCACATCAACACCAGTTGGGTTGTTGTTGCCCGTGGTGTGGAACGCCCAGATGTGAACAACCACCAGAGCGGCAATCACAAACGGCACCAGATAGTGCAGCGAGAAGAAGCGGTTCAGGGTGGCGTTGTCCACCGCTGGTCCGCCGAGCAGCCAGGTCTGGATGGCTTCGCCGATGAACGGGATCGCGCCAAACAGGCCGGTGATCACGGTGGCACCCCAGAAGGACATCTGACCCCAAGGCAGAACGTAGCCCATGAAGCCTGCGGCCATCATCAGAAGGTAGATGATCATGCCAACAATCCATGTGATCTCACGCGGGGCTTTGTACGACCCGTAGTAGAGGCCACGAAAGATGTGGATGTAGACAGCAAAGAAGAACAGCGAGGCGCCGTTCATGTGGATATAGCGGATCATATGGCCGCCGTTCACGTTGCGCATGATGTGCTCAACGGAAGCAAACGCCAGATCAACGTGCGGGGTGTAGTGCATCACCAGAACAATGCCGGTGACAATTTGCAGCACCAGGCAGAATGCCAGAACGATGCCCCAAATCCACCACCAGTTCAGGTTTTTTGGCGTTGGAATCATCAGGGTGTTGTACAGCAGACCGATAATCGGAAGCCGGCTTTCAACCCATTTTTCGCCCTTGGTTTTGGGCTCGTAGTGATCGTGTGGGATACCAGACATGCGCGCGTCTCCTTATCCGAGGACCAGTTCGCTGCCCTCAAAACGGGCAAGCGGAACGTGGAGGTTTTCAGGAGCCGGACCTTTGCGGATGCGGCCGGAGGTGTCGTAGTGCGAGCCGTGGCAGGGGCAGAACCAGCCGCCAAAGTCGCCAGCGCCGTCGCCCAAAGGCACACAACCGAGGTGGGTACACACACCCATCATCACCAGCCATTCGCCAGCTTCGTCCATCGCGCGGTTTTCATCCGCAGCGTCGGTGCCAGGCTTGTTGGCGTTTTCGCTGGTTTTGTCGATAGACAGGTCGTCCATGCTCACGGCACGGGCGTCATCAATCTCTGCTTGGGTGCGACGGCGGATAAACACCGGCTTACCAAGCCATTTTACGGTCAGCTGCGTACCCGGCTCGATGCCTGATGTATCAACGCGAATCGAGGACAGCGCGCGCACATCGGCGGAGGGGTTCATCTGATTGACCAGCGGCCAGACGGCGGCACCAGTAGCCACGGCACCTGCGCCAGCGGTGGCGTAGTAGAGAAAGTCTCTCCGGGTGCCTTCGTGATCTTCTGCGTGGGACACGAGGTTCCTCCATTTTTCAGCCGACAAGCGGCCCATATCGGTTCGGGCCGCAGTTACCCGCAGCCTCTCTCCGCCGCTATTTAACGAAGGTGGTGCAACCCGTCCAGCGAACATTCGCTTATCTTGTGCTGTCGCGTCCCCTTGTCGCGCTTGATGACACAGTTTTTCAGGCGTTTGGCCGCAATATTCTTACCCAAGCCTGCCGGAAAAACGGGCTTGCCGCTCGAATCGCTGCCGCTGGCGTAGACTGGTGCGCGCGAGGCAAAGCCGCTAGAGCTTGCGACACAGCCAAGCGGAGCGGCACAGTGATCAGCCTGAAAGACCTCGAATTTCTGTCCTCACTGGCCCGCCATGGGCATTTTGCCCGCGCGGCGGAAGACTGTGGCGTGTCCCAGCCAGCGTTCAGTATGCGCATCCGTAAAATGGAAGAGCGGCTTGATGCGGCGATTGTGAAACGCGGGAATCGCTTTCTGGGATTCACGCCGGAAGGTGAAGCACTTGTGCGTCATGCCCGCAAGATCATGGACAGCGTGAAACTTCTGGAAGAGGACTTTCGCTCTGCTGGTGGTGAAATCACCGGGCGGCTGACCATTGGGGTGATTCCGACAGCCGTTGGTTTTGCGGCGGACGCAGTTCAAAAATTGCGCACAGACCATCCCGGCATCAGCGTGCGCCTGCAAACCGTGTCATCGCTTGCGATCCAGCAAGGGTTGGAAAACGGTGTGTTTGACGCCGGCATTACCTATGGCGAAGGGGTATCGCCGGAAATGGTGCGGGTCGAACATCTTTATAATGAGAGTTACATGCTTTTGGCGCCCAAAGCCCTTGCGCCACGGGTCACCGGCACCGCCAGCTGGGCAGAGGCCGCGGCGCTGCCGTTAAGCCTGCTTGATCCAAGTATGCAGAATCGACGGATTTTGGACCTGATTTTTCGAACACTAAATGAAGTGCCAAATGTGGTGGCGGAAACCGGCGAATTCACCGCATCGATGCTGATGGCAGCCAACGGCGTGGCTGCAACGGTCATCCCGGCGGGGCTGGTTAACTGCTTGGGACATATGCCCAATACCGTCGCGCTTGCCCTCACCTCGCCTGATGAAGAGAAAGATGTGAGCTTGGTCTCGCCACACCGTGACCCAGGCCTGTCCACGGTTGAAGCGCTGCGACGGACATTGGGGCTCAGCGCAACATAAGCAAAAGTTATGGCAACTTAAGTTTTGCCTGATTGATTATCAGAATACGTGATGTCACCGTGAGCCATCTGGCAGGGAGGTGACCATGGTACCGCTGGACGAGTCCAAAGGTGTTTGGAAGAAAAAAGGCACGGGCAAATCACGACGCACGCCCAAAGGGCGGCAAGTCGATGACGTGGCCTTGGATGAGGTACAGACGCTTTTGGGCGAGATGCCCAGGCGTCGTGACCTTTTGATCGAATTTTTACATCTGATTCAGGACGCTTACGGGCATTTGTCTGCCGCGCACATCCGCGCGTTGGCGGAAGAGATGCGCGTTGGACAGGCTGAGATCTATGAGGTTGCCACTTTCTACGCGCATTTCGATGTGGTGGCTGAAGACGAGGCTCCGCCCCCTGCCCTGACCATCCGCGTATGTGATTCGCTGTCTTGTGAGCTGGCCGGGGCCGAACAGCTGCACAAAGCGCTGGAAGACGGCATGGACCCGGCAGAAGTGCGGGTGTTGCGCGCGCCTTGCATGGGGCGTTGTGATACCGCACCCACATTGGAACTGGGCCACAACCACATTGACCACGCCACGGTGGAAAAGGTCGAAGCAGCAATTGCCGCGGGTGACACACACACGCGCGTTCCCGATTATGAAGACTTCGCGGCCTATCAGGCCGAAGGTGGCTATGCGGAACTGACCAAACTGCGCAGTTCTGGCGACTGGGAAACGGTGCAAGAGCAAGTGCTGGCCAGCGGGCTGCGCGGGCTTGGTGGCGCGGGATTCCCATCAGGCAAGAAGTGGGGCTTTGTGCGCGCAAACGCCGGACCACGTTACCTTGCGGTGAACGGCGACGAGGGAGAGCCGGGTACGTTTAAAGACCGGTATTACCTGGAGCGCCGCCCGCATCTGTTCCTTGAGGGCATGTTGATTGCGGCTTGGGCGGTAGAAGCGGAGACCTGCTTTATCTACTTGCGCGACGAATATCCGGCGGTCCGGTTGATTCTGACACGAGAGATCGCCAAGCTGGAAGCTGCTGGAATTGTGGCACCGGGGTACATTGATCTGCGCCGTGGCGCGGGCGCCTATATCTGTGGCGAAGAAAGCGCGATGATCGAGTCGATCGAAGGCAAGCGCGGGCTGCCCCGTCACCGTCCACCGTTTGTGGCCCAAGTGGGCATCTTTAATTGTCCGACATTGGTGCACAACGTCGAGACGCTTTACTGGGTGGCGCGGATTGCGCGCGAAGGCCCTGAGGCAATGTCTTCTGTTGAACTCAATGGCCGCACTGGCCTGCGCAGCTATTCCGTATCTGGTCGCGTAAAAACGCCGGGCGTGTATGAGCTGCCTGCCGGATCCACCATTTTGGACATCATTGATGCCGCCGGCGGCATGATGGACGGGCACCGCTTCAAAGCGTTTCAGCCCGGTGGCCCCTCCTCCGGCCTGTTGCCCGCCTCAATGTCCGATGTGCCGTTGGATTTTGACACGTTGCAGCCATTGGGCACCTTTATTGGCTCTGCGGCTGTGGTGGTCTTGTCTGATCAAGACAGCGTACGAGATGCGGCTCTAAACATGCTGAAGTTCTTCGAAGATGAAAGCTGTGGCCAGTGTACACCGTGCCGGACGGGCTGTGAGAAAGCTGTTAAACTGATGCAAGCGGACAGTTGGGATCAGCCCCTGCTGGAAGACCTGTGTCAGGTGATGAGTGACGCCAGCATTTGTGGCCTTGGGCAGGCTGCGCCCAATCCGATCCGCCTTGTGATGAAGCATTTCAGCGAGGAGATTTAGGATGGCGAGCATGGATTTAGGTGCATTTTCGGTGAGCTTGGCGGTGAAGGACTTGGCCGCGAGCCGCGCGTTTTACGAGAAACTTGGCTTTGAGATGATGGGCGGTGAGCCCGACCAGAATTGGTGCATTTTGAAAAACGGCGACCACATTATCGGGCTGTTTCAGGGCATGTTTGAAGGCAACATCCTGACGTTTAATCCCGGCTGGGATCAAAGTGCACAGAACACCGACGGGTTCACCGATGTGCGTGAGTTGCAAAAACTACTTAAGGACAAAGGCCTTGAGTTGATGAGCGAGGCGGATGAGGCCTCTGACGGGCCTGCAAGCCTGATGCTGCAAGATCCGGATGGCAACACCATCCTGATTGACCAACACCGATAAAGAGCGAGGTCGCCATGCTTGACGCCAGCCAGACCAAAACTGTGACGTTTTCCCTGAACGGACAGGACGTCACTGTGCCTGAAGGCACTACCATTTGGGACGCCGCCAATGGGCAAGGGTTTGTGATCCCGCATCTTTGCCACAAACCGGCCAAAAGTTATCGGCCAGACGGCAATTGCCGCGCCTGTATGGTTGAGGTGGAAGGCGAGCGCACGTTGGTAGCCTCCTGCATCCGTGAAGCCAGCGACGGCATGGTGGTGCACTCCGAAAGCGATCGGGCCACCAAAGCGCGGGAGATGGTGATCGAGCTTTTGGCGGCAGACCAGCCGGAGGTGAAGCACGACGCGAGCAGTCATTTTGCAGACATGGCGAACCAAGTTGGGGTGGAACAGTCTCGATTCCCGGCCAAAGCGTCAGAGTCTGTACCGCTGTTGGATGCCAGCCATGTGGCGATGAGCGTCAACTTAGATGCCTGCATTCATTGCAACCTTTGTGTCCGTGCCTGCCGCGAGATTCAGGTCAATGATGTGATTGGCATGAGCGGCCGTGGGGCTGAAGCCAAGATCGTGTTTGACCAAGATGACGCCATGGGTGCCTCAAGCTGTGTGGCCTGTGGCGAATGTGTGCAGGCGTGCCCAACCGGGGCGCTGATGCCTGCGACTATGCTAGACGACACCGGCGCCGGGGACAGCGCGGACTTTGATCGCGAAGTGGACAGCGTATGCCCCTATTGCGGTGTTGGCTGTCAGATTAAGTTCAAGATCAAAGACGACAAGATCAAATATGTGGAAGGCATCGATGGGCCAGCGAATGAAAACCGGCTCTGCGTCAAAGGCCGATTTGGTTTTGACTATATCAAACACCCGCACCGATTGACCAAACCACTGATCCGGCGAGAGGATGCACCGGCCAAGGGGCTGAACGTCGATCCCGGCAATCTGTTGACGCATTTCCGCGAGGCAACCTGGGACGAAGCGCTGGATGCGGCGGCGGGTGGATTGGCCAAACTGCGGGCAGAAAAAGGCACGAACGTTGCCGGATTTGGCTCTGCAAAGTGCTCCAATGAAGAAGCTTATCTGTTCCAAAAGCTGATCCGTCAGGGTTTTGGCCATAACAACGTGGACCACTGTACGCGGCTGTGCCATGCCTCTTCCGTGGCGGCGTTGATGGAGAATGTGGGATCGGCGGCGGTGACTGCGACCTTCAACCAGATCGAAAACGCCGATGTGGCAATTGCGATTGGCTGCAACCCCATTGAGAACCATCCGGTGGCGGCGACCTACTTCAAGCAATTTGCCAAACGTGGCGGCAAGCTGATTGTCTGTGATCCTCGTGGCGTGGGCCTTGGGCGACATGCCAGCCACAAGCTACAGTTTAAACCGGGTGCGGATGTGTCGATGCTCAATGCAATCATGCATGTGATTGTCGAAGAGGAGCTGTATGACGCGGACTACATCGCGCAGTTCACAGAGAACTGGGAGGAGATGACCGCGCATCTGAAGGACTTCTCGCCAGAAGCGATGGAGCCGATTTGCGGCCTTGATCCGGAGTTGCTGCGCGATGCGGCACGGACCTTTGCCAAAGGCAAAGCCGGTATGATTTTCTGGGGCATGGGTGTCAGCCAGCACATTCACGGCACGGACAATGCGCGGTGTCTGATCTCGTTGGCACTGATGACCGGCAATGTGGGTAAGCCGGGCGCGGGGCTGCACCCGTTGCGCGGGCAGAACAACGTGCAAGGTGCGTCTGATGCAGGGCTGATCCCGATGTTCCTGCCGGACTATCAGTCGGTGATGGATGACGGCGTGCGCTCTGCCTTCACCAAGGTGTGGGACAGCGAAGATTTCTCCGCGCAAAAAGGCCTCACAGTGGTCGAGATCATGCATGCAATCCATGACGGCGACATTAAGGGCATGTATATTCTGGGTGAAAACCCGGCGATGTCAGACCCGGATGTGGATCATGCGCGCGACGCCTTGGCGATGTTAGATCATCTGGTCGTGCAGGATATTTTCCTCACGGAAACAGCCAACTACGCCGATGTGATCCTGCCCTCAAGCGCGTGGTATGAGAAGTCCGGTACTGTAACCAACACCAATCGCCAGGTGCAGATGGGCCGCCCTGTGACGCCACCTCCGGGTGAAGCCAAGGAAGACTGGTGGATCGAGGTCGAGCTGGCCAAACGTTTGGGGCTCAATTGGGACTACAGCCACCCCAAAGAGGTGTTTGCCGAAATGAAGCTCAACATGGGCTCGCTCAACAACATCACCTGGGAGCGGCTAGAAGGCGAGGCAGTGACTTATCCGTCGCTGTCGCCAGAGGACCCTGGTCAGGCAATTGTGTTTGGAGATGGCTTCCCGCGTGAAAACAAACGGGCGCGCTTTGCGCCTGCGACGGTGATCCCGCCGGATGACAAGCAGAACGACGACTATCCGATGGTGCTGATCACGGGACGTCAGTTGGAGCATTGGCACACCGGCTCGATGACCCGTCGCGCCAGCACGCTGGATGCTCTGGAACCTGAGGCAAACTGTTCGCTGCACCCATCGACCCTGCGCAAGCTGGGCGTTGAGGCTGGGGATTATGTGGCGCTGTCCACGCGGCGCGGGACTGTCACGGTGATGGC
>NZ_CAJXIV010000135.1 GCF_913054185.1 uncultured Shimia sp.
CCCGGGTTTTGGGCCAGCTCTTATGCCGACGTGCGCAAAGACATGCGCGGACGTTATCCTAGGCACCCCTGGCCCGAAGACCCGACACAAGCGGACCCCACCCTACGCGCCAAACGTCGGAAACATTAGGTGTATTTCGCGCGCACCTTGACGTTTTCCACAGGAAAACGTATATACAATGACACGACAAAACACCTGACCACATAATAATAACCAAACAAGTCCGAGCAGACCACTATGACCAACGCCTTAAAATCCGCCTTTGACAGCGTGATCGCGCCAATGTTGCGCCGCCCGCGCCGCATTCAGGTCGCTGCGCTGTGCACGCGTGAGAAAAAGGGCGCAACCGAGGTTCTGCTGATCACGTCGCGAGACACAGGCCGCTGGGTTCTGCCCAAAGGCTGGCCTATCAACGGGCTGGATGCCCCCGGCGCCGCCCTGCGCGAAGCCTGGGAAGAAGCTGGCGTGAAAGAAGCCAACATCAACAGCGAACCTGTCGGCATCTACGGCTATGCCAAACGTCTGGATGGTGGGCTTGAGGTGCCGGTTGACGTCACCGTGTTTGAAACCGAGGTCACGGAGCTGGTCGACGACTTCCCTGAGGCTGAGGAACGCACCCGCAAATGGGTGCCCGCGCAAGAAGCTGCCGGTATGGTGAACGAACCACAGCTTCAAGCCATTCTGCGGGAATTGTAATCCTTTCGTAAGCCATTTGTAACGAAATCGTTGCATTGACCCGGCTACGGGGGTAGGCCCCCGTACGACTCAAAGCCGGGATTCTTTGTCATGACCTCGCCAAACTCAGGCAAGAAATGGTCCACGCTGGACCGCGACCTCAACCGCATCTCCCATCTGGAATCTGCCACGCTCTATGTCTCGCGCCCCATGGTGGGCTTTGGCATTGCGATTGCTTTTATTGTGATTGCAGGCGTCGCGGCAGGCCTCTTGTCAGGCGGTGACTCTGACACAGCAATCATCATCGCGGCCGCCGGTATCGGCGCCTACATGGCGATCAACATCGGCGCCAACGATGTGGCCAACAACATGGGCCCGGCTGTCGGGGCAAACGCGCTCACCATGGGGGGCGCGATTGTCATCGCTGCCTTCTTTGAAAGCGCAGGCGCACTTTTGGCTGGAGGCGACGTGGTTTCCACCATTTCCAAAGGCATCATTGATCCCACCGGCATGGCCAACACCACCATCTTCATCTGGGCAATGATGGCCGCGCTGATTTCGTCTGCCCTGTGGGTCAACCTCGCCACTTGGGTCGGCGCACCGGTTTCCACCACACACTCGGTTGTGGGTGGCGTTATGGGCGCCGGCATTGCCGCCGCGGGCTTTGCGGCAGTGAACTGGCCCACCATGGCCAAAATTGCTGCCTCCTGGGTGATTTCGCCGGTTCTGGGCGGTGTGATTGCGGCAGCCTGTCTGGCCTTCATCAAAACCAAAATCATCTACCAAGACGACAAAATTGCCGCGGCCCGCCGCTGGGTGCCCGTTCTGATCGGCATCATGGCAGCTGCCTTTGCGTCTTATCTGGCTCTGAAAGGCCTCAAGCGGATCATCAAAATTGACCTGCAGACCGCGCTCCTGATCGGCGTGGCCACCGGCGGTCTATTCTATGTTGTCTCCGCGCCACTCATTCGCCGTCAATCCGAAGGTCTGGAGAACCGCAACAAGTCTCTCAAAGTGCTGTTTGGCATCCCACTGGTGTTCTCTGCCGCGCTCTTGTCCTTTGCTCACGGTGCCAACGACGTCGCCAACGCGGTTGGCCCGCTGGCCGCCATTGTGCACGCCGCCGAGTTTGGCGAGTTTGCCGCCAAAGTCTCTATTCCAAGCTGGGTGATGATCATTGGCGCGTTTGGTATTTCTTTCGGCCTGTTCCTGTTTGGGCCCAAACTGATCCGCATGGTGGGCGAGAAAATCACCAAGCTGAACCCGATGCGCGCCTATTGTGTGGCCCTGTCAGCGGCGATCACTGTGATTGTCGCCTCTTGGTTGGGCCTGCCCGTCAGCTCGACCCACATCGCCGTGGGCGGTATTTTTGGGGTGGGTTTCTACCGCGAATGGCACGCCGAGCGCCGCCTGCGCAAAACCACCGTGCAACGCACCCCCGAGAAGCGCATCGCGCCCGAAGAGCGCCGCCGTCGCAAACTTGTGCGCCGCAGCCACTTCATGACCATCATCGCCGCATGGGTCATCACTGTGCCTGCCGCCGCGCTGATGTCAGCTGTGATCTTCTACCTGCTCAACACACTGAGCAGCTAAGAGCTAGTCGTCTGCGGCCGCACCTTGTGTCCGCAGACGTCGCTGCACCTCCCGCGCCGTGAGCCTGGGTGAGCCTGTACTCAGTGTCTCCACGTCTCGGATCAGCTCTGCAATCCCCGCATTGATCGGCGCCGCCACATTGGCTTGCCGGGCCAGCCGCACGATCTTGCCCTGCAACTCGTCAATCTCAGTCCCACGGCCTTTCTCGAGGTCTTCCCACATGGAACTACGGGCACTCGGATCAATTGACAGCATCGTTTTCGCCACCATGCGAAACGCCCAGGTTGGCAGCTTCAAAATACGTGGCACCGTGGACATTGGCACCTTCGCTACCGGGTTCACACACGCCACCTCTGCCGCCGCCAAAACCACCAAAGCCTCTTCCATCTGCGCCGCCATCAACTTCCTCCAATCGCAGTCGCCGATCTGTTCCCGCAAAGGCATCCCTGACAGGGCATTCAAAGCGTTGTTGAGGTTGATCAGCAGCTTGCCCCATTGCACCGCCGCAATGTCTGCGTGTTCATGAATGGCCAAGGCCGGCACGCTCAGGTGCCGCCCGACATGCCCCAATCCGCGCTCAATGAGGATGTCACCACTGGTGCCACGATGAAATCGGCCACCTCCAACCCAAACAACGTTGAACGGCACCATACCGGCCCGCACGTCCCAACCCGGTAGCATCTCTCGCAGCAACGCCGCATTCTCCACGCCGTTCTGTAGGCTGATCACCACCGCGGTGTCTCGCGCATATGCTGCAATTTGCGCAGCGATCTCAACCGTGCCCGCGCTCTTCACTGCTACCAGTACAATGTCCGCGTCCGCAAAACAGGCCGGGTCAGCACTCATCGCAAAGCGATCTGGCGCCAAGGCCACATCCAAGTCACCATAGTCGGTCAGTGTTAAGCCGTTCTGTGTGATCTCCTCGGCAGTTTTGGCCCGCAACAAAAGCGTCACATCGTGCCCACTCCGTGCCAACAACCCACCCACAAAACACCCGATACTGCCCGCCCCGGCCACCACAATCCGTGGCGACCTTTTAGTCCCTTGCGCCTCACTCATCGCGTGTTCCCTACCTTGTCTCGCCACTCCAGATTAGGCGCAGTATCCGCCCACAAACAACAAAAAGGGCGCCAGCCACGCTGACGCCCTTAAGTCACCCAATGGGGGAGGTCTAAGTCGCTAGGCACCATTTCATGATGGCCTTCTGTGCGTGCAGCCGGTTCTCTGCTTCATCAAACACTGCCGAATTTGGCCCGTCCATCACAGCGTTGGTGGCCTCTTCATTCCGGTGTGCCGGCAGGCAGTGCATGAACAGCGCGTCATCATTGGCGTGGCTCATCAACTCTTCGTTGACCTGGAACCCGCGCAGCTGATTGTGCCGACGCTCCCGCGCTGACGGCGCATCATGCATGCTCACCCAAGTATCGGTCACAACCAAATCCGCCCCCTGCACAGCCTTCACCGGATCACGTTCGATCTCAACGTTCACACCCTTGGCACGGGCTTCATCAATGAACACCTGTTCCGGGTCCAACGTCTGCGGGCCGGTGAAGGTCAGATCAAAGCCAAATTGCCCTGCTGCATGGGCAAAGCTGGCAAACACGTTGTTGCCGTCGCCGGACCACACAACTTTCTTACCTGCAATCGGACCCATCTTTTCTTCAAAGGTCAGGATATCCGCCATGATCTGGCACGGGTGCGTGCGGTTGGTCAGCCCGTTGATCACCGGCACAGTGGCGTTGTCCGCCATCTCCAGCAGTGTCGCCTCTTCAAAGGTCCGGATCATGATCAGGTCCACATACCGGCTCAGCACCTTGGCGGTGTCCGCCACGGTCTCGCCATGGCCCAGCTGCATCTCAGAGCCGGACAACACCATGGTCTGCCCGCCCATCTGACGTACCCCCACGTCAAAGCTGACGCGGGTCCGGGTGGAGGGCTTTTCAAAGATCAGCGCAACCATGTGATCTTTCAGCGGCAGATCATCATCCAGGGCACCCTTAGGGCGTCCATTGCGCGCGTCTTTGATGGATTTGGCGCTGTCGATCATGCCCCGCAGATCATCCACAGCGGTCTTATTAATATCCAGAAAATGCTTCATCTTATTTGTCCTTAACCTTCTGCGCCCAGTTGGGCCGCCGCCTTTTCAAGCCGCACAACGGCCTCGGCAATGTCTTCATCTGTGATGTTCAGGGGCGGCAACAGCCGCACCACATTGTCTGCCGCTGGCACGGTCACAACCTCGTTGTCGTAGCCAGCCGCCACAACGTCGCCACAAGCCGCCTTAGAGCATTTCAGCCCCAGCATCAGCCCCGCGCCACGCACTTCTTCGAACACCTCGGGATGCTCCGCCACCAGCCCTTCGAGCTTCTGACGCAACAGACCGGCCTTGCGGTTCACCTCCGCCAAAAACGTGTCCTCCGCGACCACATCCATGACCGCGCCACCGACAGCACAAGCCAGAGGGTTGCCGCCGTAGGTCGACCCATGTGTGCCCGCAACCATACCGCTCGCGGCCTCTTCCGTGGCCAATACTGCGCCCAAGGGGAAACCGCCGCCAATGCCTTTTGCGACCATCATGATGTCCGGTGCCACACCTGCCCACTCATGCGCAAACAGCTTGCCAGTCCGGCCCACGCCACATTGCACCTCATCCATGATCAGCAGGATACCCGCCTCATCACAGATCGCGCGCAATGCCTTGAGGTCCGCATCCGCCATCGGGCGAATACCACCTTCACCTTGCACCGGCTCAACAATAATGGCCGCCGTCTGATCGCCGATCAGTGCCTTGGCTGCATCCAAATCGCCCCAAGCCACCTGATTGAACCCCGGCAGCAACGGTCCAAAGCCGGCCACCAGTTTTTCAGAACCAGCCGCGGCAATCCCCGCGGAACTCCGGCCATGGAACGCGCCTTCAAACGCAATGATCTCCACCCGCTCCGGCTGACCTTTGTCATACCAATACTTGCGCGCCATTTTTACGGCCAGCTCGCAGCACTCGGTGCCAGAATTGGTGAAAAACACTGTGTCAGCAAAGGTATTGGCCACCAGCTTGTCCGCCAGCGCCTGCTGTTGGGTGATGTTGTAGAGATTGGACACATGCCAAAGCTTGTTTGCCTGCGTGGTTAGCGCCTCCACCAACACAGGGTTGGCGTGGCCCAACACATTCACAGCAATGCCCGCCCCCAGATCGAGAAAACGTCGGCCGTCCGCCTCAATCATCCAGCTTCCTTCACCCTTCTCAAACGTGAGGGCGGCGCGGTTGTACGTCGGCAAAACGGACGGGATCATATCGATCTTCCTTTTCAGATCATGAGCTTTAGTGACTGCATCACTTGCGGCATTTACGTCAATGTTTTTGAGAGCTTGTGCGCCACTTTGCAGCGCAATGGATCAGGTACCGGTCACGCAGTGGCGCGTCGGCGTCGTACAAAAGGGATATCTGTGCGTTTGATCATGCGCCTTGCCTAGATGGATCGGCGACAAATGGGAACCCCCAACTGTCGATTCGCGCAAAATTTGTGACATTCATCCAAATCGGCACCCATCTTGTGTCTCTCCCTGCACGCGACAGATCACTCTTGCCAGCCCAAATCCGCCGCCGCATAACCCCCAAATGAGCATTCCCACCCTCCCCCGCGCCAATCCGGCCCTTGCCGCTGCGCTGACCCTCGCAGCTTCCGCGTTTGCAGCAGGCACCACGCTTCTGGCCAAGGCGCTTGGCACAGGAGCCTTGGGGCCAGAGTTGCACCCGCTTCAAATCAGCCATGGGCGTTTTCTGTTCGCATTCCTTGGGTTTGCCACCGCAGCGATGATCATCCGCCCGCAAATCACACGCCCCAACTGGAGCCTGCACATTGGCCGCTCAACTTTGGGCTGGGGCGGTGTCACGCTGATGTTTGCCGCCGCGACATTCATTCCGCTCTCAGACGCCACCGCAATCAGCTTCCTTAACCCGGTGGTAGGTATGCTGCTTGCGATCCCGTTTTTGGGCGAAAAAATTGGTCCCTGGCGCTGGGGCTCAGCCGCCTTGGCCTTCACCGGCGCTATGGTCCTCACCCGTCCCGGTACAGGTGCCCTCGAGTTTGGCGCTTTTTTGGCACTGGGTGCTGCCTGCGCCATGGGCGGTGAGCTGATCTTCATCAAAAAGCTCACCGGCCGCGAACGCCCGTTTCAGATCCTGTTGATCAACAACGCCATCGGCCTCATCATAGCCTCCGTGGCCGCCGCCTTTGTTTGGCAAATACCAACTTTGCCGCAATGGGCGGCACTCGCCGGTATCGGCCTTCTGATGGCCTCCGCGCAAACCTGCTTCATCAACGCCATGCGTATGGCGGATGCGAGCTTTGTCAGCCCGTTTTTCTACACAACGCTTGCCTTTGCCGCGCTCTATGACGCGCTGGTGTTCTCCGTCTTGCCGGATGTGGTCAGCTGGTTGGGTGCGGGCATCATCCTAAGTGCTGCCGCGATCCTGGTTTGGCGCGAAACACGCCTCGCAAAGTAGCCTCCCAAAACGCATAAGGCCCCGCCATTGCGGGGCCTTACAAATTCTCTCAAGCCTTTGGGTTTATTCCGCGGCGATCAGATCCCCGGCAAGCGCCTTGTGGATCAACGCAACGGTCTCCTCGACGCCATACAGCGCAATGAACCCGCCAAACCGAGGCCCTTGGGACGCGCCCAGCAGGACCTCATAGATCGCCTTGAACCAATCGCGCAGCGGCTCAAACCCGTGGGTCTTGCCAATCGCAAACACAATCGACTGCAGGAACTCTTCATCTGCAAAATCCGGCTCTGGCAGCGGATCGTCATTGCCAACAAGCGCATTCTTCGCCGCAATCACCGCCAGCGCGGTTTCCGCTGAGCCCAAGGCCCCAGCCAGATCTTCCAACGCAGCGCGTTCTTGATCGGTGGGCGCACGATATTCTTTTGCGGGTTTTACAAAATCTTTGAAGTAGCTGACCGCGTGGCCCGCCGCCGCATCCATTCCCGGATGGGTTTCCGCCGTTGCGTCAGGCGCATATTTGTTGATGAAGCCCCACATTGTGGCTTTGTCTTCCGCAGAAGACGCGGACGCGAGGTTCAGCAACATCGAGAACGGCACCACCATATCAGATTGCGGCACGTCGCCGCCGTGGATGTGCCACACTGGGTTGTTGAGCTGCGCCTTGATGTCCTGCGTGTGATACGCCCGCAACTGCTGGTGATACTCATCAACCGCCTTTGGGATCACATCAAAGTGCATCCGCTTCGCGGTCTTTGGTTTCTGGTACATGAAATACGCGAGGCTCTCAGTGGAGGCATAAGTCAGCCACTGGTCAATCGACACACCGTTGCCAGACGACTTGGAAATCTTCTGACCACTTTCATCCAAGAACAGCTCATAAGAGAAGTGGTTTGGCTGACGGCCACCCAACGCACGACAGATCGCATCATAGATCTTCTCGTTGGTGGCGTGTTCTTTGCCATACATCTCAAAGTCGACACCCAACGCGGCCCAGCGCGCGCCAAAGTCCGGCTTCCATTGCAACTTCACATTGCCGCCAGTCACCGGCACGGTCCACTCTTTGCCGTCTTCATCGTCAAAGGTGACGGTGTA
>NZ_CAJXIV010000136.1 GCF_913054185.1 uncultured Shimia sp.
TCTGGCGCAAAATAGTCAGTGCACTTATAAACAATTTCCGTGTCTGGCGCGCGGGTCACAAAGCCATGAGCAAAGCCCGCTGGTACCAGCAATTGGCGCCCGTTTTCCGCAGACAGCTCGGCCCCAAACCATTGGCCAAAGGTGGGTGACCCAGCCCGAATATCCACAGCCACGTCAAACAGTGCCCCCCGACCGCAGCGCACCAGTTTGGCTTGGGCATGCGGGGGTGTTTGATAGTGCAAACCACGTATGGTGCCCACTTTGGAAGACAGGGAGTGGTTGTCCTGCACAAAGTCCAAATCAAGCCCGTTTTCCGCCATGCGCCGCTTGTTCCAGCTTTCGCTAAAAAACCCGCGACTGTCGCCAAACCGGTCTGGTGTGAGCAAAAGGACACCGTCCAATTTTGTGGTTTCAATTTTCATGGCCCGCGCCCTAAACCCTTCTGCAAACAATATGCGAGTGCTATCAATCTGTTGGCCACTTGTCACGTCTACAGCTTTGTTTGACGAAGCCGGTTTGACAGCGTGCTCGGAAATTGGGATGTGTTCAGCCATATTGAAAAAGGTATTTTCTTTGCAGACCACGCAACCTCCAAGGCGCCTCTTTGCCGTTGTCGTCACATTCAATCGCTTGGAAAAACTCAAGCAGACCGTTGACCGCCTGCTTGCATCTCCAGTTCAGGACTTGGAAGGCGTGTTGGTTGTGAACAACGCATCAACCGATGGCACGGATGTGTGGCTCGCACAGCAAACTGATTCCCGGCTGATTGTGGAACACATGACCGAAAACCGCGGTGGCGCGGGCGGGTTTGAACACGGAATGCGACTTGTGACCAAAACACATGATCCCGATTGGATTGTGGTGATGGATGACGACGGGCGACCGGCCGCTGACACCTTTGCTAAATTTCAAGCCATGGACGTGTCCGCCTGGGATGGGTTGGCGGCGGCGGTGTATTACCCGGATGGTGACATTTGTGACATGAACCGTCCCTCGCGCAATCCGTTTTGGCATGGGAAAGTGTTCTTAAATACGCTGCTTGGGCGCGGCGGCCGGGACGGATTTCACATCACACCAGAAGATTATCAAGGACAGCCAAAGCAGATCGACGTGTCGTCTTTTGTTGGGCTGTTTGTGTCCCGCGAGGCAGTTGCCAAGGTTGGCTATCCAGACGGGCGACTGTTTGTTTACGGAGAAGACGGGCTTTATACGCTGGGCTTAAGCAAAGCTGGTGGGCGGATTGGGTTTATGCCTGAGCTTCGGTTTGAGCATGACTGCTCCACGTTTGGCAACGACGACCTACGATTTCGACCGCTGTGGAAAGTCTATTACTACCACCGCAATCTGTTGATGCTGTACCGCGAGGCGGCCGGTCTGTTTTTTGTACCGCTGCTGCTTGTGGTTCTGCCAAAATGGCTGCTCAAATCCCGCCATCATAAGGGGGAGCAGCGGGTGTTTTTGAAGCTGCTTGGGCATGCGGTTGTCGATGGATTGCTGCGCCGAACGTCGGTGCCCCACAATACAGTGTTGGACTGGGCGAAGATGACACCTGAGCAACCCGACATTTAGCTGTTCAGGATCTCCCGGTGATAGCGAACCAACAGAACAATCCCGAAAAACAGCGCAATCAGGCCGAAGAAGCCAACATATGTGAGATCCACATTCTCCGCCCGGTAGGATGGATAAAATCCCGCACGCATAGAGGAAATGGCATGAGCGATCGGGTTGAGCCACATGATTTCTTGAACTCTTTCCGGGAAATCGTCGATCAAGAAAAAGATCCCCGACATAATAAAAAGAGGGCGGGTAAGAATACTCCAGACTTGCTGCCAAACCGGAAACAACCCGGCGAGCGCACAGTTCAACACACCAACCCCCAATCCCAAAAGACACGTCATCCAAACGGCGTGCAGGATGGCCGTGAAATCCAAAACGGCGCGTGTGTCGGAGACCACCAGCACGCCGCTGAGCAAACAAATCATAACAATCAAACCGGTCAGAAAGTTCAGTAAAAACCGAGCCAAAACGGCATCCACCCAGGTCACGGCAGGATACATCAACAAGGATCGCGAGAACCTGAACGCCTGCATAATGGTGTTGGACAACGACATGTACAGTGAAAATGGCAGCATCCCGGTTGCGTAAAACAAAAGAAAGCTGCTCCCAAGGGCCGGGGTCCGCATGACCAGCGAGAAGCCCACAGTCAGAATCATGACTCCGCCCAACGGCTCAAGAAAAGCCCAAATGTACCCGCCTGGAGACCGACCGTAACGCGTGCCCATTTCTCGGAGGATCAAGGCAAAAGTGGCCCGAAACGTGCCAAATCGAGCTGCTCGTATTCGCGCGGGGCGCTGTGCCGGTGGAATAGGGACGTTGTCAGAAGCGGACATAGGTGAGATTTCCAATGCTAGCGTTTCGGAAATAAAGTATGCTAAAAAAGATCCAGATTTCAATTATGCTTTGCAAAGGCACATAATGGCAGATGCATCCCAGGGGCAAGGTGCACCGAAAGCTGAAGAAGAATCTGTTTCTAAAGGTGATATTAACACACAGAAGCAGCCGACACCCAAGGCGGCGTCCAGACCCGCTGCTGCGGGTTCAGCATCAGGTAACCCCGAAAAGTTAAAAGTTGTGACAGGTAAAGGTGCAGGCAAAAACGGCCCTGCGGCTGGCCAAAATGCGCAGAAATCAAACGCCGGGCGAGCGGGTGGCGGAAAAGCGCGAAACGCAAATGCCGACGCAGCCAACAAGAAGCCCAACACAAAGAACACCACACCAAACAAAACACCTCAAGCCCAGAGCGCGGAGACCCCACAGCTGCCCGTCCCTACGCCAGCCCCCGCGCCTGTGCCAAAGACGCCGGACCAACCTCGAAAAGTTCAGTCAAAACCGCCTGCCAAAGCTGCCCGCATGAGCCCCCGCCATTGGGTGATTGTCGCGTCTTTCTTCCTCATGGTGATTTTGCCCATCGGCGGTGTTGTGGGCTACCTTTGGGGTGTCGCCAAAGATCAATTTGGCTCTGTCACAGGGTTTACTGTGCGCCAAGAAGAAAGCGCGGGCGCTCAAGAGATATTGGGTGGGCTTGCGCAATTGACGGGTGGCAACACCTCTGGCGATGGCGAAATTCTGTATCAGTTTATCCTCAGCCAGCGCATGGTGCGCTTGGTCGAGGAGAGCGTTGGGCTCCGCGCTCATTACAGCCAATACTGGAAAGAAGACCCTGTTTTTTCCCTTTGGCCGGACGCAACAATTGAAGATCTAGAATGGTTTTGGACCCGGATTGTGCGTGTGTCTCTCGACAGCTCTTCCGGATTGATTGATGTGCAAGTGCGCGCCTTTGATCCGGAAACCGCAAATGCGATTTCATCGAGTATCGTGTCTTACAGCCAAGCCATGATCAACGCGCTCAACGATCAGGCGCGCGAAGATGCCATGAGCTATGCACGCGAAGATCTGGAAGCCTCGGTCGACCGCTTGAAAATAGCACGCGAAGCGCTGACGGCGTTTCGGACACGGACACGGATTGTTGACCCTGCCTCGGACCTGCAAGGTCGCATGGGGGTCATGAGCAATTTGCAGCAGCAACTGGCGGAATCCTTGATTGAATACGATCTGCTAAAAGACACCACCTCCCCCAACGACCCACGCATTTCTCAAACCCAGAGGCGGATCACAGCCATTCAGGACCGCATCAAACTGGAGCGGGAAGCCTTTGCCACGGAATCTATCGAAACCGGCGCCGGGCAAGAAGACTATCCGGATCTGATTGCGGAATATGAGGGTCTGGTGGTTGACCGGGAATTTGCCGAAGGCACCTATCGAGCAACCCTGTCCGCCGTCGACGTGGCGCGGGCAAAAGCACAGCGCCAAAGCCGATATTTGGCCACTTTTGTCCCGCCAACTTTGGCGGAATCCAGCGAATATCCGAAGCGCATAACGATGACGGCTTTAGCGGCCCTGTGCCTGTTGCTGGTATGGTCAATTCTGACACTGGTGTATTATTCCATACGGGACCGCAGTTGAGGCAGGGCTGGGTCAATGATCCGAATTGAGAATCTCGTAAAAAGCTTTCGCGTGCGCGGACACAAAAAGATTGTGATCAACAATCTCACCATGGAACTCCCTAGCGGACGCTCCTTGGCATTGTTGGGACGCAATGGGGCGGGCAAGTCCACGTTACTGCAAATAATTGCCGGAACATTACGACCGGATACCGGCCACATCGTGAGTGATGGGTCGATCTCATGGCCTGTTGGATTTGCCGGTTCTTTTCATGCCAACCTGACCGGCGTTCAGAACATCCGATTTGTCGCGCGGGTCTATGGCGTGGACAGCGACGAGCTTTGTGAGTTTGTGCGTGATTTTTCTGAGTTGGGAAATCACTTCTATATGCCTGTGCGCAGCTATTCCTCCGGCATGAAAGCGCGGCTCGCCTTTGGCGTTTCCATGGGCATTCACTTCGACACCTATCTGGTGGATGAAGTTACTGCCGTAGGTGATGCTGTGTTTCGCGCCAAAAGTCGCGAACTTTTCAGAGACCGCATGCAAACTTCCAGCGCCATTTTGGTCAGCCACGACATGGGGCAGGTCAAAAATTTCTGTGACTCCGGCGTGTTGCTATCGGATGGGAAGCTTCAGTATTTTGAAGATGTTCATGAAGCCGTTGAGGCCCATTTGGAGCTGATGGCCCGACAACGTGCACAAAAGTAAAAATCACTGTTTTCTCTGGCTTGGAGGCTTTCTTAGCCATTGCGTCCCAAGCCCAAACCCGTCCATGGTGTAGCCGTTTCTAACACCCAATTTGTATACTGAATCGATCATGACTAAGACCATCTACATCCATATCGGCCACTACAAAACCGGCACCACGGCCCTGCAAGTCTTTATGAACAGCAACCGACAAGCCCTGAGAGAACTCGGCACCTTGTGGAACAAAGGTGTGGATTATCCAGAGCAGTTTTGCGATTTGGCAAAACACTCAAAAATGGCGTTTTCAATTTATCGGGAAGCCGGTGTGTCATCACTGATGTATGGGTTTCAAAATGATGTTCCTGCACAAACACGCTGGAACAACTTTTTTGACTATGTGCGTCAAAGCAAATGTCCTTCTGTGCTCATCAGCTCAGAAGAATTCATGCGTATGGGGGCCAACCCAGCAGCTGCGCAATTGCTCAATGACATCATTGCGCCCGTCAAAAATGAGTTTACCTTCAAGATCATCGCATATTTACGGCGAACAGACGCGCATTTGCGATCGTGGTACAACCAATTGGTCAAGCTAAGGCAGCCAGTTCCGGATTTTAACAGCACCGTTTGCGACGTAATGGAGCCGATCCATTATGACTACAGCCTTGCCTTAAAGCCCTGGATTGAGATGTTCGGGTCAAAATCTGTCATTGTGCGCCCGTACACCGAAACGCTGCGTGAAAACAACGAGTTGTTCAGAGACTTCCTAGGCATAATGGGCATTCCATTTGACGGCAAAAATGCCAAGCATTGGGATGTGCCGGGTGACAGAATCAATCTGCGTATGGAGGATCGCTTTCTGGAGCTGACACGTATCACGCAGAACATGGGCATGAAGGCAGGGCGGCCAAAACAGTTACGGGAGCGCTTTGCCAAACTGCTGGACGACCATCAGCCCGAACATAAAAGTTCGCAAAGTTTTGATGATGTTGTTGAGACGTCTCGCCGCGCCATGGAGGCGTTAAAGGCCAGCCAAAACACGGCACCATTGGCAACTCTTTTTGCGGATCACCCGCCGGTTGCAGACGCGCCGGACAGAGCTGAAATGCTAAACCTCACACAATTGCTGCTGCAGGAGAATACCACGTTACGCAATCGACTGAACAAGCACGCGCAAGAAGTGAACACCCGTTTGGACGCGATCGAAGACCAACTTGGCACCAAAAAACCGGACTCTCAGTGAAGATACTTTACTACAATTGGGTTGATTACTTGGACTCCGAAAACCGGGGCGGCGGCGTTTCGATTTACCAACGTAACGTGATGGCGGAGCTGTCGCAGAGACCTGATATTGAGGTCAGTTTTCTGACTGCCGGACTATCGCATGATTTGCCTGCAAAGCAGCCTCGTTGGGAGCGGTTGGGTCATGGAAAAATCCCTGATCGACCACACCACTATGAAATCGTCAATTCAGGCGTTTTGGCACCCGCACACCACTGTTTTGGGGACCAAGCGCAGGTCAACCACAGTGCAACCCAAGCAGCGTTTTTTGATTTCATCGAACAAACCGGCCCTTATGATGTGATCCATTTCAACAACATTGAAGGGCTGCCGGTTTCCGCTCTGGCCCTCAAGGAGACATGGCCACACACCAAGATCATTCTCTCTTTGCACAACTACTACCCATTCTGTCCGCAAGTGAATTTTTGGTATCAAGAGAAAGAAACCTGCGACGACTTTGCAGAAGGGCGAAAATGCGCAGACTGTTTGACCGGTGGGCATGATCCACATCACATCAAACTCGCAAACGGATTGGCCTATCGTCTAAAAAAACGTGGTTTGGAGCCTGGCAGCCGCGGGTTTCAATACAGCTTTGTCTGGATCATGCGGCTTGGTCGACGCGTTGTTGGACTTCAGAAACGCCTGAAACACCTCCTCAATCCAAAAACAACGGCAACCCCCGTTGCGGCCAAAGACAGCACTCAGACCGCTGAGGCATTTGCACTCCGGCGCACGACGATGGTGGAGACCATCAACCAAAATTGCGATTTGGTGCTCTGTGTGTCTGAGGCCGTGCGGGACATTGCGGTTCAATTCGGATTGCGGCCCGAGGCGTGCACAACCAGCTATATCGGCACCCAGCAGGCGGAGGCCTTTTCACGCACCCCGCCGCGCACACAGCTACTGCGAGACGATGGCACCTTCACTTTAGGCTTTCTGGGCTACATGCGGCGTGACAAAGGCTTCATGTTCCTACTCGACGCGCTGGAGGCGCTGCCGGATGAGTTGGCAAAGCGGGTACGATTCACCGCCGCTGCCAGACAAGGTGACGAGGAGACGATGGTGCGATTTGGTAAGCTGAGTGACCGGCTTGCCGAACTGACACATGTGGATGGATATTCGCATGATGATCTGGAAGCGCTTTTGGCGGGCATTGATGTTGGTGTGGTTCCAGTGCTTTGGCACGACAACCTCCCGCAAGTCGCCATTGAATTGCACAGCCGCCATATCCCACTGCTGACCGCGGATATGGGCGGCGCGCAGGAACTGGCAAACTGCCCCGACATGGTGTTTCCGGCGGGAGATGTTCAGGCATTTTGCGCTCGGATCTCCGCGATTTTGAATGGTGAGATTGATATGGACGCCTACTGGCAGTCCGCGCGGGCACCAACAACGATGGACACTCACATACATGAGCTGCTGTCCAACTACACTGCGGCTCAGAATTCTTAGCGAACACTCCAAGCGACGCAGTTCACTTTGGCTTTGTCTGTGAGCCAAAAATCTTTTGCACAAAGGGCGTGTCTGTCCAATGTGCCGACAGGTCCGGATCGTAGATCACACTGCGCCCTTCAGATGCCAATGCCAGATATTTCTGGTACTCCTCGGCGTCATTGAAGTGCTGACGGCGGGCGACCTCTGTTTGCGCTTTGCGCCGGAAATCCGCGTTGTATTTGAAATGCGCAAAAATCAATTCGCGGTCAGCCAA
>NZ_CAJXIV010000137.1 GCF_913054185.1 uncultured Shimia sp.
GCCAGCCTTGTTGCTGAACCGCTTCTTTCCACCCGCTTTGGTGTCACTTTGGGCGGACAAATTCTCAACACTCGCGAGGCCATGTTGCTGTTCACCGTCTTGTGTTTTGGCGGATTGGCAAGTTTGCTGCCAGCATGGCGTGTGTATCGCATGACACTTGCGGACGGCTTGACGACACGGCTGTAAGCCGCACAAATAACCTCGACCCTGTTTGGAACGGAGCTCCGACCATGAAAGCACTTTTGCTGTCTGCCGCCCTCACGCTTGCAGCCACCGTCGGGACCGCCGATCAATCCAAAGAGGTTGACTGGACCGATCTGGCAGGCCTAGCCTCGGCGTTTGAAAATCCATTTGAGTCCCTGACGGACCTGCAGATGCAAACCTTGGCGCGTATTTTGCGTTTGGACTATTTGGCCGAAGCCGAAACGGACAAAAACGCCCAGGACGATGCCGCAAGCCTGCGTGTTGAACTGGCCAACGAGGGGATAGACGCAGACTTCCTGCTGGAGGAGCGCCTGCGCATCATGACCAAACTGGAGACTGAATCCCGCACACCTAATGCCGCGATCGTGGGCAAAACGGTGCGTATGCCAGGCTACCTGCTTCCGCTGGAAATGGACGGCAGTCTGGCGGTGGAGTTCCTTTTGGTGCCCACCGTCGGCGCCTGCATTCACACCCCGCCCCCGCCAGCCAATCAAATTGTGCATGTGCGCTATCCGGCAGGATATCCAACAGAAAGCTTGTACACACCGGTCTGGATCAGCGGTAAGCTGCGCAGCGAATTTGACAGCCATTCGCTTTACATGGTGGACGGTGAAACCAATGTGGATGTGACCTACACCATGGATGCAGACAGCGTAATAGCCTACGGTTCCTAAAGCCTAGGAGTGCTCTTCCGCCGCCGTGGCCGCCAACGCCTTGTTGTAGGCGCGCAGCGCATCCACATGAAAAACCGCGCCAAGCAGCTCCGGCGGCGCATCTTCGCCTCCCAGTTTAACCACCGGCAGGAAGGCCTCTCCGGTGTTCTCAAAGACAGGCATGGCGCTTTCCAACGTGGCTGTGCCACCCACATAAAGCCCTTCTGACACCATCTCCCAACAGCGATCCTCTGGCGCCGCCTTAGGATCATCTTTGGTCCGCATCACTTTGCCGACCCCACACATGGCCAAGAGATAGGCTTGAGGTCCAGCCGCAATGTGCACGTTTCGACGCTCAAGCTGTGTGAGGAAAAAGGACCCGTCCACCAGCCGCGAACTTAGCGCTGTGGAGATCGACACCGCGACCATCACGGCCAACCCGGTCTGCCAGTCGCCGGTCATTTCAAACACAATCAACGTGGTGGAAATGGGCGCACCCAACACGGCCGCGGCTACGGCTCCAAGCCCCGCCAGTGCATATAGTGTGGTGGTGCCAGAGACATCCGGGAAGATCGCCGTGGCAATCATACCAAACGCCAGGCCTGTCAACGCCCCGACCATCAGCGACGGAGAGAACACCCCACCACCCATACGCCCGGCCATGGTGATCGAAACCGCAACAACTTTCAGCACGGCAAACACGATTGCCTCATGCAGCAGCAAGTTGCCTGTTAATGCAGCAGAGGTGGTCTCGTAGCCCACGCCTATGATATGTGGAAACCAGATCGCCAGAATGCCCAGCAAGGCGCCGGAGATCGCAGGGCGCAGCCAACGGGGAATGCGCAAATCATCCTGCAGGTGACTGGCCATGTCGTCTGCCCAGAAAATTGTCCACATCAGCGCCACAGCCACCAGGCCACACAGACCGCCCAGGATCAGGAAAGCGGGAAGCTCTTGGTAAAACTGCAGCGCGGTGCCGGTGTTGAGCGTGAACTCCGTCACATCTCCAAATTCCAGCCGGTTGATCACCGTGCCCGCCACAGACGCAATCACAATGGGGGCAAAGGCGTGCACGGCAAAATGGCGCAGCACCACCTCCAAGGCAAAAAGTGCCCCGGCGATCGGTGCATTGAAACTTGCAGAGACCGCCGCGGCCACCGCGCAGCCCAGCAAATCACGCCCGGTGATACCATCCGCGTTGATCCGCACACTCACCCATGTGGCAATCATTCCCGCAAGATGAACCACAGGCCCTTCGCGGCCCGTGGACCCACCGGAGGACAGAGTGATTAAGCTGGCGAAGGCCGAGGCAATTCCCGCTTTGCGTTCCACGCGCCCTTCATGCAGCGCCGCGCCCTCGATCACATCTGCCACAGAGCGCACCCGCCCGTCGGGTGTGAATTTGTTGAGGATGATCCCAACAATGAGCCCACCAATTGTTGGAATGATCACCAGCCAATACCACGGCAGCGTGTTGGCAAATGTGTGCAAGCGGCTCAGATCTTCGGCGCCATAAATCGTGGACTGCAACCAAAGGATGCCTTTGCGGAACAACAACGCCGCAAACCCAGCCGCAATCCCGATGCAAAGCGCAATGATCCAGAACTGAAACTGACTTGGACCTTTGTGGACCAACACCTTCCATCCGCCACGGCAGGTGTCTGCCGCCTCATGGGCGCTCTCAGCGAGAAAGGAGCCTACCGACTTCGCCATAGTGCTGCAAAATCTCCAGGTGGGAGGGTGTAAGTTGTTACTTCCGATCTAGTCAGAATTTTCTTGTAACGCAAAGAGGTAAGCAGAGGGTTTCACGCCAAAGTGCCTGATTGTGCGCGGATTTTTTGGCCCTAGGCCCGGAGATCACCCCATCAGGGCTTTTGCAGCCGCCCGAGCCTCAGGTGTGATGGTATCTCCGGAGATCATACGCGCCACTTCATCCACCCGTTCACCATCGTCCAGCGGCACCACGCGGCTCAGGGTTTGGCCGTTCTTGACCGACTTCGCAACTTGCCAGTGATGTGCCCCAAGCGCAGCCACTTGTGGCGAGTGCGTCACAACAAGCACCTGCCCGCCTTCGGCCAGCGCCTTGAGACGACGGCCCACCGCGTCAGCCGTTGCGCCGCCAACACCCCGGTCAATTTCATCAAAGATCAAGGTCATTCCGCTGACATCATCAGTCAGGCACACTTTAAGCGCCAAGAGAAAACGACTCAATTCGCCACCCGAGGCAATTTTTGCCAGCGATCCAGATGGCGCACCTGGATTGGTGGCGACCACAAACTCCACCGCGTCGCGCCCGTCCGGCCCGGCCTCCCCTGGTGTCACACTGGTGGTAAACACAGCACGTTCCATTTTGAGCGGAGCCAGTTCCCCCATCACAGCCTTGTCGAGTTTTTTGGCGGACTTGCTACGTGCTGCAGTCAGAGCCTGCGCCGCCGCATCATAGGCCGCTTCCGCCTCTTTCAGATCCGCGGTCAGGGCGGCAATGTCACCTTCCCCCGCATCCAGCGCTATGAGACGGGTGCGCAACTCGTCAGCGTAGGTGCCCAGCTCATCCGGCAACACATTGTATTTGCGTGCCAAGCCACGAATGGCAAAAAGGCGCTCTTCGAGGTCTTCCAACTCATGCGGGTTGAAGTCCAGTGCTTCAAGACTGCGCTCTACGCCGTCGATGGCATCCGCCAGTTCGTTCAGCGCTCGCTCCAAGGCGGCCACAGGTGCTTCAAGCGTGTCGCCGGTTTCTGCCGCAGCATCTCCCAGCCAGCGCATCGCGTCGCTCATCGCGCTTTCCGCTCCGCCATTGCCAAGTGCGGCGTGGGCACGGCTTACGTCCCCTCGCACTTTTTCGGCGTTTTGCATCATTCGGCGGCGGGTATCGAGCTCAGCTTCTTCGCCCGGTTGCGGGTCCAGCTTGTCCAGCTCCGCAACAGCATGGCGCAGAAAATCTTCTTCTGCCTTGGCTTCCTCCAACGCCACCTGCGCGGCCCTCAGGGTTTTGCGGGCGCCAGTCATTTGAGACCAAGTCTTACGAGCTTTGCCCCGCAATGCCTCTGTCCCGGCAAACAGGTCCAACACGTTGCGATGACCCTTGGGGTCCAGCAACCCGCGATCATCATGCTGTCCATGCAGTTCCAATAAAGTTTCCGACAGGCGTCGTAGCACCTCACCAGACACGCGGCGGTCATTGATCCAGGCGGTTTTACGCCCGTCGCTGCGGTTGATACGGCGCAAGATGAGTTCCTCCCCACCAGGCAAACCCGCGTCCTCAAGAATGGCATGTGCAGGATGTCCGTCTGGCAGATCAAACTCTGCCACGACCTCGCCCTGATCTGCCCCAGCCCGCACCAGCTCTGCGCGTCCGCGCCAGCCCAACACAAAGCCAAGACTGTCGAGCAAAATCGATTTACCGGCGCCGGTTTCCCCGGTCAGCACGTTTAGCCCTGGCTGAAACACAAGGTCCAGCCGGTCGATGATGAGCATGTCACGGATTTCAAGCGAGCGCAGCATTAGGCCTCACACCACAGGGCATCCCCGCCCCCAATTACAGCCATTTGCCTTGCAAAGTCTGACGATAGACCTGATTGAGCCAACTGCTGCCGTCCGCCTTGGCTTCCAGCCCGTTTTCGCGCAGCAGATTGTAACTGTCCTGATACCATTCAGTGGACTGGAAGTTGTGGCCAAGGATCGCCGCTGCGGTCTGCGCTTCGCCGTAAAGACCAAGTGACAAATACGCTTCCACAAGGCGGTGCAGCGCTTCGGGCGCATGTGTTGTGGTTTGGAAATCTTCTACGACAACACGGAACCGTTTGATTGCCGCGCTGTAATGGTCTCGACGCAGATAGTAGCGGCCAATTTCCATTTCCTTGGATGCCAAGTGATCAAACGCCAGATCAAACTTCAACATCGCAGAGCGGGCATATTCGCTGTCGGGATAGATTTCGATCACCTTGCGCAATTCCTGCAAGGCCTGGAACGTCAAGCCTTGATCGCGGCCCACTTCGTCGATCTGATCGTAGTAGGTCAGCGCCAAAAGGTATTGCGCATAAGCTGCATCTTCGTCCGCTGGGTAGAAATCGATGTAGCGCTGTGCAGCAGCACGCGCCTCTGGATAGGCCCCATCGGAGTGATAGGCAAAAGCCTGCATCACCATCGAACGCTTGGCCAACTCACTATAAGGATACAACCGCTCGATTTCGGAGAAGAAGAACGCTGCATCGGTGCCACGATCTCGTGCGATCTCAAATTCGCCGCGCTCAAAGATTTGCTCCGGCGTGAACTGCTCCATGTCGATCAAGCCGCGACGCGCATCGCTGGCGCTGTTGTCACTACAGGCCACCGCCAAGGCCAAAGCCAGAACCGAACCGAAGAGGCGCGTGCGCGTTCCGATGCCTGACATAGTACCTACCTTCTGCTCCCTGCGGGATTTCCCCACGCTTTCACATGCTGTTAGCATAGAAATTTGCGGGGCAAAACGCCTTTGGACGGATTT
The DNA here is from genome assembly GCF_913054185.1 of uncultured Shimia sp. GTDB lineage: Bacteria > Pseudomonadota > Alphaproteobacteria > Rhodobacterales > Rhodobacteraceae > Shimia. The sequence goes on from NZ_CAJXIV010000137.1 coordinate 5,344, forward strand.
GTTACGATCCGTATTTATGCAACGGCAGGAAACTCGCCCATATGCACACCAGCCCCAGGCAAACGGGCCGCTTGTGACGCATCACATTCCACCAAACGCCAGTTGTCAGGATGGGAGAAAAGTTCGCGCAGCAAGGCGTTGGTCAGCGAGTGGCCAGCCCGGTGACCGCGGTAATGTGCCAAAAGAGGCGCTCCGGCGAGATAAAGATCGCCCATCGCGTCTAGCATCTTATGGCGCACGGGTTCATCCGCGTGGCGCAGACCGCCTTTGGCCTGCACGTCGGCCCCATCAAACACAACTGCGTTTTCGGTAGGATCGCCACCAAGCGCCAGACCGCTGGCCTGCATCGCCTCCACATCCGCCTGACGGCAGAAGGTGCGGCTGTTGCACAGTTCGCGAATGAAGCTGCCGTTGGCAAGGTTCAGCTCTTTGGTCTGCTGACCAATGGCCTCATCGGTAAAGTCGATGTGGAAATCAATGCGCATTTCATCAGCCGGCAATAGCGCAGCAGTGGCATCACCACGGGTCACAGACACAGGCTTCAACACCTTGATGGCCCAAACCGGCGCGGCTTGGCGCACGATGCCCGCTTTCAGGAAGCCCAGCACAAAATCAGCCGAGCTGCCGTCCAGAATCGGCACTTCTGGCGCGTCTATCTCGATCAAAGCGTTGTGGATGCCACAGCCAGCCAGCGCGGCCATCAGATGTTCAATAGTGGAAACGGAAACACCAGCCTCATTTTTGATACGAGTACAAAGTGCCGTTTGCTCAACCAGGTCCCAGCGCGCCGGGATCATCGCATCGCCAATAAGGACATCCATGCGCTTGAACCAGATACCATAATCGGTGGACGCTGGCCGGACGGTCAGGTGCACCGTTGCGCCTGTGTGAAGGCCGGTGCCCTGAAAATGAACTGGTGTCTTTAGCGTTGCTTGCACTGGTTTCCCCAAAGTGACGCGGCACACCCCATTGGCCGCAATAGTGAGGTAGAGGCTTTGCCCTGTCTTCTCAAATAAAGCTTTGTAACGGTATGAAACATCGCTGTAACAAATCGGCAAAACACCGCGCACAATGACGTAAGCTTTTGTTTTTCAAATGAAAAAGGCCGCCCAATCGGGCGGCCTCTTCACAGTATTTCACAAAGAAATTAGTTCGCTTGGCGACGCAGGAAGGCAGGAATTTCAATCCGCTCCTGATCTTCGTCCATTTGCGGCGCTGGCTCATTGGTCTGAACCGCTGGCTGTTGACGCACGGGTTGGGCGGTTTGCGTCGCGCCCTGCTCCGCCGCATGGCCTGTCATCTTGTTGATCAGCGAGTTGATGCCAAAGCGAGGACGCTCTTCTGCTCGAGGTTCTGGCGCAGGCGCTGCCGGACGGACCGGAGCGGCGGGCGCTTTTTCAACAGCGGCTTGCAGACGCTGCATCAGCTGTGGCGTAGGTGTGCCTGGTGCCGGACGCTGAGGCGCAACAAATCCTTGTGGCTCCTCTTCGAACATTTCAGGCTGTACAGCTTGGGCCGGCGTTGGTTGATAGGCTGGCGCTGGCACATCTGCACCGGCAGACACCGCATCAAAAGTAGGCGCAGTTGCAACCGCAGGCACCTCTTCCTCAAAGATGTCTTCCATCTGTTCCTGCGCAGCAGCCTGCTGAGTGTCCATCTGATGGAACAGCGACGGCTCGGTCGCGGCCGGTGCTGGCTCAACCGCTGCAACCTCTTCCACAGCAGGAGCCTGCTGCACGGTTTCAATGGTTGGTGTCGCAGTCAGCGGCTCACGCATGGAGCGACGCGGCAAAGGCATTGCAGAATTGGTTTCCGCAGCATCGATACCGGTTGCGACAACAGACACACGCATGCCACCCTCAAGGTTCTCATCCATGGTGGAACCCACAATGATGTTCGCATCAGCGTCAACTTCTTCGCGGATACGGTTGGCCGCTTCGTCGAGTTCGAACAGGGTCAGGTCGTGACCACCGGTGATGTTGATCAGCACGCCCTTGGCGCCGCGCAGCGAGATTTCGTCTAGCAGTGGGTTGGCAATCGCCTTCTCGGCTGCCTGAATCGCGCGATCTTCGCCCTCTGCCTCGCCTGTACCCATCATCGCTTTGCCCATCTCGTCCATGACGGCGCGCACGTCGGCAAAGTCGAGGTTGATCAAGCCCGGACGCACCATCAGGTCCGTCACACCTTTAACGCCCTGATACAGAACGTCGTCTGCCATCGAGAAGGCTTCGGTAAAAGTGGTCTTTTCATTGGCCAAACGGAACAGGTTCTGGTTTGGAATGATGATCAGCGTGT
>NZ_CAJXIV010000138.1 GCF_913054185.1 uncultured Shimia sp.
CGATGCGCCACAATCGCCGCACATTCCGCAGCTGTGACCGCCTTGGTATTATGCACTGTGCCGTAAAACATCGACATACGCTGATCGACCACAATCAGGGTCGGGCGATCCCGCTCCTCGGTGTAGACCCGCACATAAGGCGTCCCGGCCCGCGCCGTGACCTTCCAGTCAATCGCGCGCACATCATCCCCCGGCAGGTAATCCCGCAGATCTTCAAAATCCAAACCCCGCCCACGAATGCGCGACCGATGTCGGCCTTGCAACGCGGACCGCGCCGGTTGGTTTGGCAAAAACGAAATTGCGCGTGATGCTGCTTCCAAAGACCGCAATCCCTGCAAGCTCACATGAATGCGCGGATCAGCAACCGCATCGGTCACTGATCTGTCTGGCGCAACACCTGCGCGGGATAAGGCTGCCCGATTTCGCATGGCTTCCTCCGCCTACGGCACCGCCACCAGCGTCAACAGCTCGGCCACCACATCATCTGCGGACACCCCGCTGCCCTGTGCTTCATAGCTCAGCGCCAACCGGTGGCGCAGCACATCCGGTGCAATCGCCTGAATATCCTCCGGATCCACATAGTCACGGCCTTTCATCCAGGCATGCGCCCGCGAACAGCGATCCAGCGCCAGGGACGCCCGTGGGCTGCCTCCTAGCTCGATCCACTTGGCGAGGTTCTCCCCAAAAGCTTCCGGCGTACGTGTGGCTTGCACAATCGTGGCCATATAGACCTCCATCGCTTCGGCGCAGTGCAGACCTGCGATCTCGCGCCGCGCCTCAAACACCACGTCTTGCGAAATTGGATCACGCGGCGCTTTCGCAACCTTTTTGCCAGTCTGTTCGATCAATTGCGCCTGTTCCTCACCGCGCACCAGTCGGATCACTTCGATCTCGTCTTCCAGCGGTGGATAGAGAATGTTCACATGCATCAGGAACCGGTCCATCTGCGCCTCTGGCAGCGGATAAGTGCCCTCTTGCTCCACCGGGTTCTGCGTCGCCATCACCATGAACAGCGGCTCCATCTGATGTGTTGTGCCAGCCACCGTCACCTGCCGCTCTTCCATGGCTTCCAGCAACGCCGCCTGCACCTTTGCTGGTGCGCGATTGATCTCATCAGCCAACACAACGTTGGCAAAAATCGGCCCCGGCTGGAACCGGAACTGCTCCCCATCTGCGGCGCCCTGAACATACATCTCCGTGCCGGTCACATCCGCTGGCAACAAATCAGGCGTGAACTGGATGCGCGAATAGTCACACTCCAGGTTCTTCGCCAAGGCCTTCACCGCGCGGGTCTTGGCCAAACCCGGCAAGCCTTCCAGCAGCAGGTTGCCATTGGCCAACAGCCCAATCAGCAACCGGTCAATCACATCACGCTGCCCGATGATACTTTCGCCCATGCGATCACGCAGTGCGTTGATTTCGTCCAATGCGCCCATCACTCAGCCTCGCCGGTGAAAATGCGTGTCCACTCATCTTTCATATCCACCAGCACCCAGCCGCGACCCTCAGCCTCATCCAGCCCGCGATTGAGCACCCCAATGTGCCCTTCCCGGTCATACGCCCACTCGCGCTCGCCATCCGTGTGGTGAATATACACTCCCAACCGCGCTCCCTCGCCCGACGTGGTATACTCCAGCATCTCAAAATCACCGTCTGAGTTGCCAACTGCCATGATTGGCCGTTTGCCAATATGATGGTTGATCGCAACCGGCTTGCCCCCTTTGTCGTCGTTGAAGAACAGCGCATCATTTTTGATAATTGTCGGCACCCCATCGACCACTTCATAAGTAGACGTCAGCGACGAGCCAATCGTCTGCTCTGGAGGAATGCCATAAACGTCCTCAGCAAAGACCCGCATAAAATCAATGCCCCCACCGGACACAATGTAGGTTTTAAACTCTTCATCCCGCAGATAGCGCAGCAATTCCACCATCGGCTGATAGGTCATTTCGTCGTAGCCGAGTCCCGTGGTCGGATGCTTTGCCTCCGAAACCCAAGCCGCCACATCGGCGGAAAACTCATCAAGGCTCTGGTTGGCATGGGACAGCGCCAAAATTTCGATCAGCCCCTCTTTACCCCCTGCCACAACGCCTTCCATGTCACCCGCAGCGGCAGCCTTCAAAACGTCACTGGTCAACTTGGATGGGTCTTCGGCACCAATCTTGGCCACGCGGTCCAGCGCAAAAAACAATTGGAAATACATCGGTTGCTCGGCCCAAAGCGTGCCGTCATTGTCAAACACCGCGATCCGATCCGCAGGTGCCACATAATCTGGCCCATCAACTTCGGAAACCGCCTCAACAAAACTGATGATCCTGTCCTTGGACGCCCCGTGCCAGGACGGCAACGAGTCTGCAAACCCAACGCTACCAACACCGATCAAAACCAGAGACAAACAGGTTGTTTTAATTGAACTCAACAAAGTCATGGGACCATCCAAATTGCGACGAGGCCAGCCCTCAGTCGAAAAAATGCCCTCCCGACCAGGTTGGCCGGAAGGGGTGTTACGTATTACGATCTTATTTAGAGCCAATCTGGCTGAAGATCTTCTCCTTGGCGTCACCAATGGTGAAGCTGCCCGGTTTTTGACGTGGCGGGAACTCTTCAAAGGTTGCCAAGAAGTCAGACACATAGGCCGATGCCGGCAACAGCAGATACACACGATCCAGATACCAATCCCAGTAGGTATTCGAGGTGATGTTGGACCGCTCATATGGATCCCGACGCAGGTTGAACAACAGCGGAATACGCAGCTCTGTCCATGGCTCTGCCCAAGCCCGTAGGGTTTGCGGATAACGGTGCTCAAGGAAGATCACTTTCCAATCGTCATAGCGCAGCGCCGTCAGGTCGCCATCATCAGAGAAGTAGAAAATCTCATGACGCGGCGCCTCATCAGACTCCCCTGTCAGATATGGCAGGAAGTTGTAGCCATCCAGATGCACTTTGTACTCACGACCAATGGCCTGAACACCACCTTCTTTGAGTTGCGCTTTGATATCCGGGTTACCCGCAGCGGCCACATAGGTTGGCAGCCAATCCATGTGGTGCATGATGTCGTTGCTCACAGCACCGGCTTCGATTTTGCCAGGCCAACGCACCATGGATGGCACACGCCAACCACCTTCCCAGTTGGTGTTCTTTTCACCCCGGAACGGTGTCATCGCCGCGTCCGGCCAACTGTTCATGTGAGGACCGTTGTCGGTGGAGTAATGCACGATGGTGTTGTCTGCGATGCCAAGCTCGTCCAGCACATCCAGCAGCTGACCAACATGCATATCATGTTCGATCATGCCCGCGGTGTACTCATCCACGTGTTTGCCGGCAATTTCATCTGCCTTGGCGCGCATCTCGTCTTTGACATGCGTGCGGAAGTGCATCCGCGTGCCGCTCCACCAAACGTAAAACGGCTGACCTTGATCATTGGCGCGCTTGATAAAATCAATCGTCGCAGCAACGGTTTCTTCGTCAACAGTTTCCATCCGCTTTTTGGTCAGCGGGCCGGTGTCTTCGATTGTGCCATCAGCCGAGGACTTGATCACGCCACGCGGGCCAAACCGCTCGCGAAACTCGGGATTCTGAGGATAGTCCTCATTCTCCGGCTCTTCTTCCGCATTCAAATGGTACAGGTTGCCAAAAAACTCATCAAACCCGTGGTTGGTTGGCAGCATCTCATCGAGGTCACCCAAGTGGTTTTTGCCAAACTGCCCCGTCACATAGCCTTCTGCTTTCAGCAGACCAGCGATGGTTGGGTCTTCCACTTGCATGCCTTCTTTGGCACCAGGCATCCCAACTTTGGACAGGCCTGTGCGGAACACAGACTGGCCCATGATGTAGGACGAGCGGCCCGCAGTACAGGACTGCTCACCATAGTAGTCGGTGAAAATCATGCCCTCTTGTGCCACACGGTCGATGTTTGGCGTTTGGTACCCCATCATACCCATGGTGTAGGCAGAGATGTTGGATTGCCCAACATCGTCCCCCCAAATCACAAGAATGTTGGGTTTATCTTGCGCCGCCGCAGCGGTCGCAACTGTCGCCAGCACAACGGACACCGCTGAAATCTGACGGACAGTTCTCATTGGGTTCAGACCCATAACAAAACTCCCTAAAAAAATGCACACCTGAAAGCAGTCTTTGCTGAAAACATGGCGACCAAAAGCCCTCAGGCACCACGCCGAAAATGTGCGCAACCTACAAGGGTGTGTCAATTGAATTCATTTATAAAATTGTGGATTTCACAATATGAAACGCAACTCAGGCGAAAGTGAAACCATGCCGTCAAGCGTGGTGCATTGACGAGGTCAGAGGCTCACAAACCTCTCGGTCAGGTCCTGCGCCTCCGCTTCAAGCCCATAAGGCGCATTGATGATGAACATACCCGATCCTATCATACGATGACCCTCTCGTGCAGGGGGGAATTCCACCTCATGCCGCAAGACCTTCGGAAAGCCCTTGTCCTCAAGCGCGTCCAACATCGGCTCATGGGCGCCATCGCGCAATATCGGATACCACAATGCGATCACACCAACGTTCCATTTACGGTGCAGGTTGGCGATCCAGCCCGGCAAGGTTTTGTAGTCGCTTTTGATCTCATAACTTGGATCAATCAGCAGCACCCCACGCCGTGGTGTGGGCGGGCACATCCCCATCACGGTCTCAAACCCGTCTTTCTGATGCACCTTCGCCCCACTGCCGCGCATTGTCTGCCGCAGAGCCGACACCTCTTGTGGATGCAGTTCACACAGCTGCATGCTGTCTTCTGCCCGCAACAGCGCCTGCGCGATTGCAGGCGAGCCCGGATAAGCAGCCGCACCATGCCGGTCCCGGACAGCAGATAGCGCCCGCATGTAGGGATGATCCGGGGCAAACCATTCTTCGACTTTGCCAATGCCTGCGTCCGCTTCACCGGTTTTCACTGCTGCGGCGTCATCAAGCTGATACACGCCACGCGCCGCATGGGTCTCCAAATAGCTCATCGGCTTGGGCTTTTGCCCCATATAGTCCAGCATCACCGCCAAAAGCGCGTGTTTCTGGACATCGGCCAAATTGCCGGCGTGGTAGATGTGTTGGTAACTCAGCATGGGCTTTCAATAGCCTGCCTGAGCGCCAAAGCCCAGACGGCAGTTTTTGGCGCATCAAAACCCCTGTTTTTTGCAACTTCCCGCCCAAACCTAAGCGGCTTTTTGCGCCCGTCTTCAATACCTTGGTCGCGACCGCCACATGCGTCTCGAGACAGGCAAGTCTCGCAAAAAACAAAAACACCACTCACGCATGAGAGGAACGACCCATGAACTATCGCACATCCCTTTGCGCCGCTGCGCTTTGTGCTCCCTTTGCCTTTGCCACCAGCGCCGCCGCACAAGGCTGGAACTGGTCATACGGCGCGGACATGACGTCCGACTACATCGACTCTGGTGTTTCAAAGTCCGATGGCTTTGCGATCCAACCTTGGGTCGAAGTGGAAAACAGTGGGTTTTATTTTGGAGCATGGGGCTCCAACGTCGACATCGGTACAGACGACAAATGGCAATACGACCTTTACACAGGGTACCGCTCCAACGTGGGCAATAACCTTTCTTATGACCTTGGTTTGGTGCGTAAGTCTTACGACGACACCGGCTACGACAGGAGCGAAGCCGCCGTGGGTCTGACCTATGCGTTTGACAACGCCATGTATGTCAAAGGCTACGCCGCCTACGATTGGTCCAACAAGAATTACAACCGCTATGCGCAGGTTGGCTACGACATAGGCGACCGCTGGCGCACCTCCGCCCGCTACGGAGTCGATGACGGCGCGACCAGCGAGTATTATTGGGATGTTGGCGCCGAATACGCCTTCACCGACACCATCTCGTTTGACATGCGTTATCACGGGCGTGATGGCGACGACGAAGGGGTTGTTGGTATGCTGAAATTTGCCTTCTAAAAGCGCAAGTCCTTGTGGGTGGCCAAGCTTTGGCCACCCCTCGCGGCGGAATGTCGCCTTTGATTTATCACAGGTCTTTAACAACCGCCTATGTCTTCCTATAAGAAGACCGCTCGGACTCGAGAGAGTCGCGGGCTTTGGGAATTTTTGGGGGAACAAAATCTTATGCTGGGAAAATTGGGCAGCCTGTTTACATCCGACATGGCTATCGACCTAGGGACCGCAAACACGCTGGTCTACGTAAAGGGTAAAGGTATTATTCTCAGCGAACCTTCTGTGGTGGCCTACCACGTCAAAGATGGCGTGAAGAAAGTGCTCGCCGTGGGCGAAGATGCCAAGCTCATGCTGGGCCGCACGCCAGGCAGTATCGAGGCCATCCGTCCCATGCGCGACGGTGTGATTGCCGACTTTGACACTGCGGAAGAAATGATCAAACACTTCATCCGCAAGGTGCACAAACGCTCCACCTTCTCCAAACCAAAAATCATCGTGTGCGTGCCCCATGGCGCCACCCCCGTAGAAAAACGCGCGATCCGCCAATCTGTACTGTCCGCTGGCGCGCGCCGCGCAGGCCTTGTGGCAGAGCCAATTGCAGCCGCCATTGGTGCGGGCATGCCAATCACCGATCCCACCGGCAACATGGTTGTCGACATCGGCGGCGGCACCACCGAAGTCGCCGTTCTGTCTCTTGGCGACATCGTATATGCACGTTCCGTGCGTGTTGGCGGTGACCGTATGGACGAAGCGGTTATCAACTACCTACGCCGTCAACAGAACCTCTTGGTGGGTGAAGCCACGGCTGAACGCATCAAGACCTCCATTGGCACCGCACGTATGCCGGACGACGGTCGTGGCACATCCATGATGATCCGTGGCCGCGACCTGCTGAACGGTGTGCCCAAAGAAACCGAAATCTCTCAGGCGCAAGTCGCCGAAGCTTTGGCAGAACCGGTTCAGCAAATCTGCGAAGCCGTCATGACCGCGTTGGAAGCCACGCCTCCGGATTTGGCCGCCGACATTGTTGACCGTGGTGTCATGCTCACCGGCGGCGGCGCCCTGCTGGGTGAATTGGATCTGGCTCTGCGCGAGCAAACCGGTCTGGCCGTCTCGATTGCTGACGAAAGCTTGAACTGCGTGGCTATGGGCACCGGCAAAGCTCTGGAGTATGAAAAACAACTGCGCCACGCGATTGACTACGACAGCTAACCCGGCCTCTCAGCGCCGGTTTGGCGTCAGCCCTCCGGCGGTGTAGCATAACGCCCACCATCTCTGATCCGGAGGCACCTTGGCCAAAGATCGCACCCAGAGCGAAGATTTTTCGGCACCGCTTCGGCGGCTGCTTCTGGGTGTGCTGATCCTGCTGCTGTTGGGCGTCTTCCTGATTTGGCGCATCGACAGCCCGCGCGTCGAACGCTTCCGCGCCCAGATCACCGATACTGTGGTGCCAAATTTTGACTGGGCCATGGCGCCCGTCACCGGCGCGATCAACATGCTGCGCAACTTCCAAAGCTACACCCGCATTGTCGAACAGAACCGCGATCTGCGCCGTGAGTTGCAGGATATGAAAGCTTGGAAAGAAGC
>NZ_CAJXIV010000139.1 GCF_913054185.1 uncultured Shimia sp.
AAGCTGGCGGCAAGATCAAAGAAGGCGTGTCGAAAGACGAAGCTGAAGACGTTAAGGGCAAGCTGGAAGCAGCTGGCGCGGAAGTCGAAGTTAAGTAATTCGACTTACCGTCGAGTTATTGCAGGCGTCCCTTTGGGGGCGCCTGTTTTTGTTTGGGAATAAGCTATGTGTGGTTTGGGCACTTCGTAGTAAAAGAAATTGTCGGCTTGCTCTTACAGGTCTTTCCAGTGAGGAAGTCGGCCCTGCCAAGAGGGCAGTTTGAACATTATGCTGCCTGCCAGCGAAAGCACGGACACCAGAACAACAAAGAATCCCGGTCCGGCTTCAATCAATGTGGCAACCGGTCCTGGCACCACTTTGATGGATAGGCAAATCCAGGCTGTTCCAATCAGATTGACGCTTAGGATGAGCCACGTCCAAATAAACATGCCAATCATGCTTCGAAAGTACATCGGCTTGGTTGGGAGGCCAATTGCTAGAAGTGTTTTTGCCAGAGGACCGTAGGCTTGAGATCCTGTGATGCCTATGCGTTCGAGGTGCTCGAGGGCCAGATACACCTTTTCTGATTTTTTGCGAGCGCGCACGGGCTCTACAGGAGGCTGGCGAGTGTCATTGGTCGTAAGGCTTTTGATTTGCGCTTTGCGAATGTAGTCCGTTTGGGCCATGTGATCGCCTCCTTCGTCGCGTTCCCGTAAAAGTGACGCGCAACTGGGGCGAAATCGTGGTTGCAATACTCCTTAAAGGTGAAATTTGAAATGATTAGCGATAAGCTGAAAATCGTGCGGTGGAAGCCGTGACATCCGCCGACTTCGGTTTTTGCACTTCTACTTGCAAAGCGGCAGCTCAAGCGGCGGCTGTTTTGGCAGCGAGTCCCGCCATTCGTTGATGATCGGCTGCAGGGTCTTCTTGGGCCAGAACTTCGGGACGCCGATGGTTTTGAGGCAGCCCGCATTCCAATAGTGCCCCGCCTGCTGTGGCGATTTTCCGCGCTGGATTGCCTTGGCCACAGCGTTGATGTCTTTTGAGGATGGGTAGATGTAGAGCGTCGTTGGGTTGCCGTCGGCAATCTTGAGGATGTCCTGGGTCGCGGGTTTGGACCAGGTTGTGCAACCATTACTGCGCCCGGAGGTGTACTCTACAAGTTTGCCAAACGGCACAAAGCCGTCGGCATCTGCATGGGTGCTCTGCGGTTTTTCCATGCGACATTGCCACCGCAAAAACATGGCGCGGTGCCCGCCGATGGCGCGCTCGCGGGCGTTGCTGGTTTCGCCCTCGCCGTCAAACAGCAGGAAGGTGCGCAGGAAGGGTTTTTTGCCGGATCCGCTTTGGTAGTACCCCTTAAAGGATGTGCGGGACTCGGCGGTGACATAGGCGCCACCTGAGGTGAGTTTGGAGCCTTCGGCGTTGCTGAAGTTGCGGGCGCATTGCCGGCCGTTGGAAAAATTCGCTTTGGCCAACTTGCGGCCATTGCCATAGCCGGAGGACACGGCTTTGAATGTCTTGGCTTTCTCGCAGATTACGTAAAACCGGGGCAGGGCGCTGCCGTTTGACGCCGTACTGGGGCGCGTTGCATCCATGGCAAAGTAGCAGTCGTTTTTGATGCCCCCAGTGCGCCGCTTTTCCTGATACAGGGCGCGGGCGCGCTGCAGCACCACAGGGGCGATTTTACCGTCATCTGTGCCCACGTGTTTGTTGAGCCATTTCGGAATGTCCGTTGAAGAATTGGCAGCCGCGAGCGGTGCGGAGAGTGTTGCGACGACCAGCGCGGATAGGCCAACATTGCGTAGGGACGAGGTTAAAAACAAAATGCGGGCTCCCAAATGTGATCTGCCAATACCAACCAAACTGAGCCTGCACGAAAACAGCGCACTCGGTCTAGTGTGCGCACGAATGCGGGCGAGAAGTGGCGGGAGACTGCGCGGATGCAAGGGGAATGGGTCTTCGCACATTTCCACTGTGGGGCAGGCGTCCTTCTCGGGGCGCCTGCGGGGTATTAGGCAGGGCGTTACGCGATGAACGGCGCCTGCGTGTTGGTGTCTTCGACCCGAATCCGCGCCAGCTTCTTGAAGCTTTCGGCATGATCACGACGCTCTTGCATGGGTAGCACGTCATCCAGGCGAGCAAAGTCGCCAGTGCAGCGGTCTTCGGCCATTTGCATAATCGCGTCCGGGCCACCATTGCCGCGATTGGCCAGCGTGATGGCGTTTGCCATCGGGCGCACTTGATCTTCATAGACCTTGGCGGCGGTGTGACCTGTGCCATTTTCCTTGATCGCTGCGCCGAGCAGGCGGGCGTCAATGATGGCCTGGCTCGCTCCGCTGGAGCCAACCGGGTAGGTGGCATGGGCGGCGTCGCCGATTAAGGTGACCACGCCGTCGGTCCAACTGTCGACAGGTTCGCGATCCACCATCGGGTACTCAAATACCTCGTTGGCGTTGGCAATCAGGTCCGGAATGTTGATCCAGCCAAAATTCCAATTGGCAAAGTCACCGGCAAATCGGCTGGCATCGACTTTGCGGTTCCAGTCTTCCTTTTCGACCCGCGCATTTGGATCAACCGTGGCCTCCGCAATCCAATTGATCAATGTGTCGCCGGTTTCTGGATCTGGCGCGGAGATCGGGTAAGTCACAAAGCGCTGGGTGTCATTACCAGCCAAGATCATGGAGGTGCCGCTCAAAAAGGCGGGGGCTGTAGTTGTGCCACGCCACATAATTGCGCCGCCCCAGACAGGTGCCCCTTCACTTGGATACATTTGCGCTCGAATGGCGGAATGCACGCCGTCGGCCGCGACCAGCAGGGTGCCGGAGAGGGATTTGGTTGCAGCGCCTTGCTGGTAAGTCGCAGTCACGCCAGTCTCAGTGGTGGTGTAGCCTGTCACACGACAGCCAAAGGAAATGCTGTCTGCGCCGCAGCGCTGGATCAGTGCGTTGAGCAGACCCATTTGCAGCTCCCCCCGGTGTACCGAATATTGCGGCCAGTTGTAACCAGCATGACGGCCGCGCGGCTCGGTCCAGATTTCCACACCTGTTTTGGTATAAAACCCGTAGTCGCGGGTTTTTACGCCGACCTGTTCCAGCATGTCCTCAAGGCCAAGCGCAAACAGCTCGCGCACGCAGGGCGGTTGCAGGTTTATGCCAACGCCAAGGGGTTTGGGGTCGGTGACACTTTCCAGAATATGAAACGGCACGCCGATTTCATGTAGCGTCAGGCCCATGGTTAATCCGGCGATGCCGCCGCCAGCAATAATGACTGTCATCTTAAATGTGGTCTCTTGTTGTTGCTTGTTTTGTGGTGGAGTATTGTGAAAATTCCTCGGCGGCGCAAATAGAACCGTGCCCGACCAAGGCGCCGGCCTCCGAAAGAGGCGTTGGCTGATTAGGCGATTGTCAAGCCCTAAGGGGTTGCAAAGACACGCTTGATTCAATATTCGGTAATCTCTTGCGGTTTCGAGCGATTCGGGGCCGCTTTTGTCCTTTGCGGATTTATTGGATAAGGCGGCGCTGTTCTGGGGTCACACCCCACACTTTCAAAAGACGACACAATCAATATAAGACCTTGAAATACAGGTAAAAACCCCGGCTTGGTAAGCCTCTTGGGTGGCGCAAGGTGCGCAGCAAGAGGTTTTCCAAGGCAGGATTTTGATCGAGAGACCCCGGTGGGACGGGGTCGAGAATGGATCTGATCCACGCCGTCACTGACGCGACGTGCCGGGGCCCGACGGTATGTTGTTGATGATGAATCGAAAGGTGACATTGACCATGGCTCAAAGCTTCCTTGGCCAGAAACGTCTACGTAAATACTACGGTAAAATCCGTGAAGTTCTAGAGATGCCGAACCTGATTGAGGTTCAGAAATCTTCTTATGATCTGTTCTTGAAATCTGGCGATCTTGAAATCCCCACCGATGGTGAGGGTATCAAAGGCGTGTTCCAATCGGTTTTCCCGATCAAGGATTTCAACGAAACCTCTGTGCTGGAATTCGTCAACTACGAGCTGGAAAAGCCGAAGTACGACGTTGAGGAATGTCAGCAGCGCGACATGACCTACAGCGCGCCGCTCAAGGTCACTCTGCGTCTGATCGTATTTGATGTGGACGAAGACACTGGCGCCAAGTCGGTCAAAGACATCAAAGAGCAAGACGTCTTCATGGGCGACATGCCTCTGATGACGCAGAACGGTACGTTTGTTGTGAACGGCACCGAGCGTGTGATCGTGTCTCAGATGCACCGCTCCCCTGGCGTGTTCTTTGACCACGACAAAGGCAAAACCCACTCCTCCGGCAAACTGTTGTTTGCCTGCCGCATCATCCCATATCGCGGCAGCTGGTTGGACTTTGAGTTTGACGCCAAAGACATCGTATACGCACGTATCGACCGCCGTCGTAAGCTACCTGTGACCACCCTGCTGTATGCATTGGGTCTGGACCAGGAAGCCATCATGGATGCCTACTACGACACCGTGAACTTCAAGCTGGACAAGAGCAAAGGTTGGGTCACCAAGTTCTTCCCAGAGCGCGTACGCGGCACCCGTCCAACACAGGATCTGATCGACGCCGCCACCGGCGAAGTGATTGCCGAAGCTGGCAAGAAAATCACACCACGTGCCGTAAAGAAGATCATCGACGACGGCAAGATCACCGATCTGCTGGTGCCGTTTGAGCACATCGTTGGCAAGTTCGTCTCCCAGGACCTCATCAACGAGGAAACCGGTGCGATCTATGTGGAAGCTGGCGATGAGCTGACACTGGAGTATGACAAAGACGGCGACTTGATCGGCGGTACCGTGAAAGATCTGGTTGATGCCGGCTTCACCGACATCCCGGTTCTGGACATCGACAACGTCAATGTTGGCCCTTACATGCGCAACACCATGGCGGCAGACAAGAACATGGGCCGCGACACCGCGCTTATGGACATCTACCGTGTGATGCGTCCGGGTGAGCCACCCACCGTTGATGCTGCGTCCAACCTGTTTGACACATTGTTCTTTGATTCTGAGCGTTACGACCTGTCTGCGGTTGGCCGTGTGAAGATGAACATGCGTCTGGCTTTGGATGCACCTGACACCCTGCGCACCCTGCGCAAAGAGGACATCGTGTCCTGCATCAAAGCGCTGGTGGAACTGCGTGACGGCAAGGGCGACATCGACGACATCGACCACCTCGGCAACCGTCGTGTGCGCTCCGTTGGCGAACTGATGGAAAACCAGTACCGTGTGGGTCTGCTGCGTATGGAGCGTGCGATCAAAGAGCGTATGAGCTCTGTTGAGATCGACACGGTCATGCCGCAGGATCTGATCAACGCAAAACCAGCGGCTGCTGCGGTACGTGAATTCTTCGGCTCTTCGCAGCTGTCGCAGTTCATGGACCAAACCAACCCGCTGTCTGAAGTGACGCACAAGCGTCGTCTCTCCGCGCTTGGACCAGGTGGTCTGACCCGTGAGCGTGCCGGCTTTGAAGTGCGCGACGTGCACGCGACCCACTATGGTCGTATGTGCCCGATTGAAACGCCGGAAGGGCCAAACATTGGTCTGATCAACTCGCTGGCCACCTTTGCCCGCGTGAACAAATACGGCTTCATCGAAACACCGTATCGCAAGGTTGAGAACGGCGTGGTCACCGATGAGGTGAACTACATGTCCGCGACCGAAGAGCAGCGTCACACTGTGGCGCAGGCCAACGCCTCGCTCGACGAAAACGGCAAGTTCGTAAATGAGTTTGTGAACACCCGTCAGTCTGGCGAATACACGCTGGCCGCTTCAGAAAACGTGGACCTGATCGACGTCAGCCCAAAACAGCTGGTATCGGTTGCGGCCTCGCTCATTCCGTTCCTCGAAAACGACGATGCGAACCGGGCCTTGATGGGCTCGAACATGCAACGTCAGGCGGTTCCCTTGCTGCGCGCAGAAGCGCCGCTGGTTGGTACCGGCATTGAGGAAAAAGTGGCGATCGACTCCGGCGCGGCCATTCAGGCCAAACGCGCAGGCATCATCGACCAAGTGGACGCGCAGCGTATCGTTGTGCGTGCGACCTCTGATCTGGAACTGGGCGACGCGGGTGTGGACATCTACCGTCTGCGCAAATTCCAGCGCTCCAACCAAAACACCTGCATCAACCAGCGTCCGCTGGTGAAGGTGGGTGACACAGTGTCCAAAGCCGAAGTTATCGCAGATGGCCCGTCGACCGACATTGGTGAATTGGCTCTGGGTAAAAACGTGGTTGTCGCGTTTATGCCTTGGAACGGCTACAACTACGAAGACTCCATCCTGATCTCCGAGCGCATCGCGCGTGACGACGTGTTTACTTCGGTTCACATCGAAGAATTCGAAGTTGCCGCACGTGACACCAAGCTTGGTCCAGAAGAAATCACCCGCGACATTCCAAACGTCGGTGAAGAAGCGCTGCGCAACCTCGACGAGGCTGGCATCGTGTACATCGGTGCGGACGTGGAGCCGGGCGACATTCTGGTAGGTAAGATCACACCAAAAGGCGAAAGCCCAATGACGCCGGAAGAAAAGCTTCTGCGCGCCATCTTTGGTGAGAAAGCCTCTGACGTACGTGACACCTCGTTGCGTGTGAAGCCGGGTGACTTTGGTACGGTTGTGGAAGTACGCGTCTTTAACCGCCACGGTGTGGAAAAAGACGAACGTGCGCTGCAGATCGAGCGTGAAGAGATCGAACGTCTGGCGCGTGACCGCGATGACGAACTGGCGATCCTGGACCGCAACATCTACGCCCGTCTCAAAGGCATGGTGCTTGGCAAAGTGGCCGTGAAAGGCCCTAAAGGCGTGAAAGCCAACTCTGAGATCTCCGAAGAGTTGCTGGCGTCGATGAGCCGCGGTCAGTGGTGGCAGCTGGCATTGGCAGAAGAAGCTGATGCGCAGGTTGTTGAGGCCCTGAACGAGCAGTACGAGATCCAGAAACGTGCGCTTGAGCACCGTTTTGAGGACAAAGTTGAGAAAGTCCGTCGTGGCGACGATCTGCCACCAGGTGTGATGAAGATGGTTAAAGTCTTCATCGCCGTGAAGCGAAAGCTTCAGCCGGGTGATAAAATGGCCGGTCGTCACGGGAACAAAGGTGTTATCTCCAAGGTTGTACCTATGGAAGACATGCCGTTCCTCGCGGACGGTACGCCAGTTGACTTCTGTCTGAACCCACTGGGTGTGCCTTCGCGTATGA
>NZ_CAJXIV010000140.1 GCF_913054185.1 uncultured Shimia sp.
ATCACCGTGGCCAAAGACATGCCAAAAGAAGAGGTTGAAAAGCTGGCGCTGGCGCATGAAGCTGTTCAGCGTGCGCTGGATGGGGCCCAGCCCAAAAAGATGATTGTTGTCCCCGGTCGGATTGTGAATGTCGTCGTTTAACCGCCGTTTCTTTATGATGTCTGCAGCCGCACTGGGGGGCACCTCCCTTAGCGGCTGCGGATTTGAGCCGGTCTATGGCACGGACGGGGCAGCCTCCAAGCTGCTCAACAACATCCTTGTGGATGAGCCCAAGGCCAATGAGAGCTACGTTTTGGTGCGGGAATTGGAGAACCGCTTAGGCCAGCCGGGCAGTGCGCCGGACTATGGCCTGTCGTTGGCGTTGCATCTGGATGAGCGTGGCGTCGGACGGACCTCTGCCCAGGTGACCAACCGGTTTGATGTGATTGGATCGGTGACCTATGCGCTGCGTGGGATGGACGACAAAGAGGTGCGCACCACCGGCAAAGTGTCGAGTTTCACCAGCTATTCTGCCAGCGGTAGCACCGTGTCGGAACTGGCCGCTAAGGACGATGCCTATGATCGCCTGATGGTGATTTTGGCGGATCGTATTGTGGTGGATCTGCAAGCCTATGCTGTGTCTGAGGCGGCATGAAGTTATCTGCACGGGACGCCAATCGCTATTTTGCCAAGCCGGAACCGGATCGCACGGGCCTGTTGATTTACGGGCCGGATGCGATGCGCGTGGCGTTGAAGCGCCAAGAGGTGATTGCGGCCTTGATCGGCCCGCAAGGCGAAGAGGAAATGCGGCTGACGCGCATTCCCGGTGCAGATTTGCGCAAAGACAAAGCCGCCGTGCTTGATGCCATCAAGGAGGTGAGCTTTTTCCCCGGACCCCGCGTGGTGTTTGTCGAAGGCGCGACCGATGCCGGGGCGCCAGCGATCCTGAGCGCGCTGGAAGATTGGGCCGAGGGCGATGCGCAGATTGTTGTGACTGCGGGGCAGCTCAAGGCCAGTTCCAAGATGCGCAAGGCGTTTGAGACCCATCGCAACGCCTATGCCGTGGGGATCTACAATGATCCGCCGAGTCGTGAAGAGATTGAAGCCGATCTGAAGGCCGCCGGGCTGGGCAATGTTGAGCATGAGGCAATGACCGACCTGTTCAATCTGGCGCGCGAGTTGGACCCGGGGGATTTCCGTCAGACTTGCGAGAAGCTAGCGCTCTATAAATTCAAAGACGACCTGCCAGTGACGTCTGAAGATGTGGCGGCCTGTGCGCCGGTGTCCACCGAGGCGGCGCTGGATGACATTTTGAACATCGTGGCCGAAGGCCGTGCGCGGGAGATTGGACCCGTGCTGCGCAAATTGCAGGCGCAGGGGGTGAACCCTGTGTTGCTGCTTATTTCGGCAACCCGACATTTCCGGGCGCTTTATGGTGCGGCGGCGGACCCCGGTGGGGCAGCAGCGGGCATTGCCCGCATGCGACCGCCAATTTTTGGCCCACGTCGAGACCGCATGGTGCGGCAGGCGTCTAGCTGGGGCGCGCCAAAGCTGGAACAGGCGTTGACCGGTTTGACCGACACCGATTTGCAGCTGCGTTCCGCGGGACAACGCGCGCCGGAAATGGCGCTGGTGGAGCGGTTGTTTTTGCGTTTGGCCATGTTAGGCCAGCGCGGACGATAAAGCGCGACGAGGCGTCACAAACCAATGTGGCGCTTGTTTCACACCATGAGGGCGGGCAGGCTTCCTTCCGAAAGCAGGGAGAATGCCATGTATGAAGTGATCGGAAGCCCCACCAGCCGCGCGTTTCGCGTGGTTTGGATGCTGGAAGAGTTGGGGCAGCCATACAAACTGTCGCCAGAAAAGCCGCATTCCGAGGTGGTGAGCGCGCTGAACCCCTCAGGAAAAATCCCGATCCTAAAAGACGGCGACGCGGCGATCATCGACAGCACCGCGATCCTGACCTATCTGGCGGACAAACACGGCAAACTGACCTACCCGGCTGGCACCATTGAGCGGGCGCATCAGGACAGTTTCACGCAGCAGATCCTGGATGAAATGGAAGCTGGATTGTGGACCGCAAGCCGTCACAACTTCATTCTGCCGGAGGAACGCAAGGTGCCTGCGGTGAAGGAGACCCTGATGTGGGAGTACAGTCGTGGCCTGAAAAACGTGCTGCGCCGCCGGCAAGGGACCTATTTGATGGGCGAAGAGATCACCGTGCCGGATATCCTCCTGACCCACTGCGCCACCTGGGCGAAGTTTGAGGGCTTCCCCACCGACAATGAAGAGTTGTTGGGCTACATCAAGGTTACGCGTGGTCGAGAGGCGTTTCAAAGGCTGCTGCCAAAGAAAACGTGAGGGGCCAGCCCCTCTTGGCCTGGGGCCAATTCACCCTGAGGTATTTGGGGAAAGAGAAAGCTATGGGTGGCGCGACAGCCAGGTGGCGGCGCCGAGGCCAGCCCAGCGGCCCGTGGCGAGGCAGGCGGTGAGGAGATAGCCGCCGGTGGGGGCTTCCCAATCAAGCATTTCGCCGGCCGCAAAGGTGCCGGGAGTGGCCTTGAGCATGAGGTTTTCATCGAGAGCGTCGAGGCGTAGGCCGCCTGCGGTGCTGATCGCCTCTTCCATCGGACGTGGGCCAGCATGTGAGACTGGCAAAGCTTTGACGAGCGGCGCGAGGTCGTCAGGGAGAGGTTGACCAAACTCCATCAGCAGCGCCTGTTTTTCCGGCGACAGCTTGAGGGCCTTGCGCAGGAAGTTGGCGCGACTCATTTTGCCTTTGGGCCGGGACAAGCGCGTGCGGATGTCTTCGAGTGTCATGTTTGGAAGTAAGTCGAGAGTAAGCGGTGCGCCTTCGCGCATGGGCCGAGAGACGCCATAGATGCCGCCGCCTTCCAGACCGCGTTCAGAAATCACAAACTCCGCCCGCAAGGAGGTATCACCCGCCGTGAGGGTCACGTTTTTGATCGGCGTGCCAAAGTGGCGGGCCATATGGGGGGACCAGTCCACTTCAAAGCCCATGTTGGCGGGTTGAAACGGCGCAATTGGGGCCTTGAGCCGCTCTACCCACGAGCCATCAGACCCAAGCCGCGCCCAGCTGGCGCCGCCACAGGCCAGCACGCAGGTCTTGGGGGTGACCTTTTGGGGGCCATCAGGCGTGTCAAAGCTGTAGCTACCGCCGGTCCAGCGCCAGCGGGTGCGGATGTCGACGCCTTGGTCTGACAGGCGCGTCAGCCAAGCACGCAACAGCGGCGAAGCTTTCATAGCTTTTGGAAAGACACGGCCTGAGGAGCCGGTGAACATCTCTTGCCCCAAGTCTTCGGCCCAGGCGGTGACTGCCTTTGGGCCAAAGGCCTCCAGCATGGGGCGCAGGGTGGATGTGGCCTCGTGATAGTGGGTCAGAAAAGTCTCAAACGGTTCGTCTTTGGTCAGGTTGAGGCCGGATTTACCCGCCATCAGAAGTTTGCGCGCCACGGAGGGTTTGGCCTCGGCCACCACAACAGAATACCCTGCGGCGGAGATCACATCTGCGGCCATGAGACCGGCCGGGCCAGCCCCTATGATCAGCGCATCCGTCACGGGGTAGGCAACGATACGGGCAGCGGGGTTTTGAGTTCCACCACACGCTGTGGATATGGAATGGTGATGCCTTCGTCTTTGAGCGCGTTCCAGATCAGGAAGAGCACATCAGAGGTGAATTTGTTGCGGCCATCGTCAATGCCTTCAACCCAGAACTCCACGGCAAAATCCACACCATTGTCGCCAAAGCCGCGCAGCTCGCAATCTGGTGGGAACGGGTCGTTGAGCACGCCGGGGTGTTTGGCCACGGCAGTCTCAATGATGTCCGGTACTTTGTTGATGTCGGTGTCGTAGCTGACGGAAAACGGGGCTTCGTAGCGGTTGGCGGAGCCAGAGTCAGAATAGTTCACCACACGCGTGGTGATAAAATCTTCGTTGGGCACCACAATCCAGCGGCCATCATAAGTTTCCAGAATGGTGGCGCGGGCGGTCATTTTGATGATCGTGCCGGCTTCTCCGCCATCCAGTTCGACATAGTCGCCAACGGTGGCTTGGCCTTCGAGCAGCAGGATCACGCCCGAGATGAAGTTGGAGGCAATTTTTTGCAGGCCAAAACCAAGACCCACACCAATCACACCGGTGAGCACGGCGAGCGACGTGAGATTGATGCCCATGATGTTCATCACCAGAAGGAAGGCGACACCAAAGATGCCAATTTCCAGCGTTTTGGCGATGAGCTCGCGCATGGCCGGGCGCATCTCGTCCTGTTTCTTGATGAATTGACTGGATTGCTCATTGGACCAACGGCCAAGCCAGAAGATCGCGCTGGCCACAACGATGAAGCGGATGGCAAACAGCACGGAGAACGAGAGGTTGCCCAGAGGCACAACGGTTGTGTCCAGATAAGCCATGACCTCATCCAGAATGCCCAGCGCGTAAAGGCCGGCGATGGGCACAAGCAGGTAGCGACCCAGCACTTTCATCACCGGATCAGCAATGATTTCTTTGACCAGAATGCGCACGGCTAGGAACAAGAATACGCGTTTGCCAAAGGCAATCACCGCGCCGGAGCCAAACAGCGAGCGGGTGACGTTTTCACCAACGCCAATGAAAACATAGGCCAAAAGCGGCAGCAGAAGCGGCAGGAACATCGATACAAACCGTCGGGCGCGGGCGATGTATGTGTCCTGACCATCCGGTGGTGTCAGCCAGCGGTCCAACAACGGGTGCAATTTGCGGCTGACATAAAGCGCGGCAAGATACGCCACGAGCAGCAGGCCAAATTGCGACCAGGCGGCGGGGCTGAGCAGCCAGCCTTGGGCAATGCCCCACAGACGGTCAACATGTTCGAGAGCTGTGTTGAGAAAGGCTGTGCCGTCCATGATATGTCCGCTTGCTGTCTTTGAGGTTTGGGATAACCTCTTGCCTTGTGGGCTTGCGTAACTCAATCAAAAACAGGGGGAAAAACGAGGTGAATGCGGCACCATCCGAGGAGAAAGACCCCATTTGTCCGCTGTGTCGTCGGCCTATCCCGCCTGAGGCGCGACAATCCAAACACCACCTGATCCCGCGATTGCGCGGCGGTAAAGTTGGGCCAACGGTGCTGCGACACCAGATCTGCCACAATGAAATCCACGCAACGTTGACGGAAACCGCGTTGGCACATGTCTGCAATTCGGTTGAGAGGCTGCAGAGCCATGCGAGCCTGGCGAAGGTCATTCCCTGGGTCAGTAAGCGCCCGCCGGGGTTTCATTCCAAAACACCGGGCGGGCGGCGGAAACGTTAAGCGTCACAAACACATCTTCTTGATGCCTGACGCGATCTCCGGTTTGGCGGCGAGTGTGTCCGCTGCAATCTCCCGCGCGACAGTGAGCACATCTTCGGCAGGCACTATGCGCTCGATCAATCCGTAGGTGAGCGCCTCCTCCGAGTTGAGTTTCTGCCCCCCCATCAACATCAGTTTGGCGCGGGCTGGACCTACCAAAGCGGCGAGCCGGGCCGGATCGGAGGGTTGCGGCAGATAGCCCAGCTTCATCACCGGGTAGAAAAACTTCGCATGAGGCGCGGCAATGCGGATGTCACAGGCCAGTGCCATACCGTTTGCGCCCCCCGCCAACGTGCCATTAAGCGCGGCGATGGTCAGACCGGGCAAAGCCGCCACCGCACCAGAGAGACGTTCCCAAACGGAACTTGTTGCCAGACCCGCACGGGCTTCGTCCAGATCGGCACCCGCGGAAAACACTTTCCCCGTCCCGGTGAAGATCAGACACCGCGCCTCCTGGGCAGTTTCCGCGATTTCTGCCAAGTCCGTCAGCATCGCTTCGGTCAGGGAATTGGCTTTCTCAGGCCGGTTGATGGTCACCACCCACAGGCCGCCGTCATCTTTGATCAACTCAATCATGTCTGTCTCACTTTGCACAAAGGGCCGGGTTCACTGCCGAGAGGCTGATTTTCGCCGACGCGCTCCAAAAGCAACCACTTGGAATGTTTGATTTCCCTTGAAGTAAGGCGATCGTGGCGAGGCGTCTACCCCAGGGTGAAAAACCCATGTGTTTGACCCTTGACCCTGCCTCAGTGAAGACCCAGTCTTAAGGGGAAGGCTTTGAAAAGGTAGATAAGTTGATGCAGATTTCAGCACCCCGCATTTTCACAACCACGGCTTTGGCCACGGTTTTTTGCGCCCAAGCCGCTTGGGCAGACGTAACTGCAGACGAGGTTTGGAGCAATTGGCGCGACTCGATGACCGGTTTTGGCTACGAGATTTCGGCCACCGAAAGCACCGAGGGCGATGTTCTGACCGTGAACGGGCTGGCGATGTCGATGGACATTCCGGAAGAAGATGCCACCGTCGCAATCGACATGGGCACCCTGGCATTTGAGAATGTCGGCGACGGCACCGTGCGGGTTGTTGTGCCCGAAAACGCGCCGATCCTCGTGAAACTTGTGGACGATGAAGAGGCGGTAGAAATTGCGCTGACCATGTCGTCCGCCGACATGAAAAACATTGTCTCCGGCACAGCGGAAGCCATGATCTATGAGTATGCGGCAAGCAAGCTGGACCTGATTGTGGACAGCATTGTTGTGGACGGCGAAACCATCCCAGATATGGACATTGCCCTAACCTTTGCTGATCTCGCAGGCCGGTCCCAGACGACGTTTGGCGATGTGATCAGCAGCGTACAAAAAGGCAGCATTGGCAATGTGTCTTTGATTGCCAAAGGCGTGGACCCGGACTCCGGCGAGAACTTTGACATGTCCGTGACCGGCGCAGGTCTGGAAGTGGACGGCACCGCCAGCGTGCCAAGTGGTGACTACGGCGAAGATGTCGCCGCTTTCTTTGCGGACGGCTTTGCCATTGAAGGCAGCTATGCGCTGCAATCCTCCACCATGAATGTGAACTTTGTGGAAGACGGCACCCCTGGGTCCATGGCCTACACCAGCGGTCCGGCTGTTGTAGGGATCGATATGGACAGCGAAGGCATGGCCTACGACGGCACTGTCACCAATGTTGCGGTGAATGTGGCCAGCCCTGAGTTCCCACTGCCGATTGACGTCAGCTTTGGCGAGATGGGCTATGG
>NZ_CAJXIV010000141.1 GCF_913054185.1 uncultured Shimia sp.
ACGCAACAGCCGGAAGTGACCACGCCTTAAGACTCCTCACCACGCCAAAAACAACGTCGGCAATACGTCTGTTTCGCAGCTGTATTGCAGAGGTGGGCAGATAAGGCAGGAAAGCTGGCCTTTCCAAACG
The DNA here is from genome assembly GCF_913054185.1 of uncultured Shimia sp. GTDB lineage: Bacteria > Pseudomonadota > Alphaproteobacteria > Rhodobacterales > Rhodobacteraceae > Shimia. The sequence continues at coordinate 131 of NZ_CAJXIV010000141.1, forward strand.
GTGAAGACAGAGGACGATGGGGGGGGGCAGTCGTTAGGCGCTTGCGCCTAAAAGCGCTACGCTGGCGCAGCCCCATATCTTGCACATCGGACCCGTCATGACTGTGACACCGGAATTTGTCTCCGCCCTGCCCGACCCAGATGCTTTTGAGACGCTCATGCTGGAATACTACACCATCATGGCGTCCAAGCTATCGGATGCGGGGGGACCGCAGCTGTCTGCCGCCGACCTTGCGCGGGACACGCTTACCCATATGCAGGAGCTGTTGCCGCCCGATGGGCGCACCTTACTGGCGCATGACGAGGCAGGCAGATTGATTGGCTGCGGCGTCTTGCGCAAAGTGCGCCCCAATGCAGCGGAACTGAAGCGAATGTTTGTGCGTCCGGAAGCACAGGGTCTTGGACTGGGACGCAAGTTATTTGAGATGCGGATCGACGCGGCCAGAGAGATGGGCTGCACCACTCTTTATGCGGACACGGTCAAAGGCAATCGCGCCATGTTGGCGATGTATGAGAGACTTGGGTTTGACTACATCCCGCGCTATCCCGAAAACGCCAACCCGCCGGAGCTTGATCCCTATCTGGTATATCTGGAACGTCACCTCACATGAGCCCGCGGCGTCCACGTGACATGCCAGCGACCGGTACAAAGACAATCGAAGCGCCTGACCTCACCGATCAGGCGTCTTCTTTGGTGTCATTGCTCTGTTTGGGCGCCCCCACGTAGCCTGACACCGCTTGCAGAATGCGGAAGGCTGTTGAGGCGTCGTTTTCGACCACGGCCATAAACTCGCTTTCGCCCAAACGCAGCATTTCCAGATCGGTCTTGGCATACATGTCGAGCGCACGTTTCTCTTTGCGCAGCAAAGCCAGCTCCCCAACCAAGGTCCCTGCCCCGGCTTCGGCCACCACATGCGCTTCGCCATCTGGCGTGCGATAGCCGAGACCCGCCTCACCTTCGAGGATCAGGTAAGCGCCATCAGAGGGATCATCCCCCATGTGGAAGACATACTCCCCGGCAGGGGCACTGTGCCACTGCGCCCCAAAGGCCAGCAGACGCATTTGCCGACGAGACAGGCCGGCAAACATATCCGCGGAGGTCAAGGCGCGCATTTTGCGGCGCAGGTCAGCACTGGCCGCATTGTCGGAGTCATCCACCGCCGCCACGCCGCTGTCTTTCAGGCGACCATGTTCCAGCTCGAGCACTTGGTCAAAGCTGTCGGCGTCCTCAAACTCCTCTTCGAGATAGAGGAACGTGGTGTTGGGCAGCAACTCCCGCAGGTTGGCGATGGTTTCGGCGGCTTGGCCTTCCTCATAGTTGGCCAGACACCGATTGAGGATCATCACATCCGGCTTTTTGATTGCCGCACGGCTAATGGCGAGCGGTTCCGAAAAGGCAGAGGGCAAACCCGCCCCGCCGATGCCGGTGGGCACGGCAAACAGAAGCTCAGCCACCTCTTGTTTCATACCTGCCTCCGCCAATGTCTGAGCAACAATATCGCGAATTTGCTCTGCACGAGGGCCAGCGGACGCGGCCAACTTGCCAAAGATCGCGTTTTCCAAAACCGTGAGGCCGGGGGCGTAGCGGTCTTCGCGCAGAGGGGCAAAGTACACAGCTGTCCATTCCGACAGTTTTTGCGCCTCAACGTGGCGCAATTCCAGAATGCTCCGCTTGAGGTCTTCCCCAAAGCCCGCACCGATACGTTCCGCGGAGACCAGCAGTGGCAGCGAAATCATTTGCTCCAGCTCTTCCTGGGTCATATTGGCCAGCCGTACGTCGCGGCTTTTGGCAAAAAGTTCCACATTGCGGGTGAAGTCATCCGCATCAAAGCCAAGCTGCTGGAACAAGGGATGGTCGGTGCCATCCACGCCAAATGTCTGATTCAGCATCTCCACAACTTCCCGGCTCATGCGCAGAATGCTTTCCTCAATGCCAAGCTCTTGCAGCAGTTTAAGGAATTCGCTGATACGTTGCTCTCGACCGTCGGTGATGACCTGACGCGGGGTAGCAAAGAACAGGTTGGCGGCCACCGGCAGCGCCGGGTTGTATTGCTCCCGATCAAAGCGGAAGTAAGATTTGGTCAGGCCCGCCTTATCCAGCGCCTCATGAATTTGTGGCCGCAGATCCACAAGGGTTTGGGCCAGCTCCGCGTGGTCACTTTCGACAAATGGCTGGTCGAGACCTTTGCGGAACAGCGCGTTGCCCGCACCGGTGGCATCCATCACCGCAACCCACCACGCATGCACATCATCTTCGCTCGCCAAATCCCCAAGAGACGGGTCCACCCAGTCGGAGTAAAGCCGATCAAGGCTGTTGCCTGTGCGTTTGGATTCATAGGCGCGCTTTTTCTCTTCGGATTCACCCATTGGATCAGGACGGTCCGTTAACGGCTTCTGCTTCAGCGGCATCAACACGTTGTCGCCAAAGGTGCCTTCAAACACATAAGGCGACGGATCAGCATAACCGACGCGCGTGGCGATGACTCGTTGATGCAGATCGTTGAGTTTCACACCGCCAATTTCCAGCGCCCCGCTCAGCGGGGTGATCTCTCGGGTGAACAGTTCAGCCACGGCACGACGCTCTTCGGCGTCTTGCGAGCGGACGCCAATCACCGCGCCTTGGCGTACGGTTGCGGAAATGTTTTCCAGCACGCTGTCGCCATCATGGTCGCGCACAAAGACATCTTTCAGAACAATGTCGCCGGTCAGACGTGGGATCTCGTCCGGCTCATTTTCAATCAACTCTTCGTCCACCATGCCGGACGGGCCAAACCGGTCGCCGATCAAGTGCCAACGCAAGGACAGGTCCGCCACGCGGTTGTAATAGTTCAACAGCTCTTTCCACGGGGAGGAGAGATCTTTGTAAGCCGCAAGCGCGGCGACCAGCGCGCCAAGTGTCACTTGACCGCGGATCACCAGCAGACCGCCAACAAGGTAGAAGAAAAACGGTGTCAGTTGGGTGATGAAGTTGTTGAGGAACTTCATGAAGAACTTTTTCTTGTAGATCGACAAGCGGATCAGAAAAAGCGTGCCCAGACGGCGCGTTACTTGCGACAGGCGGAAGCGCCAGCCGCCGTTGCCGCGCAGTTCCGGCGTGCCAGTGGCGGTTTCGCCAATTTCAGCCGCGAGGTGACGGACCTGCACAATGCGATCTTTGTTCAACAGGTTGATCTGACGTTGCAGTTTGGGAATGATCCAAGCCTGCAAAGGGATCAGCGCAATCGCCGCAAGACCAAACCAGACGTTTTGCAAGAACAGAAAGGCCAGAATGGTGAGCATCTGCCCCGCTTGCATGACCGGCAAGCTAATCGCGTCTCCCATCATACCGCCAAGTGGCTCAGCTTCGGCTGTGACCATGCTGACCATCTCGCCTTGCGACGTCCGGCGCAGATAGGGCTGCGGGAATCGGGTGATGCGCGAAATCAGGGTGAAGCGATAGCGCCGCAACATACGCTCGGACAACACACCTTTCATGGTGTTGATGCGCATCTTCATCAGCCCGTGAATCAGCACCGCCAGCAAAAACAGGAAGCTGAGCATGATCAGGTAGTTTTCCTGCGTCATCTCCCAATTATACACGTCGATATAAGAGGTATCCGCATCAATCGCGTCGTTGATGATGCGTTTGGGCAGCTCCAACGTCAGGAACTGCAGCGGGAAAAGGCACACCGTGAGCGCCAAAAGGGCCATCTGGTCGCGTTTTGAATACTTCCAGATGAAGGCAAATAATGAGCGTTCTATACCGTCTACTCCCGGTTTGCAGCACGGGCTCCGCGCCGTCCCATTTGGCAAATGCTACCAATGTAAGCGGGACCTATTCAAACGGATTCTTACTGGAAGTTTGCAGGAGTGAAAACAGAGGTTTGCTGTTCCCTGATTCTCCCGCTAGTCTCTTTTTAGAACTTAGGATGGGGCAGAGGTCTATGGACCAGATCACGACAGTGTTGTTGCTGGTCGCGGCATTTCAGATCAAACACTTGGTGGCGGATTTTTTCCTGCAGAACGCCAAGATGATCATGGGCCGCGAAAAATACTGGCACATGGGGCGCACACAGCATGCGGGCATCCATGCGGCGTTTTCTGTTGTGGTTTTGGCGCTGTTTGGCACAGGTCCGATGCTGATCTTTTGGATGGTGCTGATTGAGTTCATCGTGCACTTCCACATTGACTGGGCCAAGGCGCGTTATTCGGTGGATCGCGAGTTGCGTCCCGATCAGCCGCTTTACTGGTATGCCATGGGCACCGATCAGGCGTTGCACCAGCTGACCTATCTGGTGATGATCTGGGCGCTGTTTGCCTGCCAGTGAGCGGCGACTAAGCTGTAAAAACATCTACGATGGCGTGGATGTCCTGCGCCTCACTCACCACGAACACCCGCGATTTTGCGCCCGCTTGCGCCGTTACAATCACCTGAACTGATGTATTCACCAAAGCTGGTGAGAGGAAACGCGCGCGCAGCTCTTGGATTTTGCGGCCCGGCGACATGTGACGAAAGCCAGCCTCCGCCAGCGCACAGAGCAACATGCCGGGGGCTATCACATCGACAAACCCTGCTGCCCGAGCAGCGTCTTGATCGTGGTGCAGTGAATTGGGATCGTGGGCCAGTGCGGCGTAGCGTGCGATTATAGTGGCGGTGAGGTTTGTAGAGACCAGCGTTTGCGCGCCCTCACCCACCATACGTGGATGCAGCTTCGGTGCGGCCAAAGCACGGATGGTGTCCGGCGTGAGGAAACGCACACGGGTTTCCATCGCCGCATCGGTGCCGGGTAGCTGGAAAAGGCAGTGCGCAGCGGACCCATCACTTTCATTGGACAGGCCAACATGCGTGCCTGCCGTCAGCGCGGTGTCAGAGAGACCTGTGAACCGTTGAGTTTCTTGAATGGCAAATGTGCCGCCCGGCGCGGTGAAGCAATGACGCAATTCAATCAACGCCGGGTCCCCCAAAAGGAAGGCCGCACGCACAATCGGCAGAGAGGTTGAGGCCGGATGATCCAAAAGTTCGGAGAGCAAGTCTTGCAGAGCGTCTACGTCCGCCTTTGAAACACCGGCCTGCAAGGTGGTTTTGGCCCGCGTTGTGTCAGCCTTGGTCATAGGCTTGGGCAATCAAAGTGGCATTGATGCCACCAAAGGCCAACGAGTTGGACATGACCGCCTTCACCGATTTGGCTTTGGCTTCTTTGGACACCGGATCAATACCGATTTTGGGGTCCATTTCTGTGAAGTTGATCGTTGGCGGCAGAGATTGTCGCCGCAACGCACCAATTGCCACGATCATTTCCAACGCTCCAGCTGCGCCGAGAGCGTGGCCGTGCACCGGCTTGGTGGATGAAATGTCCACACCGGCCAGATCGTCGCCAAACACCTCGCGAAGGGCGGCCACCTCATTCACGTCATTTGCCACGGTGCCGGTGCCGTGGGCATTCACATAGCCAATATCATCCGGCGACAGGATGGCGGACTTGAGCGCCATACGCATACAGGCAGCGGCGCGGGCCGGATTGGGGCGCAGCAGGTCTCCCGCATCTGAGTTGGTGCCAAAGCCGACAAGCTCACAGAGGATGTTGGCGCCACGCTCCTGCGCGCTTTCCAGACTTTCCAGCACAAGAATGCCTGCGCCTTCCCCAAGGATCATCCCGTTGCGATCTTTGCTAAACGGGCGGTTCACATCCGCCGTCATCACCCGCAACAGCTCCCAAACCCGAAACACCCCACTTTCCAGACAGGCTTCAGAGCCGCCGGCAAGGCAGCGCTCCACCTGGCCGGAGGCAATCATCTGATAACCCATGCCAATGGATTGGCTGCCCGAAGAGCAGGCAGTGGCCAAGCAAAGCGCGGGGCCAGTGGCACCAAACTCCATAGAGACCCAACTGGCGGCGGCGTTGTTCATGATTTTTGGCACAGACATGGGATCAAGTCGCATAGACCCCTCTCGGCCAAACTTCATGTAGTTGATATTGAGTGTTTGCCCGCCGCCAAAACCAGAGCCAATTGATACACCGCAACTCTCGCCAAAATGCGCCTCGGACAAGCCGGACTGCGCCACAGCTTCGCGCGCGGCAGCAAGTGCATATTCTGCCACCGGCTCTCGCATACGGTGCGGTTTGTCCCCCACAACTGCGGCCAGATCAGCCTCTGACAGGCGCGCAGCTGTTTTCACCCGTTGCGCATCCAGATCGTCAAAAGAAATGGGTTTGACACCAGAGTGCCCAGCCTGTGTGGCCTCAATCAATTTGTCGGCACCAAGGCCGCAGGCGGAGACGGCGCCGAGGCCGGTGACAACAACGCGGCTCACGCCTCGGCGGCCTGATGTTCTTCGATTTTGGAGATCGCCAGATCCAGCAGATCCTGTACCGTGACCACGTCGGTCAGCTCATTGTCCACAGACACATACGCGCCGTATTTTTCCTCAATTGCCATCAGGATCATCACAAAATCCGCAGATTGGATATCGAGCTCTTCAAGCTTCTTTTGTGGTGTGATTTCAGAAGGTTCGACCATGCCTTCCTGCGCGACCAGTTCGAGCAATTCTTTGGTCAGCGTCTCGCGTTTGGTGCTCATGGGAGTCCTTCCAGTCTTCAAAATCTTTAGGCAATAAGCCCGCATAAATCTTGCGGGCCCTTTGAGTTTAGGCGGCTGACAGGAAATATTCCAGACGGAAGTTTTGCACCAATTTGCCCATCGGTATCGCGTCGGTATCGCGGCTGCATTGCGGAGGTGCAAAAATTGACGTCCACGTCACCCTACATACCAGGATCAACCGGCGCGATCACCGCGCCGCCGCCCTCTACCCAGTCTTTGAAGCCACCCAGATTGTGCACCTCAGCGTAGCCCATGTCCTTGAGCAGCTTGCCCGCCAGCGCAGCCCGACCACCGGAGGC
>NZ_CAJXIV010000142.1 GCF_913054185.1 uncultured Shimia sp.
AGGCTCAGGCTCAGGCTCAGGCTCAGGCTCAGGCTCAGGCTCAGGCTCAGGCTCAGGCTCAATCGGTTCCGCTTCAGAGTCCGGCGCTTCCTCCTCTGTTACCAGAGCTTCAGGTGATGCGTCGTCCCCGGCTTCTACCCAATCATCCTCGGATTCCAAGTCCCAATCGGCACCGCCGAGATCGATGTCGTCGGCATTTTCCTCCTCGCCCTCAGGGAGATCCTGGTCCAAATCGGTCTCAGCTTCTATGGACAGTTCAGGAGGCTCAACCTCTTCGAAAACGGCTTCTTCGGACGCGGGATCGGTTGGATGGGGCTCTGCGGAGGTTTCCTCCGGAGTGTCCTGCTCAACTGGGGCGTCCGCTGGTGCTTCGGCCAGCATATCGGCGTCTACCTGAAACCAGGTGTTGCCACAGTTGGAACATTGCACATCCCTCCCGCCGGTCGGAATGATGTCGTCTGGCACTTCATATTGTGCCCCGCAATTTGGGCAAGTTAGCCGCATACTCGTCCCCTGCTGTCGAAGTTCTTGCTTTTGTTAAGGAACCATATTCTGAAACATCTCTTGGCGAAAGTGCAAAGGCGACGTGGAACAGATTGCAACCAAGGCGATGCTCGTGCACAACAATCGGGACAAATGAGGTCTCAGGTGATCGAACTAGACAATATTGCGTATAGCTATGGCGGCGGTGAGCTGCTGAGCGAGGTGTCCTTGAAATTGGCACCCGGATCTTTCCATTTTTTGACTGGTCCTTCCGGATCGGGGAAGACCACATTTCTTAAGCTGTGTTACGGCGCGTTGAGCCCGACAGCGGGGCAGGTACAACTGTTTGGCAAAGATGTGCGTGAGATGGATCGGGAGGATCATGCGATGACCCGGCGTCAGATTGGCGTGGTTCATCAGGATTGCCAGTTTCTGGATCACTTGTCGGTACGGGAGAACGTTGCCCTGCCTCTAACCGTGGCCAGCAGAGACTCGCTTGAGCAGCACTCCAACCTGAAGGAGCTTTTGACTTGGGTTGGTTTGGGCCATCGGGCAAGTGCGCTTCCACCGGAGCTGTCTGGGGGCGAACGGCAGCGGGCGGCGTTGGCACGCGCGGTGATTATGTCTCCAGACGTGGTGTTGGCAGATGAGCCTACTGGCAACGTGGACTGGGAAATGTCGCAGCGTTTGTTGCAGCTCTTGGTGGAGCTCAACAAAATGGGCAAAACGATACTGATCGCGACGCACGATTTGAACCTGATCCGGTCGGCGAAACATCATGTGCAGGCGCGGGTGCTGCGGATTTCGGGACGTAAGTTGCAACTGGCTGGGGCGGATCTATGAGCACAGGTCTGCAGCTCTCGAAGCTGATCATGGGTGACGCACAGGCGGATCGCGTGGTGCCGCCAACTGGATTTACCGCTCGGTTGACGCTGTTTGCGGCCGGTGCGATGGCGTTTTTGACTGTGTTTGCTTTGGCGTTGTCGCTGGCATCGGGTCGTTTGGCGACGCGTTGGGGGGATGAGTTGGCTCAAAGCTCGACGTTGCGCATTTCTGCGCCTGCCGAGCAAATGGCGGCGCAAACAGCCGCGGCGCTGACGGTGCTGGATAGCACGCCGGGGATCGCCTCGGCGCGGGCGTTGAGTGTGGAGGAGCAGCGAAGCCTTTTGGTGCCGTGGTTTGGACCAGACTTGCCGCTTGATAGCCTGCCGGTTCCGCAGCTCATCGAGATTGTGGAAACTGAAGAGGGCTATGACGGTGCGGGGTTGCGCCTGCGCTTACAAGCGGAAGTGCCTGGCGCGGTGTTGGATGACCACACCCGTTGGCGGCGTCCGTTGGAGCGGGCTGCGGGACGACTGCGGTTGCTAGGTTGGGTGTCGATTGGCCTAATTGGGGCTGCGACGGCGGCGATGATCACTCTGGCCGCCAATGCCGCGCTTGCGGCAAATGCACAGGTGATTTCTGTGCTGCGCTTGATTGGCGCACGGGACAGCTATATCGCGCGGGCTTTTGTGCGCCGCTTTACTCTACGCGCCTTGTCGGGGGCGGCTGTTGGCACTGCGCTTGGTGCATTTTCCGTGTTTCTGCTGCCGGCGACGCAGGAAAGCGGAAGCTTTTTGACGGGGCTGGGCTTCCAAGGTCTCGGCTGGGCGCTTTTGACGTTGATCCCAGTGCTTGCCGCAGTGGTGGCTTATGTGGCCACAGGAGCCGCAGCACGACGTACTTTAGGGGAGTTGACCTAATGCGCTTGGCGTTTCGATGGGTGATGTCGATCATCTATGTGGTTCAGAATGCAGTTGTTATGTTGGCCATGGGGATTGTGTTTTTTCCTTGGGCGCTGCTGTCGCCCAAAGGCGCGATGACCGCTTGTAAAACTTATGCCACATGGGCGATTTGGTCAGCCCGCTGGCTTGTGGGCATTCGCTCAGAAGTGCGTGGCGAGGTGCCAAGCGGAGCAGTTTTGGTGCCAGCAAAGCACCAGTCTTTCCTTGATATTATGATGATCTTTAAAGCGGTGCCGCAGCCACGCTTCATCATGAAGTATGAGCTTCTGTTTACGCCGATCATTGGTGTCTACGCGTGGCGCTTGGGCTGTGTGCCGGTGCGACGCGGGAAACGTGGGGCCGCGATCAAAGCCATGCTGACAGATGTGGATAGCGGACGGGTGCCTCCGGGGCAGCTGGTGATCTATCCGCAAGGCACGCGTGTGCCGGTTGGCGAGCACATGCCCTACAAGGTTGGGCCGTATGTGCTGTACAAGGAGACCGGTCAGACGGCGGTGCCGGTGGCGACCAATGCGGGCATGTTCTGGCCCAAGGGCACGATGCTGCGCACGCCGGGCCTGGCTGTGGTCGAGTTCCTGGAGCCAATTGAGCAAGGCGCGGATCAGAAAGAGTTTATGGTGCGGTTGGAAGAAGTGATTGAGACCAAGTCCAACGCGTTGATGGTGGAAGCGGGGTTTGATCCGGATGCAGTACGTCAGTGATATCGCCGAACTAGAAGCGCTTTACGGCACGCCAGCTTCGGCGTCCGTCAATAAGGTGGCACGGCAAATGACGCCGCTCTATCGCAAGTGGATCATGGCGTCGCGGTTTTGTGTGCTGTCCACTGTGGGGCCGGAAGGCACCGATGGCAGCCCGCGGGGAGACGATGGCCCTGTGGTGCGCGAACTGGATGAACACACCTTGGCGATGCCGGACTGGCGCGGCAATAACCGGATAGACACGCTGCGCAACATCGTGGCGGATGGGCGGATCTCGCTGATGTTTGTGGTGCCGGGCTCCAACAATGTGGTGCGTGTGAATGGTGTTGCCAAGGTGACCACTGACGCTGCGCTGTGCGAGAGTTTTGAGGTGCAGGGCAAACACCCGCGCGCGGTGATTGTGATCAAAATTGGCGAGATCTACACGCAATGTGCGCGGGCGGTGATGCGAGCTGGGCTATGGACGCCTGAGGACGAGAGCGCTGACCTGCCCACGGTGGGGCAGATTTTGGCGGAGCAAACCGATGGCGCTGAAGGCGGTACACCCTACGACGAGGGCTGGGGCGCACGGGCGGCGAAGACCATGTGGTAGCCGACGAAGGCCATCACTGCAAAAGAAAAGGGCGCCCCAAGAGGCGCCCTTTGGTGTTCTAGGTAAACAGCTTAGCTGTGGATTGCGCCGTCGCCGCAAGCGAGCGCGGCTTCGCGGACGGCTTCGGAGTAGGTTGGGTGCGCGTGGCAGGTCAGGGCGATGTCCTGAGCCGAGGCGCCAAACTCCATGGCCACACAGAGTTCGTGGATCATGTCGCCCGCTGCCGGGCCGATAATCGCTGCGCCAAGCACGCGGTCGGTTTCTTTGTCGGTGATGATTTTCACAAAGCCTTCGCCTTGGTGCACAGCTTTGGCACGCGCGTTGCCCATGAACATGAACTTGCCAATTTTAAGCTTGCGACCTTCGGCCTTCAGCGCGGCTTCGGTGGCACCCACGGTGGCCACTTCTGGGGTGGTGTAGACCACGCCCGGGATCACGCCGTAATTCACGTGGCCATGTTTGCCAGCCATCACCTCAGCTACAGCCATGCCTTCGTCTTCGGCTTTGTGGGCCAACATTGGGCCTTCGATCACGTCGCCGATGGCGTAGATGCCTGGCACGTTGGTGGCCCATTTGCCGTCCACGGCGATCTGGCCGCGTTCGGTCATTTTCACGCCAAGCGCGTCCAGCCCCAGGCCTTCGGCGAAAGGTTTACGACCGGTGGCAACCAGAACCACATCCGCGTCCACAACCTCTTCGTCGCCGCCTTTCTTAGGCAGGTAACGCACTTTGGCCTTGGTTTTGGTGGCGTCCACGCCTTGCACAGCCGCGCCCATGATGAACTTAAGGCCTTGTTTTTCAAGGATACGCTTGAACGTGCGCTGCACATCCGCGTCCATGCCGGGGCAGATCGCGTCCATGTATTCCACAACGGTCACGTCCGCGCCGAGGCGGGCGTAAACAGACCCCAGTTCCAGACCAATCACGCCAGCGCCGATCACGGTCATTTTCTTTGGCACCTTTGGCAGATCCAGCGCGCCGGTGCTATCGACCACGATGCCTTTGTCGTTGTCGACCTCAACACCTGGCAGGGAGGACGGCACGGAACCGGAGGCAATCACGATGTTCTTGGCTTCGTGAGTGTCGTCACCCACTTTGACCTGACCCGCAGCCGGGATCGACGCCCAACCTTTGAGCCAATCGATCTTGTTCTTCTTCATCAAAAACTCGATGCCGCCGGTGTTTTGTCCAACAACATCAGTCTTGTAAGCCTTCATCTGCGTCCAATCGACGGATTGGGTTTTGCCCTTCAGGCCCATGTCGGCAAAGTTGTGCTCGGCCTCATGCAGCATGTGGGTTGCGTGCAGCAGCGCCTTGGACGGGATACAGCCGACGTTCAGGCAGGTGCCGCCCAGCGTTTCGCGGCCTTCCACGATGGCGGTTTTCAGACCGAGCTGTGCGCAGCGGATTGCAGAGACGTAGCCGCCAGGGCCTGCGCCGATGATGATGACGTCATATTGAGCCATAGGTGTGTTTCCTTGGTCTATTGCTGGGGCGTGATGCCCCGAGTTGTAGAAAAACTCTCACTACAAGAGATTGATATGGTTGGTCTTTATTCGGGTTTCAACAGTTTAACGGTGACGTTGGTGATGCCGTCGCGCTCCATATGCATGGCAAGGCTTTCGCTGTCAAAAAAGGCGCGAGCCTTGTCTTTGTCAACGATGGCAAAGAGGGCGATGGCGTGGTTTTCGCGGTCGGGATCGGACCAGACGTTGAGGTCCACAATTCCGGCAGCTTTGCGGTTGGCGGCGTCCTGCCGGAAGACGGTGAGCCAGGCGTCAAAATCGGCAACATCAGCTTGCCAGAGCACATGGGTGGGCATGGTCTATCCTCCTATGTCCTGCGTCTCACGCGGCGAAGGTCCAGCGGCGGGCAGGGGAAATGCGCGTCTCTCCAATGGGGCCAGTTTGGGCGATTTTTGCACGTCTGCATAGCGTCGGTATTGCGTCTGTATCGCGGAGGTGGGGAAATAGGGGGCGAAGTGCTGTAAGCGGCGCTGCCCCTGAGGCATCTGCGATGCCTCTACCCCGGGATATTTGGGGCAAGAAGAAGGGCGCCAAAGTTCAAAGGGTCGCACGGTACTCATCCTCAAAGGCAGCAAGCATGGTCTCTGCTTTGTCGCGATCTGTGGCCGACAGCATTGGGCGTTGCGCGTCCAGTTGGCCCTTGATCAGGCGAAACTCTTCTTCGGTGAGGAGGTGTCCACGCTTCAAAATTGCTTTGACGACGATCTTTGGGTTGTCGATATCATCCCACAGGTTGCGGCCAGACAGATCGCGATAGGATTGGAGGAAAAGGTTCGCTTTTTGCGAGTCTTCCTCTTGCAAGTCTTCCAGCGTTTCCAAGCTGTCGTAGATTGCCTCGCGAACCCCCGAGCAGACTTGGCTCAAAGTCACTCTGCCATGATCGACCAAACTTAGGGCCTGTTGCTTGGAGGGCGTGTCTTTCTGGAAATTGATCTCTGGTGCGATCGGAACCACCAGATCTTCAACTTTACTGATCAATTCAAGAACTTCGTAAAGCTGATGGAACTCAGCCAGAAGTTCTTCGCGGGATCTGCGCTTGGCCATCTCACACCTCCGCTCGGGCCACATGTGGCCCGGGCAGCGCACGACCCTCCCCACGGGAGGGCGCTTCACGCCCACCCAGGGTCGTGTACTGCCCTCTGTGAGGAAGGTCGACCATCAGATCAGAGATCCATCAGCAGGCGGCGTGGGTCTTCCAGCGCTTCTTTCACGCGCACGAGGAAGGTCACGGCACCTTTGCCGTCCACGATGCGGTGATCGTAAGACAGGGCCAGATACATCATTGGACGGATCACAACTTCGCCGTTGATCGCCATGGGACGGTCCTGAATTTTGTGCATGCCGAGGATGCCGGACTGCGGTGGGTTCAGGATTGGCGAGGACATCAGGGAGCCATAGACACCGCCGTTGGACAGCGTGAAGGTGCCGCCCTGCATTTCCGCCATGGACAGTTTGCCGTCACGGGCACGTTTGCCTTTTTCCGAGATGGCTTTTTCGATCTCAGCAAACGACATGCTGTCGGCGTCGCGGATTACAGGCACAACCAGACCGGTTGGCGTGCCAGCGGCCACCCCCATGTGCACGAAGTTTTTGTACACGATGTCGGTGCCGTCGATCTCTGCGTTCACCTCTGGTACTTCTTTCAGAGCGTGCACACAAGCTTTGGTGAAGAAGGACATGAAGCCCAAACGCACGCCGTGCTTTTTCTCAAACTGGTCTTTGTACTGGCTGCGCAGTGCCATGACCTCGCCCATGTCGACCTCGTTGTAGGTGGTCAGCATGGCGGCGGTGTTCTGGCTTTCTTTCAGACGCTTGGCGATGGTCTGACGCAGACGGGTCATTTTCACGCGCTCTTCGCGGGA
>NZ_CAJXIV010000143.1 GCF_913054185.1 uncultured Shimia sp.
TCGCTGTGCGCGGCATAGGCCACGGCCTCTTCTGGGGCCTCAACTGCACCTTTGAACGGGGGCTGAAGGCCAGCAACCGTGCGCAAAAGCGTTGTTTTGCCAACCCCATTTGGGCCTTTTACAATCAGCGCTTGGCCAGGAGTGATCTCAAAGCTGAGCCCCTCCAGAACCGCCACACCGCCACGGGCCACGCTGACATCTTTGACACGTAAAATCATGTTCTGAGGCTTACCCCATCCCTTTGGCTGGCAAAAGGATTAACCTTTTGACGCAGCTGAATTTCGACGTCGGTATCACGTCTGTATCGTGGCTGTATCGCGGAGGTGGGGATGTGCACCTTAACCTAAGTCAAAAAGAGTACCCGCACCGGGCGTTGCGCAACACTTTTGCCTTAGCTCTCTTCTGGCATCGGCAACATCACCGCCGCCACACGACGACCTTCGCTGACCAGCACGTTGTAGGTGCGGCACGCCGTGGGCGACGCCATCGGCTCCACACCTATGCCCGCCTCTTCCAACGTCTGGCGAAAGGCAGATTGCACCGGTGTCATATTTGCGCCTGTGCCCATCAGGATGAAATCGATGTTTTCAATTAGAGCCAGCACTGACTCAACATCCTCATAACCGCTCCAGCTGCGCGCGCCCTTGGCGTGGATGATCGCGCCGCCGGTGATGACTTCGCCGCCAATGCGAAAAAAGCCCGGTCCGTAGCTGTCGATCGGAATCGCATCCGCATAGGTCACTTCGGTCATCTGCATGGGGTCATCCTCCGCCGCCTAAGAAGGGCAATCCGGACACCGCCGCGCCAGCAATGATCAGGTATGCCACACCTCGGTATAGCCGCTCATAGCCCGGATGGAAGAGCCAGCCGCCCAAAAGATTTCCAGCCATGGCCGGGATAGAGAGAAGCAGGCCCAGCACAAAGGGTGCTGGATCAAAACGGCCCAGGATCAGAAGCACAACCACCAGCAGGATGTCGTAAAAGAATAGGTAGGCAGAGGTGTTTGCGCGAATGACGGACGGCCCATGCGGGCTGGCCATGTAGAACAGGATCACCGGGGGGCCGGGCAGACCCGCCGCGCCGCCAAGCAAGCCACCTGCCCCGCCAATGCCATAGACCATTGGGCGGGTGACAGTGCCACGATAGCGAAACCCCAACAGCAGCACGATCAACATGCCAATGGACAAGACCGACACAAGATAGCGAAAGACACTAGGGTCTGTGCGCGTCAATAGCCAAAGCCCCACAGGTAGCAATGCCACCACACCAATCATCAAACGCAGAAGATCGCGTTTGTGGCCGTTGCGTATGGCTGCGGGAATGTGCACCGAAGGCGCGATGATGTCCAAGCCAGCCAGGGAGACAATCGCCCAGAGAGGCGGCATGACTTGTGCGGCGATGGGGAGATAGATCAGCGCGGTCCCAAATCCGGAAAATCCGCGCACGATGCCAGCCACAAAGGCGGCAAGAGCAACCCAGGCAAGGCCATCGATGGCCAGTGCCTGGGTCAGGAGATCAGGCGTCGATATCGGCAAACTTGTTGCCGGCGGTGTTGGCCTGTTTGGACCAATCGCGCTTTACGCCAAATTTCAGCAGCGCTGCAGACGCAATGAAGACCGAGGAATAGGTCCCGACAATCACACCCCAAATCATCGCAAAGACAAAGCCCCGGATCACATCGCCACCCAACACAAACAGGGAAATCAACGCCAGCAAAGTCGTGGCAGAGGTCATCACCGTCCGGCTGAGTGTTTCGTTGATGGAGAGGTTCAAAACCTCTTTGAGTTCCATTTTTTTGTACTTGCGCAGGTTCTCGCGCACGCGGTCAAACACCACAACCGTATCGTTGAGCGAGTAGCCCACGATGGTCAGCAGCGCCGCAATGATGGCGAGGTCAAATTTGATCTGCAGCTCAGAAAACACACCAATGGTCAGCACCACGTCGTGTATCAAGGCCATCACAGCACCGACTGCAAATTGCCACTCAAACCGCAGCCAGATGTAAACAAGCACAGCGCCAATCGCCAGCAGAACCGCAATCACCGCAGTGTTGATCAACTCACCAGACACTTTGGGCCCGACGGATTCAACCGACACAAAGGTGATATCCGGTGCCACGGTTTGCAGCTGGACTTCGACTTTTTTGATCATGTCAGCGGTCACCGCTTCTTCACCCTCTTGGGCCTGGATGCGGATCATGGTGACGTGCTGATCTTCTTCAAAGGTCACGTCAAACACCTCGGTGATTGAAATGTCCCCCAACTCAAGCGGCTCCATTGCGGCGCGATAATCAGCGATCACCACTTCCTGCGCACTTTCGGTGCGGATGGTTGTGCCACCCCGGAAGTCGATGCCAAAGTTCAGGCCCTGGATGAAGAAGCTCACCAAAGCCGCCACCATCAAGGCTCCGGAGATGCCAAGCCAGAGTGTTGGGCGGGCGAAGAAATCCCATTTGGTCTCTTGTGGAACAAGTCTCAAACGCATGGCTTATACCTCGATTGTCTTGGGACGGCGGCGTTCAAACCACATCACGATCAACACACGCGTCACAAAGATCGCGGTGAACACCGAGGTGAGAATGCCAAGGCCGAGCGTGATGGCAAAGCCGCGCACTGGGCCGGAGCCCACGGCAAAGAGGATCACAGCGGTGATGAAGGTGGTGATGTTGGCATCAAGGATCGCAGAGAGTGCTTTCTCGTAGCCAAGCTCAATGGCACGCGCAGGGCCTTTAGCGGACTTCAGTTCTTCGCGAATACGCTCAAACACCAGCACGTTGGCATCCACCGCCATACCAATGGTCAGAACGATCCCGGCAATGCCCGGCAAGGTCAGCGTGGCACCGATGAGTGACAGCAGGCCAAAGATCAGACCGACGTTGATGATCAAGGCGATATTGGCAAACACGCCAAAGGTGCCGTAGCTCAAGAACATGAAGATCAGCACACCAACAAAGGCGACGATACAGGCAATACGTCCTGCTTCGATGCTGTCTTGGCCCAGTTCCGGACCAATGGTGCGTTCTTCGAGGAAGGTCAGCTCCGCTGGCAGAGCGCCTGCCCGCAGCAGCACCGCAAGATTGGTGCTTTCCTCAACAGAGAAACGCCCGGTGATGATGCCGGAGCCGCCAGCAATATGCGCCTGAATGACAGGTGCGGAGATGACTTCATCATCGAGCACAATGGCAAACGGGCTTCCGATGTTCTCCGCGGTGTAATCGCCAAATTTGCGTGCACCTGTTGGATTGAACCGGAAAGACACCGCCGGACGGTTGTTTTGGTCAAAACTTGGCTGCGCGTCGACCAACTCTTCGCCGGTCACCACAGGGGCCGCTTCAACGATGTAATAGACACCTTCTTCATCAAGTGACGGCAACACTTTGTTGCCAACACCTGCAGAGGCATCAGGATCAGAGGCGCGGCCAACAACAGGATTGAAGGTCAGCTGTGCTGTTGTGCCGATGATCTGTTTCAGCTCAGACGCAGAGCCAATGCCCGGCACCTGAATGAGAATACGATCTGCACCTTGGCGCTGAATGGTCGGCTCTCGTGTGCCAACTTCGTCGATCCGGCGGCGGATGATTTCCAGCGCTTGCTGCACGGTGCGTTGATCGGAGGCCAGTTTCTCCGCATCCGACAGTTCCACAATGATGGTGTCGCCTTCGGTGAGCACCACAATGTCGCTGGCCCCGGCGCCGGTGATCGAGGTCACCGGACGTGACAACCCACGCACAAGGCTTGCCGCCTCTTGAATGGCTTCCGGCTTGGAGATTTTGAAGCGCAGCTCGGTGTCTGGGCCTGGCTGTTGGCGGATGGTGCCCACAGTGGCCCGTTCGCCGCGCAACAGATCCCGCACTTCCGGCCACATGGATGTCATGCGCGCGGCATAGACATCTTCAACCTTCACTTCGGCCAGAAGATGCGCACCACCGCGCAAATCAAGACCAAGGTTCACCAGGCGTGAGGGCAGGAAGGATGGCCATCCGGCAATCAGCGCCTCGGTGTTCTCACTCACAATGCCAACCGCTTGGTCAGCAACAGCATCATTATGGGCCTCAACCCTCGGATAAAACGCGTTTGGCATGGCCAGAAGCAGGCCCACCACGCAGGTGAGCCAGATCAGGACCCGTTTCCAAAGGTCAATTTGCAGCATGTTTGATGCCCTGTTGGTCTTGTTTAAAGGTGGATTAGTCGGCTTTGGCCGGCTCAGTCTTGGAGGTGACCTGAGCGATGGTGGATTTCACCACGCGCACTTTCACACCTTCGGCCAGTTCAACTTCAACTTCGTTGTCGTCTTTGACCTTGCTCACCTTACCGATCAGACCACCCTGGGTCACAACCTGGTCACCGCGACGCACGGCAGTCACCATGGCTTGGTGTTCTTTTACTTTTTTCTGCTGCGGACGGATCAGCAGGAAATACATGATCGCAAAGATCAGAATGAGCGGCAGAAACTGGCCGATTTGGTCCATGGTGTCAGGTCCTTTGTAAGTGCGGGATTGCCCCGTAAAAGTCGCAGGGAACCTATGGGGCATTGGCGACACTTGCAAGGCGAGATGCGGGGAAATGCAAAGCCGAGAATGTCGTTGGGCGGGTGGACGTGTGATTGGCGCAACCCTAGAGTGCGATAAGCACATGAGCCGAGGACATTATGTACGAAATCACCCTTCCCGTGACCCGCGAGGTCTTCTGGCTTCTGGCAACTCTGGTTGGGATCATCGCGTTTAGCTTCGTGATCTACGCCGCCTTGCCGCGAAAGGACGACGGCGACGATAGCCTGAACATAAAAGACGTGCTTGGGGCGAAAAAACTTTCGGAACCCTTGTTTGCGCTGCTCGTGGTTTTGTGGACCGTGCTTGCGATGTGCCTGTTTGGTGGACTTGTCGCCACCATCGGTAAAATTGCGCAGCTGGTGATCGTTGGCGTGGAAACAGTCGAAGGCAAGGAGGCACGCTTCCCACTTATCCAACTCGCGGCATTGACGGCCACGTTGGGGGCAACGGTGGCCCTGCCCTTTACCATTATCCGGTTGCGACTAACGCATGAACAGACCGCCACCGCCACGGCCTCCCTGTTCAATCAAAAGATCACCGAAGCCGCCGCTGATCTACATGCACAGCGGCAGGTGACCAAAGACTTTGACAGAAAACGCGAAACCGTTTGGGAAGACGACGTTGTAAGAAGGAATGCCGCGATTGACCGGCTTGAGGGGCTGGTGCGTGAAGAGCCGCAGGAGGCGGCGCGGGTGTCCCGGCTGCTGAGCGTTTATGTACGCGAGCTGTCTGATGAAATCCCAGCACAGCCGACACCGGACACCGACGATGCGGAGGACATGGAATATTGGGCCGGCCATCTGAGACTACCCAGGTCTGACATGCAGAACGCCGTACAGGTCTTAGGACGCTTGGCGAAAATCAAAGGCGTCAAATCCCAGGATCTAGAAATCGATCTTCGAAAGGCAAACCTGCAGGCTATGGACCTCAGAGGCCTCAGTTTCGAGAAGGCTAACTTCTCGGAGGCGAATGTCGAGGCCGCTCATTTTTCCGAAGCAAACCTTCATGGAACTGATTTTTTTCTGGCGAGTTGTATTCATGCCAATTTTAGAGACACCAACTTACAAAGTACGAGCTTCTCGGAAGCAAACTTAACAGAAGCAGTTTTTCAGGGAGCCGACCTGATTGAGGCAAACTTCTTAAGCGCCAGATGTCAGAGGGCAAATTTCTCCGTAGCGAATTTGCGCGGAGTAGACTTCCAAACCTCTGAAATGCGATCCGCAGTGCTCATACATGCGAAACTTCAAGGCGCTGTTTTTAGGTTTGTGGATATGAACAGTGCAAACTTTTCCTATGCAAACCTTGAAGGAACAATTTTTGATTCCTCCGATATGAAAGGTATGGAGCTTGTTGGAGCAAAGTTTAGCATGCATACCATACTTCATAAAATCAACCTGACAGGAACCTCCGTCCGCTCGGCGGACTTTTCGGAAGTTCCTGAAATTCAGGAATACCTACCGCAAGTATTCGGAGACTCTACCACAATTCTTCCGCCAGACATCCCCAGTCCACCGCATTGGTCTTCAGGCGGTCCCGATTCCAACGATTATTTTACTCAATGGCGCGAATGGGCCGCTGGTAAGGGGATCCAGATCCCAGAGAGAGGATACCGAATGGGGTGACATCCCCTTTCCCTCACGCCTTCGCTCCGGCATACACTCACGTCTGTGAATCACCATCATCTGAAGGACATGACCGATGCATGACATTAAAGCGATCCGCGAAAACCCGACCGCTTTTGACGCCGCCCTGACCCGCCGTGGGGATGAGGCCATGTCATCCTCCCTGTTGGCTTTGGATGAAGAGCGGCGTGCGAAAATTGGCGCAGCTGAGGCGGCGCAGGCGGCGCAAAAGGCCGC
>NZ_CAJXIV010000144.1 GCF_913054185.1 uncultured Shimia sp.
TCCGTGACCGCCACAGAGAACACCGCGTCCTCCGATCCCTCAGCATGCGCAACGGTTGCACTGACATGAACGGAGCCTGCGTCGGTGAACTTCACCGCATTGCCAACAAGGTTCACCACAACCTGCCGCAACCGCTTGGCATCCCCCAGAATTTCTGGCGCGTTTTCAGGCACCTCAAGGTGGAAAGACAGGTCTTTTTTCTGTGCCAAAATCGTCGCGAAGCTGGTCGCATTCTTCATGAAGTCTTTAACGTCAATCGGCTCGGACTTCATGCGAAGCGCACCAGCCTCGATCTCGCCAAACGTCAAAATCTCTTCAATCAGCGCCATCTGGCTATCTGCACAGGAGTTCAAGATATCAACCAGCTCTCTGTCTTCTTCCGGCAGATCCGCCAGTTCCAGAAGTTGCGCGGCCCCAATGACACCGTTCATTGGCGTCCGCAGCTCGTGGCTGATCGTCGCAAGGAACTGCGTCTTGGCCAAATCAGAAGCTCGCGCGGCTTGCGCTTCCTCTTGAAGCTCCGATTGAATTCGGAGAATTTCACGCACCAACGGTCGCGCGACAGTGAACCATGCAAAAACGGCGGCAAATAGGGCAATAACAAACACAAGCACAGAAAGGAAAACGGGCAGCTCACCGACGGTTTGAGATTTTTGGGTGAGCACCGCATTCACGTGTTCGAGTTGTTCTGAAGACAACTGGTTTGCTTCGGTCCAGAACGCCTCAAGTGTTGCCGGGTCTGACTTTCCGTCGGCAAAAACCTCCGCAGCGGCCAACAGGATTGTCCCAATTGAGTTTTCAAGCGAGACCACGCTGGAGGAGCTGGTCTCCCATTCTTCGTCTTCCTCTTCCCAGATACCTTCAAGATCTTCCGGCATTTCATTGCCAAGCAGCCCCAGCTCCTGACCCAAACTGATCGGATCAATCCCGGCCTCGCTTGTGCGATCATTGAGGGCCTGCCGCGTTTCAGAGTCAGTGTCCTCCATGATGTCACCACCATCTGGATCTGCCGCCCGCAACGCCGAATAAAACCCAAGCGCCCGAACATATGTTTTTTGCGCTTCTGCTTCATCGTAGGTCCGCGACGTCTCTATTTGTGCCGCGTGCCCCTTTAATTTCGCAACGCCTTCCATCATCTGGCCAATGACCAACACATAGCGAGACGTGGCTGCGGCCGACTGATGGAAGAAGACTGAGGCGGCACTCGCTACAAACATTGGAACCAGCAGCACGACCATCGTAATGAGCAGGCGCTGTCGCAAATGATGTTGATCGATAGAGCCTAATTTCGAGCTACTATTCTGCTTTTTGCCGCTCATATCGGCCTCCGTACTTCCATTGGTTTTGAAGCGAGTCTCGCCTGCAATTTACTTTTGTTACCAAGCTCACCTTGCAAGAGTCTTACCCTTTACTGCAGATAAATTCACTTTGGATCCAACTTGTAGCTAAATGCAAAGTTAGGACCACTAAAATTTATTGAACCGTCAAGATTTAGACGCGCGGCACCGAAAGTTATCGGAGTCTGTCTATCCCCCTTCCTCACGCCTTCGTGACCCCAACGTGTGTTGACCTCTCCCCACTGGAACCTGCCACACTGTAGGCAAAGAACATCACGAGGGACGCATGGCACACTCCCCAAAATCTCCCCGGTTCACCCGCCGATCCTTCCTGATCAGCAGCACGCTTTGCCCGTTAGCGGCAGCCGCCCCCACGCTGGCGCTTACCGAGCGCGGAGCCGGAGCCAGCCGTACAGCGCAACGTTTCCTATTTCCGCACCCACGCGTGGCAGGACCATTTTGACACGCTTGGCGCGGGTCTGATCATCTCCGACACCACCACCCGGGTGTTGCAGCACTGGACTGCGGATGGCGAGATGCGCATCCACCCAATTTCTGTGCCCCTGACCGATGAGCTGACCAAACGCGCCAACCGCGGCTGGGCACCCACACCCTCGATGCGGGAGCGCAACCCGGAATGGCTCGTTGACCGCGACATCGATCCCCATATTCCTGTACTGGACAAAGCGGGTCGGACAGACGGCACATGGAACCGCGTCGCCTTCGAATAGGACCCCAAGAACAACCAATACATCTGCCCTGAAGGTGCGCCGCTCAAACAGTTCCACCGCAATTACCCTGATCCCAATCGTGGCCCCAGCGGCAAGGGCGTTGCAAAATATCAAGCGCTGAAACACACCTATCAGGCCTGCCCGGCAAAGATGAAGCGCTGCCCAAAGGCAGATGCGCGTATGATCTCCAGCGAAGAACACTAAGATGCCAGACAAGTTGCCCGCGATATTGCAACGACCAAACAATATGCGGTCTCAATGCGGCTTCGAAAGACGGTGGAAATGCTCTTCGCGCACCTCAAGCGTATCCTCGGGCTGGGACGTCTTCGGTTACGTGGACGGTGCGGTGCAAATGACGAATTCCTCCTCGCCGAAACCGCCCAAAACCTCCGCAAACTGGCAAAGATCTTTCCCGCGCCGCAGCAAACACGCAAGCCTGATAAGGAAGGCGCTCGCGCACTCAAACAGCGACCATTTTCTGCGCAAGCAACACGGTGTTTTTCCACAGGATCGGCGGAAAACCTCCTTTCGCTGTGGTTGCGAGATTGTAGCGTGGTTGTCTCAAAGCGGTCTTTGCAAAGTCCGACAGAAAGCCATGCTGGACATGCCGTTTAAGACATTCAATCGCGTAAGGTGACTGCAGCGCGGACCTGGCTGCAAATGTGCAAAGTCGACATTTCTAACCCAACTACAAATGTCGGCTTCCTAGGCCAAAAGAAATACATTTTGATGAATTATTCAAAGTATCAAACCGTACCGTATCAAGGTCTCCCACCCGATACCAAAGTTTCGATAAACTTGGAAAATAGCTCACCCTGTGATCTGATCTGAAGCTTTGAGTACACATTCCGCCTGTGGATACGAACAGTACCGGGTGAGATTTCAAGAATGCGACCAACTGCATCAGCCGAGTGACCTTTGAGAGTGAACTCTACAACCTGCCTTTCTCTGGGGGTTAATTGACCCTCGCCAAAGTTTGTAAAAGCAAGCTCCACACTGTGATGCAGCCCCCCACTCAACGTCGCTTTGGCATCCGCGCCAAACTGCGCTGCCAAATCACTCCAGTGGCGTTGGCACGTTGCGCGCACAACTGGCCAGAACTCGCGCAGTTGCCGGAAATCTTTTGCCGAAAAAGCTTTCTCAGCGCGCATTAGCGAAAGGACCACAATGGCATTCCCAGGCATTTCGATGAAATACCCTATCTCCTCAGCCAAACCTGTACGAGCGTAGTAGCTTCGGAAATACTCACCCTGAAAGAACCTGTCAGGTGCCAAATCTTTGATCCGATACAGGCCGGGTTCGACCTGATTTCCACAAGCCAGATAAAACGGGTCCAGCAGGTAAGGTCCTTCCTGATAGTCCTCTACAAAAATCTTGCGCTTACTTGTCGGAAAGTCATCGAACAGATCTTTTGGGCTGGCTGCACCGAGATATCCGAAAACGACTGTGTAATCGAATGCGGCAATGCCTTTGAGGGTATCCGACATGGTTTGTGCAAAGCGCTCAGTTCCAATCGCATCAATCAGAGTTCCGGTCGCAGTGATCACGGTCTTCATACGCCAAGCCTCGCTACTACGATTGTTATACTAAAAACGTGGTATATACAGCAATCGAGTTTTTCTTACAGTTTTTCCGAAATGGATAGTATTCACTAAAACGGAAAAAGATAGCACTAAATGGAAAGCAGGGGATATATCGGGGCCTTCACTCCAGCTGACGGCAAAGCCATTGCAGAGCTGCGGGGCGTTACCAAACGTTTTGGAGATGTGCTCGCTGCCAGCGATCTAAACCTGACAATCACTGAAGGTGAATTCTTGTCTTTCCTTGGTCCATCTGGCTGTGGAAAAACCACTGCTCTCAGAATGTTGGCAGGGTTTGAGACGCCTACCGAAGGTGACGTGCTGCTTGACGGCGAGGTGGTCAATGCACTGGAAGCCCATCACCGTCCGGTCAATATGGTGTTTCAACAATACGCCCTGTTTCCGCATATGACCGTTGCCCAGAACATTGGTTATGGATTGCGCCAGCGTCGCCCACGGCTACTCAAAGCGCAGATCAAGGAAAAGGTCGACAAGACTCTGGACGTGGTTCAGCTCCGTGGATTTGAGGATCGAAAGGTTTGGGAAATGTCCGGCGGGCAGCAGCAGCGTGTCGCCTTGGCACGCGCAATCATCAACGAGCCCAAGCTTCTGTTGCTCGATGAGCCAATGGCGGCCTTGGATCGCAAGCTGCGCAAAGAGATGCAGATCGAATTGCAGGACTTGCAACGTCAGCTGGGCATCACGTTTGTACTTGTGACTCACGACCAGGAAGAAGCCCTGTCGATGAGCGATCGCATTTGCATCATGCGCGAGGGTCGTATTGTCCAGGTCGGTAGCCCACAAGAGCTGTATGATCGGCCAAATTCCAAATATGTGGCTGATTTTGTTGGCACCTCCAATTTCTTTAACGGCACCGTTGTCGATCAGCCCGGCCCACTGACATCGGTGCGCCTCAGCAACGGGATGATCATGCGGGGAACCCCCACTGAAGGGATGATCAACCATGAAGACGTGTCCGTCAGCGTGCGCCCCGAACAAATGACTCTGCACCGTCAAGGTGAGGGGCTGACAGTAGAGGTGCGCAACCGGATCTTTCTGGGAGAACACACCGAGTATTTGGTGAACCACGAAACGCTTGGCGATTTTCTGGTTCTATCACCACGACAAACTGAACAAACCGAAGGCGCTTTTGCCGTTGGCGACACAGCAATTGTGTCTTGGGAAGACAGAGCCGCACTTATCCTCGACCGAAACTAAACCACACTGCAATCGTAGGGAGTAAAGGGAATGACCAGAGACATCGACTACATCTCCAAACAGAAGTTCATGCAAGAGTTGGAGAGTTACAGAAAAGGGTCCGTAACACGGCGCCACTTTCTCAATGTGACCGGGCTTGGCGCCGCTGCAGCCGTTATGGGCGCAGCCGTTCCCGGATTGCGCCCAAGTCCAGCGTTTGCGGGTGACATTGGCGACCGTGTCGTTTTGGCGACCTGGCCCAATTATCATGATCCCGAAAACTTTGAGGCCTTTACCGAAGCCACTGGGGCCCATGTTCAGGTCAACGTCTTTGGCTCTAACGAGGAAATGCTGGCCAAGTTACAGGCAGGTGCGACCGGATGGGACGTGTATGTGCCCACCAACTACACGATCTCGACCTATGTTGATGAAGGCCTGATTGAACCGCTGGATACCTCCAAGCTCCCGAACTACGACGGGGCTGCCTTTGATGCGCGCTATGCCGAAGCAGGATCTGTTGACGGCACGCTTTATGCAGTGCCAAAAGACTGGGGTTCCACCGGAATGGCGGTGAACACCAAGCACAACGATGGCAAGCCAATTGCCTCCTGGAAAGAGTTCTTTGACATTGCGCGCGACAAATTCACCGGCCGGGCCATGGTGCATGATTACCAACTGACAACCATTGGCAGCGCATTGAACTACTATGGGTATTCGTTCAATTCGGTCGACGAAGCTGAACTGGCTGACGCTGAAAAGCTGCTGATTGACGTAAAACCGCATCTTTTTGCAATCACGTCTGACTATCAGCCTTCGATGCGCAATGGTGATGCCTGGCTGACAATCTGCTGGTCTGGCGATGGCAAACAGCTCAACACAGACATGCCAGAAATTCACTATGTACTGGGCCGTGAAGGTGGCGAGATCTGGAGTGACTACTATGCCATTCCAAAAGGTGCGCCCCATATAGACGTGGCTTATGCGCTGATCAACTTCCTGTTGGATCCCGCCGTAAATGCCAAGGAAGTGCTGGCTCATGGCTATCCCACAGCGGATTCCCGCACCTTCGAATTGCTACCCGAGGCCTTGAAAAACGACCCAATCCTCTTCCCGGCACAGGAGCTTCTGACGCCGCTGGAATTTGGTGCAGCTGCGACATTGACCGACCCGAACCGTGCCGAGTTGATGGCGCGCTTCAAGTCAGCCTAAGCCAACAAAGGTGAAAACAACATGACAGCACGAACGCGCAATTGGTTGCTTTTGGCTCCCGCCGGGACCTGGTTTCTGGTGATGCTGATCATTCCGTTGACTGTTGTTTTCATCTTCAGCTTTGGAGAGCGGGCACCTGCCGGTGGTGTGGTGCCCGCTTTCACGTTTGA
>NZ_CAJXIV010000145.1 GCF_913054185.1 uncultured Shimia sp.
TGGGCCGCAAGCGGGGCTGGAAATCCAGCTTTCCCATCGTGCAATGGAGTGTGCAGAAATGATCGTCGCCGGCTTTGGATTTCGCGCCTCTGCCACAGAGGACAGCCTGCGGGATGCGTTGGCGCTGACAGCTGTTGCCCATGTCGACGCCATTGCCACACCAACGGACAAGGCGCATAGCTCCACCCTGCAAGCCTTTGCGAAGGCTCAAAATTTACCCATTTTGGAAATTGGTGCACGTAAAATGCAAACCATGCAAACGCTGACTCAATCCGCCAAGGTTCGCGAAAAACGCGGCACCGGCTCGGTGGCCGAAGCTTGCGCTCTGGCTGCACTCACTGCTGATGCCACCCTGACCACCCCGCGTGTCGTGTCCGCCGACCGCCTTGCCACCTGCGCCATCGCGCAAGGAGAGCCTTTATGACTGTTCACTTCATTGGTGCAGGCCCCGGTGCTGCCGACCTGCTGACCCTGCGTGGCCGCGACCTGATCGCCGCCTGCCCGGTCTGCCTCTACGCAGGCTCTTTGGTGCCTGAGGCCATATTATCTCACTGCCCAGACAACGCCCGCGTGATCAACACTGCCTCTCTGGACCTCGACGCCATCGTGGCCGAGTGCAAAGCCGCGCATGACGCGGGCCAAGACGTCGCCCGCCTGCATTCCGGCGACCTGTCGGTTTGGTCCGCCATGGGCGAACAAATCCGCCGCCTGAAAGCCGAGGGCATTCCCGTGTCTGTCACTCCTGGGGTACCTAGCTTTGCCGCTGCCGCAGCCGCTTTGCAAACTGAGCTGACCCTGCCCGGCTTGGCGCAATCGGTTGTGCTGACTCGTACCCCGGGTCGCGCCTCGACCATGCCCGAGGGCGAAACCCTCACCAATTTTGCCACCACCGGCGCAACCCTTGCAATCCACCTGTCGATTGGCAATCTGGACAATGTGATTGCAGACCTCGCGCCTGCCTACGGCGCAGATTGTCCCGTGGCCGTAGTCTACCGCGCCAGTTGGCCAGACCAACAGGTCATCCGCACCACCTTGGCCACACTTAAAAATGATGTAACCGAGAACATCACCCGCACCGCGCTGATCCTTGTGGGGCCCGCACTGGCAGGCGAAGGCTTTGACGAAAGCTGCCTCTACGCTTCCGAATATGACCGCCGATACCGCCCGCAGACCGCAGACAGCCCATGGTCAAGCTGGCAACATGGCGACGACTAAAGAGAGATGACTGACATGACTATGCCTCCCGGAATTCTGATCTCCGCGCCATCCTCTGGCACCGGCAAAACCACGGTGATGCTCGGGCTTCTGCGTGCGCTTGCCGAAGACGGCCTCAAGGTCCAGCCGTTCAAGTCCGGCCCGGATTACATCGATCCGGCCTTCCACCATGCGGCTGCGCGCCGTCCGGCCTTCAACCTCGACACTTGGGCCATGCCGCCCGCACTCGCTGGCGGCATATCCGAGCAAGCGCAAGGCGCCGACATCGTTGTCGCCGAAGGTTCCATGGGCCTTTTTGACGGCGTCGCCACCCGTGGGGAAAACGGCTTTGGCAGTTCAGCAGAAACCGCCCTTATGATGGGCTGGCCGGTGGTTCTGGTGATCGACGTGGGTGGTCAGGCGCAATCCGCTGCGGCCACTGCGTTGGGGTTCAAAACCTACAATCCCGACCTGCCCTTTGCAGGCGTGATCCTCAACCGCTGCGCCTCACCACGCCACGAACGCCTCGCCCGACTAGGCATGGACAAGGCGGGGGTCAACGTGCTGGGCGTGTTGCCCCGCCGTGGCGATCTTGCACTGCCCGAGCGCCACCTCGGCCTCATCCAAGCGGTGGAACATCCTGATCTTGAAGAGGCGATCAATGGCTACGCGGAGTTTCTGCGCGAGCACGTCGACCTCGACGCCATCAAAGCGGCCGCCCGGGCCGGCGAAGCCAAATTCGGCACTCTGCCCAAACCGCCTGCACAGCGCATTGCCTTGGCGCGTGACGCGGCTTTTAGCTTCACCTACCCGCACCTGTTGACCGGCTGGCGCGACGCTGGCGCAGAAATCCTGCCGTTCTCTCCGCTTGCCGACGAAGCGCCTGATCCAGGTGCGGATATGGTCTGGCTACCCGGCGGCTATCCGGAACTGCACGCTGGCAAACTGGCCGCCAATCAAACCTATCTCACGGGTCTGCGCAATCACGCACAAACCAAACCGGTGCACGGAGAATGCGGAGGCTACATGGCCCTAGGCACCGCGTTGATCGACAAAGAAGGTACGCGCCACGAGATGGCCGGCCTGCTGGGCCTTGTGACCTCTTATGAGAAGCGCAAATTCCACCTTGGCTACCGTCAAGCCACACTTAACGCCCCGATGCTGGGCTTTGACACTGGCGCGCGCTTGCGTGGCCACGAATTCCACTACACCACCATTTTGGAAGAACCCGATGAGCCGCTGGCCCAGGTCGGCGACGCGGACGGCAATCCTGTGCCTGAAACGGGTTCCATCAAAGGCCATGTCACTGGCACTTTCTTCCATCTGATCGCAGAGGCCACCTCATGAGCGGATTTGTCAGCTTTGTCAGCTCCGGCCCCGGCGACCCCGAACTATTGACGCTCAAGGCCGTAGACCGCCTTGGCAAAGCCGAAGCGGTGTTGTTTGACGACCTGTCCTCCGGCCCCATCCTGGAGCACGCCAACAAAGAGGCTGATCTGGTGGGGGTAGGCAAACGCGCTGGCCGCCCTTCGCCAAAACAAGACCACGTCAGCCAGCTCTTGGTGGACTATGCCAAGACCGGTGCTCGCGTGGTGCGCCTCAAGTCTGGTGACAGTGGCATCTTTGGCCGTTTAGAAGAAGAAATCACTGCTCTCAAAGAGAACGGCATCGACTTTGAAATCATCCCCGGTGTGACCTCCGCCAGCGCGGCGGCGGCAGCAGCACGCATCCCCCTCACCCGCCGCCTTGTGGCGCGACGGGTGCAGTTTGTGACCGGCCATGACGTGGCGGGCGCCCTGCCCGGTGATCTGCACCTGCAATCGCTAATCGACCCCGGTGCGACAACAGTTTTGTTCATGCCCAAACGGACCTTCCCGGAACTGGCCGAAAAGCTCTTTGCCTCGGGCCTGCGCCGTGACTGCCCTGCGCTTCTTGCGGAAAACGTTTCCCACCCGGATCAAACCCTGACCCGCACCACCATGGAAGCCTTGGCCGAGCAGCTCAATAACGAGATCACCAAAGCCCCCGGCATCATCCTCTTTGGCGAATTGGCGGAAAGCAAATGATCCAACTGTCTCTGGTGGGCATTGGCTCCGGCAATCCAGATCACCTCACGCTTCAAGCCATCAAAACGTTGGAAAGCGCCGACGTCATCCTGTTGCCACGCAAAGGGGGTGAGAAAACCGAGCTGGCCAACTTGCGCCGGATGATTGCCAGCGAACTGCTCACCACATCGCCAAATATTGTCGAATTTGACTATCCGGTGCGTGACGCCAACACGCCGAAGTATCTTGACGGCGTGAACACTTGGCACGACGCGCTTGCTGCGATCTGGCAGGACCTCATCTCTACTCATGTGCCGAATGACGGCACTGTCGCTCTAATGGTCTGGGGCGACCCTTCCCTGTACGACAGCACGCTCCGCATTGCTGACCGTCTGATCGAGCGTGGCATCGACCTCAACGTGCATGTCATCCCGGGCATCACCTCGCTGCAAATGCTGACGGCGGCCCACGCAATCCCGCTTAACACCCTCGGTGGTGCCGTGCAGATCACCACAGGCCGCAAATTGCGGGACGACGGCTGGCCTGAAGACACCCCCACAGTGGCAGTGATGCTGGACGGCGAGTGTTCCTTCCAAAGCTTGGAAGGCGACGGCATTCACATCTGGTGGGGCGGCTATGTGGGCATGGACCAGCAGATCCTGATCGAAGGCCCGCTGTCTGAGGTCTCCCCCCAAATCGTAAAGGCCCGCGCGGATGCACGGGCCTCTAACGGGTGGATTATGGACATCTATCTGCTGCGCAAAAGCGCTTAGATCGTTGTCTCAAACAGCGCGGTCAAGTTGGCTTCGGTCAACTCAACCGGGTTGCCGCCACAAGACGGGTCAATCAACGCGCCTTTCACCAGCTCCGGAATTGCCTCGGAAGTCACGCCAAGGTCAGAGAGTTTGCGTGGGATGCCCATGCTGTCGTTGAAGCCCTGCACAAAGGCACGGAAGCCGTCGTAGCCACCTTCAATGCCCAAGTAGCTCGCCGCGCGGTCAAACCGTTCGGTGATCACTGGCGCGTTCAGGTCCAACACGGCAGGCATACAGACCGCATTGGTGGTGCCGTGGTGGGTGTTGAACATCGCGCCTACCGGATGGCTCATCGCATGGATCGCGCCAAGGCCCTTTTGGAACGCCGTGGCCCCCATCATCGCCGCGCTCATCATCTGCGCCCGCGCTTCGATGTCACGACCGTCCGCATAGGCGCGTGGCAGGTTCTCGATCACCAGCTTCATGCCCTCGAGCGCAATGCCCTGGCTCATCGGATGGTAGTGCGGGCTTGAGTACGCTTCCACGCAATGCGCAAACGCGTCCAAACCAGTGCCCGCAGTAATGAACTGTGGCATGCCCACGGTCAGCTCTGGATCACAGATCACCACTGCCGGAAGCACCTTCGGGTGGAAGATGATCTTCTTGGCGTGGGTGACGCTGTTGGTGATCACGCTGGCGCGGCCCACTTCAGATCCGGTGCCAGCCGTGGTTGGCACCGCCACAATCGGCGCAATGCCCTCTGGGTCGGCACGGGTCCACCAATCATCAATGTCTTCAAAATCCCAAACCGGGCGGGATTGGCCAGACATAAAGGCAACCATTTTACCAAGATCAAGGCCAGAGCCACCACCAAAGGCAATCACCCCATCGTGGCCTCCAGCGCGATAGGCTTCTACACCTGCAGTCAGGTTGATCTCATTCGGGTTTGGGTCCACCTCAGAAAACAGCCCCCGGCCCAGCCCTGCGGCCTCCATCAAGTCCAAGGTTGCCACTGTAATTGGCAGGTTTGCCAAGCCTTTATCGGTCACCAACAAAGGTTTTTTCATGCCGGCCTGGGCGCAGGCTTCTGCCAATTCCCCAATGCGGCCAGCACCAAATCGGATCGCGGTCGGATATGACCAGTTTCCAGTGAGTGTCATTGTTCTTCCTCAAAAAGTGGATGCCGGGACATTCTGTCTCCGGCACCCGGCTTACCTGTCCTCAAGCGCACATGCTGAGAACAGATCCCATGATTACACAGTCACCTTTTTCAGGTGATAGCTCTTAGGTCGCGTAAGGTTCTGATACCCAATCACTGACAACCCACCACCGCGCCCGGTGTTTTTGCACCCGGTCCAGCACAGGCTGGGATCCAGGTAATCGGCTCGGTTCATAAACACCGTGCCGGTCTCAATTTCATTGCCGACCCGCTCTGCGCGGTCCACGTCCGTGGTCCACAGAGACGCAGTCAGGCCAAATTCGCTGTCGTTCATCAGTGCAATGGCTTCCGCGTCAGAGGACACCTTCATGATGCCGACAACCGGGCCAAAGCTCTCATCCTGCATCACCCGCATGTCGTGGGTCACATCAGTCAGGATCTGTGGCGTCAGGTAGGCCCCACCGTCATCCTCAGCAAAGGTCTCGATCTGCGCGGTAGCGCCTGCTTCCAGCGCTTCAGCAATTTGTGCGCGCACCTCATTGGCAAAACGCACATTGGCCATGGGACCAATCGTTGTGGCTTCGTCCATCGGATTGCCCAGCTTGTAGCCTTTGACAATCGCCACCGCTTTGGCAACAAATTCCTCATAGAGGCTCT
>NZ_CAJXIV010000146.1 GCF_913054185.1 uncultured Shimia sp.
GCTTTGCTTACCCAAAAACGTCGACAGGACGATCGTCGAGCATGGTTTCCATTGAGAACAATCCGGTGACTGTGTCCATTTCATAGCCGGTGGTCAGACGGCGGTAGACCGCATCATACCCTGACATGCCTGATGTTATGATTTTGAGCATGTAATCCCAGTCGCCGCCAATGCGGTGCATCTCCGCCACCTGGGGAATGCGGGCAACGTGCGCCTTGAAGCCTTCCGCCCACTCCATCGAGTGATTGCGGGTGCGCACCATCACAAAGACCGTCAGGTCCAGCCCCAAAACCGCAGGATCGATGCGCATGCGAGAACCGAGCAACACGCCCTCTTCCTCCAGCCGCTTTAGCCGCCGCCAAAGCGCATTTTGGGACAGGCCAACACGATCCGCCACCTCCCGTTGAGACAGAGAGGCGTCTCGTTGCAAAACATCGAGGATACTTCGATCAATTTGGTCTAATTTTATACTCATAACTATCACATGACCACGAATTTAGCAGAATGGCCATAAAAAAGAGAGCATTTCCCTATCGGCACGGGGGTAAACTCCAAGACAACGCGAGCACGAGGATACCATGACCCACCTAACCGCCCCCTTTGAGACATTTGCAGACACCCTAAAAACCGCGACAGATCCGGAGGCCTCTTTGCGGCATGGATTGATTGGCGGCGAAGTGCACATCGACACGCCCACCGGCCCCAAGAAGCTGGTGTATGCTGACTACGTGGCCTCCGGGCGGGCGTTGCGACAGGTGGAGAGCTTCGTAATGGAAGAGGTGCTGCCCTACTATGCCAACACCCACACTGACGCGTCTTTCTGTGGAGCGCGCATGGGGGCGCTGCGGGAAGGCGCCCGTGAGGTGGTGCGGGAGCACTGTGGCGCGCGGGCCGAAGAACATGCGGTGATCTTCTCCGGGTCTGGCGCGACAACTGGCCTGAACCAGCTGATGCATCTGATGGGCGTGGGTGCGGGCGACACCGTATTGGTGGGGCCGTATGAGCACCATTCCAACCTGCTGCCGTGGCGCGAGAGCGGCGCCGATGTGATTGAAGTTCCGGAAGGCGATTTGCCGGGCCCGGATCGCAAAATTCTGACCCAGCTGCTCACGGAGCGGGGGGCCACAGGCCGTGTGATCGTGGCGCTGAGCGCTGCGGCCAATGTGACAGGGGTCTGCACGGATGTGGCGGCGCTGACCCGGCTGGTCAAACACCATGGGGGGATCATGGTGTGGGACTACGCCGGGGGCGGGCCTTACTTGGCGATGCAGATGACACCGGCCAAAGGTGTGGAGATCGACGCCCTGGTGTTTTCACCCCACAAATGCATCGGCGGGCCTGGTGCCAGCGGTGTTTTGGTGGTGCGTCAGGATGTGGCCTGTGCCCGCGTGCCTTATCGTCCGGGTGGTGGCACCGTGGCGTTTGTAAACGCCCATCAGCACGACTACGTCGCCAAGCTGGAACAGCGCGAGGAAGGTGGCACGCCCAATGTGGTCGGCGACATTCGTGTGGCGTTGGCGCTGAAGGTGAAAGAGGGGATTGGCCAAGAGGCGATGACGGCGCGCAATGCAGAGCTGACCGCGCGGGCGTTTGCGGCCTGGGATGCGGAGCCGCGCCTGAAAGTTCTGGCACCTGAGCGTAAAGAACGCCTGCCGATCCTGTCGTTTGTGCCGCTGAACGCCTATGGCGAGCGGATTGATCACAACGACTTCACCCGCGCACTATCTGAGCAATATGGCATTCAAGCGCGCGGCGGCTGCTCTTGCGCGGGGCCGTATGTGCATGAACTGTTGAAGATTGGCGATGATCAATCCTCCGCAATCCGCAATGACATTTTGCAAGGCCCAGGAAAAGCGAAGCCCGGTTTTGTACGCTTGAACCTCAGCGTTTTGATGACAGATGAGACCGTCGATTTTATCCTCGCCTCAGTGGCGGAACTGGCGCGCAGCTGGGACGCTGAAGCACCAACTGCGCTGGCCGGTTAAAGCGTCGTTGCGCGATACTTGAAGGCACCGGAGCCGCGGGCGATGACCTCACCGGTTTCGTCCGTGATGGTGCCTTCGGCAAAGAAGGTTTTGGCGCCGCCGCCGGTGCGCCAACCTTCTGCAATCAAACCTTTGCCTTTGGGGCGCGATAAGAAGTTGGTGGTGAGCGAAAGCGTGAGCGCCAATTTTTTAAGCTCCGGCGTGCCAGTATAGCAGCCAGCAAACCCCATAACTGTGTCTAAAAGCGTGGCGTAGATGCCGCCGTGTGGGATGCCCGCACGGTTCATCAAATGCGGCGCAATTGGCAATGCGAGGCGAGCATAGTCCACATCCCAATGGGTGAGCTCAAAACCAAGGTGTTTTTGCAAATCGTAGGGGGCTTCGTCCAAAGCGGGATCGAGGGGGGCGTAGGGCATGCAGCGTGCTTTCAGATACTTTGTTGCAGATCATGTGGCTGTCACACAGCGGTCAAACCACCATCAATGGCAATCGCTTGCCCGGTCATAAAACTGTTCTCTGGTGCATTGATCCACAACATGGCTTGCACCACTTCTTCGGGTTTGGACACCCGGCGCATAGGTACACGGCTTGCGATGTGTGTCATGGCATCGTCGCGGGACAGGCCGGCGCGTTCACCAACCATGTCTGCCATCTCATCTACCATGGGAGTGGCGGAAAACGATGGGCAAAGCGCATTCACACGGATCCCACGGGTGGCGTTTTCGTCCGCAGCCGCTTTGGTCAGGCCGACCACGGCGTGTTTGGCGGCCGAATAAAGCGACAGATGGCCGGAGCCAACAAGCCCGGCGGCAGAGGCCACATTGAGGATTGTGCCGGACCCTGCCTTTTGCATCAGCGGGATCTGATACTTCATGCAGAGGAACACGCCCTTGGCGTTCACGTTCATCATCAGGTCAAAGTCCTCGGAGGTGAGGAACTGCAGAGGCCGTACGTCGTGTCCAATGCCAGCGTTGTTGATCCCAATGTCGAGGGTGCCGAAGGTCTCTGCTATGTTGGCAATATGGGCCGCGACCTGGGTTTCATCGGCGACATCGACCACGTCGGCAACCACCTCTGCGCCTTTGGCGCGCAAGTCATCCGCCACGGTGGTCAGTTGGTCGCCGTTGATGTCCGACAAACCTAGCTTGGCACCTTGATCGGCAAATCGCTCCGCCGCCATGGCCCCAAACCCGCTGGCGGCGCCGGTGATCATCACCACTTTATCTTGATACATCTTATCCACGTTTTGTTGCCTCCAGCCCGGCCATGGCAAACATTGGTACAAAACTGCCCAACTTGGCGGCGCGCTCTGGGTCTGAGGCGTTGCCGTCCAGCGCGCGTTTCTTGACGCCCTGAATGATGGCCCCCATGCGGAAGAAGCAGAAGGCGAGGTAGAAGCCAAACTTCTCAATGCCGGGCAGGCCCATGCGTGTGCAATAGGCGGCGATGAATTCTTCGTCGGTTGGTAAGCCCAGCGCAGCTCGGTCCACGCCAGCCAGTCCCCTGCCCTCGTTGCCGGGCGGCATTTGCCATTGCATGATCACCGCGGCGAGGTCAGCATAGGGGTGGCCGATGGTGGAAAGCTCCCAATCCAGCACCGCCACCACTTCGGGGCAGTCTTTGGCAAAGAGCATGTTGTCGATCCGGTAGTCGCCATGCACCAGCGTGCGCTTGCCGTCATCAGCGGGGATATTGGCCGCGAGCCAGTCGATCAACTGATCCATCTGCGGGATCGTGTCGGTTTCGCTGGCGCGATACTGTTTGGTCCAGCGGCCGACCTGACGTTCGAAATAATTGCCCTCGGGGCCGTAGTCCGAGAGGCCAACGGCGGTGATGTTAACCGAATGGATGGCCGCAAGCACGCGCCCCATTTCGTCGATCACTTGAGCGCGGCCTTCGTTGTCTAAGTCTGGCAAGCGTGGGTCGTCGAAATTGCGCCCCTCGACAAAATCCATGACGTAAAAGGCGGAACCAATCACATCGTCGTTTTCACACAACAGGTGCATGTTGGCGACGGGCACATCGCTGGCGGAGAGTGCCTTTTGCACGCGGAACTCGCGGTCCACAGCGTGGGCGGATTTCAAGAGCACGCCCGGCGGTTTGCGGCGCAAGACGTACTGACCGGAGGGGGTATCCAGCCGAAAAGTGGGGTTGGATTGGCCAACGTCAAATTTTGTGGCCTCGATCGGGCCTTCAAAGCCGTCGAGATTGGCGCGGAGCCAGCGCGCGACAGCATCTGTGTCCAGTTGGGTAGCGTCCATGGTATCCTCCCAATGCATGTCCCAGCTTAGCTGTAGGTCAGCATCTCGTCTTGGTTGTCGCCGTCAATATGCGGGGTGTCGTTGAACCCGTTGAGCCAGGTGTGGCCTTTGGCCATGACCAGCCGGGCCACGGCACAGTTTTTGACCTGCAATTGCAGCAGGATCATTTGTTCGGCTGGCGCGTCGAGAACATCGGCAATGGTGCGCCCAATGGCACCACCAGAGCTGACAGCCAGTGGGGTTTTCGCCCCCGAAGCCGCCACAATGGCGCGGGCCTCACGCACGCGATCCGTGAACGCTTCAAAACTCTCTGGTGGATTGTCGATCTTGTCGTGCTGCCACTCGCGCACGGTGTCGCGCAGAATGCGAAAATGGGTTTTGCGGTCGTCATGCAGGCCCGCAGGTTTGTCGTCACGATTGGCGTAACGGGCTTCTAGCAATCCAGCGAAATCAAACTCGTTCCACCCCGGTACAACAATGGGCGTCAGACCGGTGCCCAGCGCGCTTTCAATGCCGTCCCATGTCTGGCGATGGCGTTTTTGCGCGCCGATGAACACCGCGTCCGGCACAACGCCCTGACGCTTCAGAGCTGCGCCCAGCGCCGCTGATTGGCGATGGCCGAGGTCAGACAGATTGTCATAGTCAACCGCACCAAAGCTGGCTTGCGCGTGGCGAATGAGATAGAACATTTGGCTCATGACATGCGGGCCTGCAAGCGCTCCCACGCAGCGATGTATTCGCGTTCCAGGCGGTCCACAAGATCTGCGGTTTTGGTGACTTCTTTCACGGAACCAATGCCTTGGCCGGAGCCCCAGATGGTTTTCCAGGCCTTGGGTTTTTCGCGGTCATCGCCAAAGTCCATGGTTTTCACGTCACCGTCCGGCAGGTTGTCCGGGTCCATACCGGCATTGGACACGGAGCCTTTCAGGTAGTTGCCAGAGACGCCGGTGAACAACGAAGAGTAGACAATGTCTTCTGCGCCGCTGTCGACAATCATGTCTTTGTAACCCTGCATGGCGTTGGCTTCTTCCGTGGCGATGAAAGGCGAGCCGATGTAGCCGAGGTCTGCGCCCATGGCTTGCGCCGCCAGAAGCGACGCGCCGGTGCCGATGGAGCCGGACAGCAGCAGCGGGCCGTCAAACCATTCACGGATTTCACTAATGAGAGCCAGCGGGTTTTGTGGCCCTGCGTGGCCACCCGCACCTGCGGCGACGGCGATCAGGCCGTCTGCGCCCTTCTCGATCGCCTTTTTGGCAAACTTGTTGTTGATGATGTCATGCAGAGCAATGCCGCCGCAGTCATGGGCGGCCTGATTAACCTCCACCCG
>NZ_CAJXIV010000147.1 GCF_913054185.1 uncultured Shimia sp.
TGGCACGGCTGCACTCAGCCTGTTTTACCGGCGATGTGTTGGGCAGTTTGAAATGTGATTGCGGGCCGCAGCTGCAGGCCGCTCTGGGGTTTATGGGCGCAGAAGGCAACGGTGTGTTGCTGTACCTCAACCAAGAAGGGCGCGGCATTGGATTGGCCAACAAAATGCGGGCCTATTCCCTGCAAGATCAGGGGTTTGACACGGTGGAAGCCAACCACCGGTTGGGCTTTGAGGATGATGAGCGCGATTTCCGGATTGGGGCAAAAATCCTTCAGGAAATGGGCTTTTCCTCAGTCCGGCTGCTGACCAATAACCCGCGTAAGATTGCAATGATGGAAAAAGCAGGCGTGGCCGTGGCGGAGCGGGTGGCGCTTAAAGTGGGTGAGAACGCCCACAATCAGGCGTATTTGGCCACCAAAGCGCAGAAGTCGGGACATATGTTGTGACGCCAAATGATCTGGTTCTGACCCCACGTGGGGTGCGCTTTATGGGGCGCTATTTCCCATGCAGCATTGGCAAAGGTGGCATCCGTCAGGATAAACGTGAGGGTGATGGGGCAACCCCTGTGGGTGCGCATCACGTCACCGGACTGCTGTATCGTGCGGACCGTGTGGCTCAACCTGCACCGTGGGCGTTCGCAATCGGCAAAGACGATCTGTGGTCCGATGCGTCAGAGGATGCGGACTACAATCAACTGGTGCGCGCACCTTATGCGGCAAGTCATGAGAAACTGCACCGCAGTGATCCGCTCTATGACGTGATTTTGCTCACCGATTGGAATTGGCCGGAGGCAGAAGCGGGCCGTGGCTCCGCGATTTTTCTGCACCAGTGGCGGCGGTCGGGATATCCAACAGAAGGCTGCATTGCCTTTGATCGCAATCACTTACATTGGATCGCGGCCCG
The DNA here is from genome assembly GCF_913054185.1 of uncultured Shimia sp. GTDB lineage: Bacteria > Pseudomonadota > Alphaproteobacteria > Rhodobacterales > Rhodobacteraceae > Shimia. The sequence goes on from NZ_CAJXIV010000147.1 coordinate 904, forward strand.
AGCAAAGCCGGGCACGCGGGTGATTGTCACTCCAGCTTAAGTGGCCCGGGCACCAAAAATGGCAGAGCCAACACGCACATGTGTTGCGCCCAAAGCGACAGCGCGTTCATAGTCGCTGCTCATGCCCATGGATAGGCCTACGAGGCCATTGCGGGCCGCCAGTTTGGCAAGCAGAGCAAAATGCAGTGACGGCTCTTCGTTTGCCGGCGGGATACACATCAGGCCAACTACCGGCAAATCCAGCGCACGACATTCGGTGACAAAGCCATCAACATCCGCCAAAAGCACGCCAGACTTCTGTTCCTCTTCACCGGTGTTCACCTGAATGAACAAGTCCGGGCACGTGCCCTCTTCTTGCGCAAGGCGGGCAAGAGTATTGGCCAGTTTTGGACGATCGAGCGAATGGATGGCATCAAACAGGGTAATGGCCTGACGGGCTTTGTTGGTTTGCAACGGGCCCAGCAAGTGAACTTCGGCGTCTGGGTAGGTTTCGCGGAAGGTGGGCCATTTGCCCGCAGCTTCCTGCACCTGGTTTTCGCCAAAAAGGCGGTGGCCCTCTGTCAGAACTGCCTCCACCACATCATCCGGTTGGCGCTTGCTGACCGCGATCAATTTGGTGTCGCCAGACGGACGCCCGGCAGCGGATTCGGATTTGGCAATGCGGCGTTGAATTTCGGAGAGCGACATGGACAGGCCTCTTGTTGGTGCTGCCCTGCAAAAATCATGGTTTTGCACAAAAAGAAAGGGGCAGGCTCTTGCGAGCCCGCCCCAAAGACTTGGTGTGGTTCAGCTATTAGAAGCTGAAGGTCACGCCTGCGTCTGCTTGGGTCTTGCCAGCTTTGTTGGAACCAACGCCTGCTGCCAGAGATACGCCGCCACCCAGGGAGTGCGCGTAGCCGATGCCGTAGGAAGTGTCGTTGGCAGCTGCACCACCGGTGGACACGAAGCCAGTTACGGAGCCAGCTGCGGACACAGCGTATGCACCGGACAGACCAACCATGATGTCGCCACCAGCGTTGTCGTTGGAGTCGTTGTCACCAACCAGAGCGGTGTAGGAGAAGTCACCGAAGGAACCGTCAGCACCGATCGCCCACTGGGAACCAGCGTTGGCGTGTGCGTCAGCGTTGTCGCCGTACATTGCACCAATGCGGTGTGCGCCGAAGTTGTAGCCGGCACCGATCTGCCAGGACTCATCGGAGCCTGCGATGTTGGTGTCGTTCAGTGTGTAAGACGCGTTCACAGTGAAGTCGCTGATGGAGTACAGGCCTTTGATGGTCTGTGCGTCAGATGCGCCAGCACCGAAACCTTCTTTGCGGAAGCCTTCGAAGTTTGCTGCCTGGTCCAAGAAACCAGTGTAGCCAACGCCGTTACCACCCCAAGACACTACGTCACCGGAATCGAACACGTCAGAGACGGAACCAACGTCTACACGGAAGCCGCCGGTGGATACTGCGAAGCCAGCTGCGCCTGCGCCGCCGGTTGCGCCTGCACCGTTGTTGGCTGCATCGTCAGCCTGCCAACGAATACGGCCTTCGAACTTAACGCCACCGTCAGTTTCGGTCACGCCGTTTACGGTCAGACGGAAGCGGTGGTCCAGCATGGTGTCGTTAGCTGCGTCTTCGGTGTATGTAACACCCAAGCGGCCGGAGCCAGACCATGTCAGTTCAGCGGCGGCAACGCCAGCGGTAGCAACGAGTGCAGTCGATGCGAAGAGAATCTTTTTCATGATTTTTTCCCTCGGATTTCCAATTCATGCGCCCAACCTGGAGAATCCCAGATCAGGTATGCCGTAGTCTCTCGCTCTTTTGGGGGTGTTTTGGCAAGCACGGCGCGAAGCTTTAAGAGAAGATGACCAGACGTGATGCAGACATGCCACAGTTGGTTTTCCCAAGCAAAAAACCGCCGATAGATTAACCAATAAGCAGGGTTGAAGCATTTCTCTGCTGAACCTGTCGCGTCCCTATATAAGGCGTAAGACTCTTGCCCAATGCGTAGGGGTTGGCTAGGACGGGTACAAACCACGTCTTGAGGCAGTTTTATGGAACTATACCGTCGTCCCGCCCTGTTGGCCGCACTTGTTGCTGCGCTGAGTGTAAGCGCCTGTGGCAATAGGGATAAAAACCCGACCGGCCTTTTGGCGGATGGCCGCACAACGGAATACAGCCAGGAACGCGAAACCATCTGGGACATCTTTGGACCGGACAATTCGGACGAGACTGTGCGGGTGAACAAATACCTGTGGGCCGCGTCGATGGAAGTTTTGGACTTCCTGCCGGTTCAGACGGTTGATCCTTTTAGTGGCGTGATCTCCACCGGATATGGCACACCACCCGGTGGCGGACGGTCGTATCGCGCAACAATCTATATTCGTGATTCCTCGTTGGATGCGCGCTCGCTGAATGTGGCCTTACAGTCCAGCGGTGGCCGCGCGGTGCCGGAAAGCACAGCGCGAGCGGTTGAAGATGCGATCCTGACACGCGCACGGCAAATCCGGATCGCCGATCGCAAGATCTGATCTGACGAATACTGATTTTCAGAAGCCGCAGCCTTAGGACTGCGGCTTTTTTGATTCAGCTGCGCAACGCGCCCGGGGGCATATCGTGCAGCTTCTGAATCCACTCCAGTTGCTTGGGCAGGCAGCAGCTTTGCAGATCATAGTTTTCCACCGCAAAGGCGCGAGAGGCCTTCGCCATATTGGCGCGCATGTCGGGATCATCCAGGACGGTGCAAATTTCTTCGATCATGCGATTGCCTTCGAAAAACGGAAACAGACGGCCGGTTTCGCCATGGGCAATGACCTCCGTGACCGGCGACGTGTCGCTGGCGATGATTGGCGCGCCGATGGCCATGGCCTCCATCAGCGACCAGCTCAGCACAAAAGGATATGTCAGATAGACATGTGCACGGCTGATTTGCAGCATGGAGAGGAAGGTGTCGTAAGGCACTTTGCCCAAGAAATGCACGCGCTCCCAATTGGGGGTCGGGATTTGTCCCCGCACTTCGTCAATATAGATTTGTTTCCAGGTTTGCCCCTTGGGTGGGGCCGCGCCGTAGCTGACCTCATCCCCGCCAACAATAAGGACACGCGCATTGGGGCGCTGTTTTAGTAGTTCCGGCAGGGCACGCATAAAGATGTGGTAGCCGCGATACGGCTCCAAGTTGCGATTCACAAAGGTGATGACCTCGTCATCCCCCGTCAGCACGCTGCCATCTTCTAAGGTCAGAGACGCGTCAGGGTTGGCGCGCACCACATCAGTGTCGATCCCGTCATGAATGACACTGATCATCTCTTTGTATTCCGGTGGGAAGGTATCTGCCTGAAACTTAGTCGGGCTGATGCCGAGGTCCGCCGATTGATGGTGCATCATGTTGTTGAGGTTCTTCAGGCGCAGGCGGATGGAATCGGTGTCGGCGTTTTGCCTGGGGAATTCTGGATCAAAATGCGTGTCGGTGTCGTGCAGCGCATAATAGAGCTCACAATAGAGACCGATCCGCGCAGTGGGCCAGAGATCGCGCAGGAACATCGATTCTCCCCATCCGGGGTGCGCGACAATCACATCCGGAGTGTAATCTTCTTGATCGCGCAGACGGCGGGCAGCGGCATAACAGGCCTCAGCCCGCAGCACTTTGGTTTCAAAGTCCACCATCCATGGGTGCAGCCCTTGGGCCGGCTTGCGTTTGATCTGATAGGGGTAGAGCTCCACTCCTTGCCACTTGCCACGCCCTTTGGCGCGCAATGTGATCGAGCGCACATCATGGCCCCGCGCAACCAGTTCCGGTGCCAGATGTTTGAACTGTCCGGGGAAATTCTGGTGGATAAAGAGGATTTTCACGCCAACGACCTGTCTCAAATTTTCTTCTTATGAGGGTATAGCGTGAAAATTGGCCGTCGTAAGCCATGGGATAGGTCAAATTGCGGCGCTTCTGACTGGACCAAGGGGCGCGGGCGGCCTATCACCTTGCGCAACCCGCGCCACGCTTTTGAGGTGGCTGACACGAATAGATGAAAAGGTGCCACCGCATGTCGCGCTATAGCCCCGCAGAGATTGAAGCCCGCTGGCAAGAGGCCTGGGCCAAAACCGAGACCTTCAAGGCCGTTCGGGATGAGAGCAAACCCAAGTATTACGTGCTGGAGATGTTCCCATACCCGTCGGGCAAGCTGCACATGGGCCACGTGCGCAACTACACCATGGGCGACGTGATCGCGCGGTATAAGATTTCCACGGGGCACAATGTGCTGCACCCGATGGGCTTTGACGCCTTTGGTATGCCAGCCGAAAACGCCGCGATGGCGTCGGGCGGTCACCCGAAAGATTGGACCTATTCCAACATCGACACAATGGTTGAGCAGATGAAGCCATTGGGCCTGTCGCTGGATTGGTCGCGTATGTTTGCCACCTGTGACGAGGACTACTATGGTCAACAGCAGGCGCTGTTCCTCGACTTCCTGCAAGAAGGTCTGGTGTATCGCAAAAACGCGGTGGTGAACTGGGATCCGGTGGACATGACTGTGCTCGCGAACGAGCAGGTTGAAGC
>NZ_CAJXIV010000148.1 GCF_913054185.1 uncultured Shimia sp.
AGGGCGCTGTTTCCCCTTTTCAATTGTTATGGTTTTTCCGTATGGTGGCCGTGTCGATGAGAATTGCACTGGGGGTGCAAGTGCTCAGATCGGCGCTGCTGCCACGGGAGACCCCTTATGTTCCGCGTTGTTTTTGCCTGTCTGAGTTTGGCGGTCGTGGCCGCCTGTGGTGTGGACGGAGAACCTTGGACGCCGCGGGCCAATGCCAATATCGGGATAGGTTCTGATGGGGTGCATACTTCGGGCAGCGTTGGCGTGACGAATGGCACGGTGAGCATCTCTGTGGGCGGCGGATGCCGCTGGTACGGCTGCTAAGCGCTTAGCCCCTTGAAAGCACATCCCTAATCAGGACATTCTGACCTAAAGCTAAGGCGGCGCCCGATCTGTGGTGCTGCTCATTTTTTGGATTGGGGAAGATATGTCACCATTGCGTTGGGTATTTCTGGGATTGGCCATTTGGGGCGCAATCCAGCCAATGATGTATCTGGGGCCTTGGCTCGCCACAAACGGGTTTAACTTGCAGGCTTTGGTGGCGCTTTGGAAGGCGAATGAGGCGGTGACTGGCCTTTATTGGGATCTGGTGATTGCGGCCATCACGCTGAACTTGTGGATATTGGTTGAGGTCTGGGTGCGACGCAATTGGATTGCGCTTTTGGCGATTCCGGCGACTTGGATGATTGGCGTGAGCTGTGGCTTGCCGCTTTATCTGTTCCTGCGGGCAAAGCCTGTGAAGTAAGTCACCGCTGAAGGATTGATCGGCGCTGCGCCGCGGCGTATGAGGGAGGCCGAACGACGCTAGCGGCACGCAGGAGACGGCACTATGGATCATTTTCTTTATCGCGATGGGGAGTTGTTTGCGGAAGATGTGCCGGTAAAGGAAATTGCCGCACAGGTTGGCACGCCGTTTTATTGCTATTCCACTGCGACCTTTGAGCGCCACTTCCGCCTTTTTGATGAGGCGCTGGAAGGCACAGACCACCTTGTGTGTTACGCCATGAAAGCGGCCTCCAACCAAGCGATCCTGAAAACCCTCGCGGCACTGGGCGCGGGTATGGATGTGGTGTCTGGTGGTGAGTATGCGCGTGCCAAGGCTGCAGGGGTGCCGGGTGATAAAATTGTGTTTTCCGGTGTGGGTAAGACCGAAGACGAGATCGAGCTGGCGCTGACCGGTGGCATTCGCCAGTTCAACGTGGAAAGCGAGCCCGAAATGGCGGCGATCAGTGCCGTGGCGAGCCGCTTGGGTGTCGACGCGCCAATCACCATTCGTGTGAACCCGGATGTGGATGCCAAGACCCATGCCAAAATTGCGACGGGCAAGTCTGAGAACAAATTTGGCATTCCAATCAGCCGCGCCAAAGAAGTGTACGCGCTGGCGGCATCCCTGCCGGGCCTAAAAGTTATCGGCATTGATGTGCATATTGGCAGCCAGTTGACCGAGCTTGCGCCATTTGAGGCGGCCTACAAGAAAGTCGCGGAACTGACCGAACAGTTGCGTGCTGACGGGCACGAGATCAAACGCCTCGACCTTGGTGGCGGGTTGGGTATCCCCTATGAGCGCTCAAATTCTGCGCCGCCGTTGCCGGTGGAGTACGGCGCGATGGTGAAGCGCGTGCTGGGCCATTTGAATTGTGAGATCGAGATTGAACCGGGCCGTTTGATTGCTGGCAATGCGGGCATCATGGTTTGCAAAGTGATCTATGTGAAATCTGGAGAAGACCGCGAATTCCTGATCATTGACGGTGCGATGAATGATCTGATCCGTCCCGCGATGTATGAGGCGCACCACGACATTGTGCCAGTTATCGAGGCGGAACCGGGGCAGGAGCCAGCGCAGTATGACATCGTAGGACCGGTCTGTGAGTCTGGGGACACTTTTGCCAAAGGCCGCAACATGGCGCGGCTAACGGATGGAGACCTGATCGCTTTCCGCAGTGCGGGGGCCTATGGCGCGGTGATGGCGAGTGAGTACAACACGCGACCGATGATCCCCGAAGTTCTGGTGAAAGATGATCAATTTGCGGTTATCCGCCGACGGCCAACCTATGAAGAGATGATAAATCGGGATAGCATTCCTGAGTGGCTGGGCGAGACCAGCGACTAAGAGCCAACCGATAGGAGCGCCGTGACCCGTCAAACCCCTTCTGATGCAGCCCTGTTGCACCTCCGGTGGGTCATTGGCCTGACCCGTTTGGGTCTGTTTGCAGAATCATTCACCCGTGCGTTTTGGCCGGTGTGGACCATTGCTTTTGTGGTTCTGGCTGCGCTCATGATGGGCGTGCAGGATCATCTGCCGTTGGAAATGATTTGGATTTTCGGATTTTTGGCTGCGGCTGCGATGGCCGTCTTTTTGGTGCGTGGCGCGCGACAGCTTAGGATTCCTTCGCGTGACATGGCGATTGCAAGGCTAGATGCCACTTTGCCTGGACGGCCAATTGCGGCACTGCGAGATACGCCTGCAGTGGGCAAAGACGATGCCGCCTCACAGGCACTGTGGCAGGCCCACCAAACGCGCATGGCAGCACAGACTGAAGGTGCCAAAGCGGTGCAGCCGGATTTGCGGATTTCGCGATTGGATCCTTTTGGGCTGCGGTACACGGCGATCTTGGTGTTGATGATTGCGTTTGTTGGAGGGTCGTTTTCCAATTTATCTTCGGTGCGGGAATTGGGGCCGGGCGGCGGCGCGGCATTGGCCAGTGGGCCAACCTGGGAAGGCTGGATTGAGCCGCCAAGTTATACCGGAAAACCTGCGCTTTATTTGAATGATCAGCCTGCGGGCAAGCTTGTGTTGCCGGAGGGCAGCCGGGTTTTGCTGCGCCTTTATGGCGAGGTGGGCGCGCTGACGGTGGCGGAGACCGTGTCTGGTCGCCTCGGCGCGATTGAGAGCGCGGCAGAGCCGGAACAGAGCTTTGATGTACGTCAGACCGGGGATCTGGAGATAGCCGGGCCGGGTGGTGCCGTGTGGAACATCGTGATGCAGGATGACCGCGCGCCGAAGGTGATTTTGAGCGGGCAGGTCGAGGCGTCAGGGCGAGGGGAGATGACCCTGCCGTTTCATGCATCTGATGACTACGGCGTTGTTGGGGGGACGGCGGTTGTGGGGTTGGACCTTGAAGGTGTGACCCGTCAGTACGGGTTGCGCGTGGATCCGGAGCCGCGAGAGGCGGTGGTGGTGGAATTGCCCTTGCCGATCTCTGGCGATCGGGCGTCGTTTGAAGAGACCTTGATTGAAGACTTTTCGGAACACCCTTGGGCGCATTTGGCAGTGACCGTTACATTGACCGTTGAGGATGACGCCGGGTTGGAAGGGCAGACCGGTGTGTTGCAGTTTGAGCTGCCGGCGCGGCGGTTCTTTGATCCGCTGGCAGCGGCAGTGATTGAGATGCGACGTGATTTGCTGTGGTCGCGTGAGAATGGCAAGCGGGTGGCGCAGGTGATGCGGGCAGTGTCGCATCGCCCCGAAGATGGTGTGTTTCGGCGGGAGACGGATTACCTGCGGTTCCGGACGATCCTGCGACGGTTGGAAGTGAACGTCTCTCATGGGCTGTCTGAAGAGAAGCGGGATGAGTTGGCCGAGGCCTTGTGGCAATTGGCGCTGAATTTGGAAGATGGTGATCTTGGCAGTGCGGCAGAGAGGCTGCGGCAGGCGCAGGAGCGGTTGTCGGAAGCCATGAAGAACGGTGCCAGCGACGCAGAAATTGCGCGTTTGATGCAGGAACTGCGGGAGGCGACCGAGGACTACATGCGCGAGTTGGCGCGACGCCAACAGGAGAACGGCGAGCAAGGCGAAGACCAGCAGAGCGCTGAAAACTCCATGCAGATGAGTCAGGACGACCTACAGCGTATGATGGATCGTATCCAAGAGCTGATGGAAGAAGGTCGTATGGCGGAAGCGCAGCAAGCGCTGGAAGAGTTACAACAACTCATGGAGAACATGCGGGTTACCCAGGGCCAAGGCGAGCAAAACCAAGGTGAGCAGGCCATGGAAGGCCTGGCGGATACGCTGCGCGAGCAGCAGGGGCTGTCAGATGAGGCGTTCCGTGAGTTGCAGGAGCAGTTTAATCCCGGAGCGCAGAGCGGTCAGTCGCAAGAAAACCAAGGCTACAGCGGTGGCGAGGGGCGCGGTCAGGCACATGACGGCACCGGTGGTGAAGGGGACGGTGAGGGCGAAGGCGACGGGGAAACTGGACAGTCCAATGGCGATGAGCAAGGCGCGCTTGAGGATCGCCAGCAGGCTCTGCGTCAAGAATTGAACCGTCAAATGCAAAATCTACCAGGGCAGGGCACTCCCGAAGGGGATGCGGCGCGAGAAGCGCTGGGCCAGGCCGAAGGCGCGATGGAGGGCGCTGAGGACGCACTGCGTGAAGACGATCTGGCCACAGCCATTGATCGGCAAGCAGAAGCGATGGACGCGCTGCGCGATGGCCTGCGTAACCTTGGCGAAGCAATGGCACAGCAGCAACAGCAAGGCCAACAAGGCACGGCGGAAGCGCAAGGCAATGCTCAAGACCCGTTGGGTCGCAGCCAAGGCAATCGTGGGGCGTCCGGCACAGATGAAGGCCTATTGCAGGGCGAAGATGTGTATCGCCAGGCGCGGCGTTTGCTGGACGAAATTCGTCGCCGAGCCGGGGATGCAGAGCGCTCGGAGTCCGAGCGGAATTATCTGGAACGGTTGCTGGAGCGGTTCTGACCAGATTGGCCGGAACCGCCGTGGTTAAGACTTACCCGTAACTGCATTAAGTTTCAGAAACAGCCCAGTGACCTGATCATCCAACCAGATACGTGCGCCGTTGGCAGAGGCCATGAAACCGTCAATGTAAGGCGCGGCCTGCGGGTAACTTTGGCTGAGACTATCGTGTGAACTGTAGACAAACACAGCAGCCCCGGCGATCAAAAGCACCAGCGCAAAGCCCAAACGGAAACCGCGCGCCCGACTGGCATTGCTGCCGGTCTTTTGTCCCAAGTCCGGGTTGCGTGGCGAGTCCCCTGTGGTGCGCAGGGTGGAGTTGATTTCCTCAATGTCGGGCAACAAATCACGACGGGTCTCTTTGCTGCTGCGCACAGTAGAGGCGACAGCCGCAGCTGTGGTTGCGTCGTCTTCGCCGCGCAAACGGCGCATGCGTGCCGCGGCTGTGTCGGGTTTGCGAGCTGTTTCCACAGGACGATCTTCGCCCTGATCCAAACCCAGATCACCTTGGGTTTCTAAACTCTGAGGTTGTTCGGCAGCGCGGGCTTGGCTCTCGTATTCAACTTCTTCTCGCAGGATGTCTTTGACAGAGTCGTCAAGGCCGCGCGGTTTAGGGGCGGGTTCGGGTTCCGTTTCCTTGACATCCTGGTCGAGCGCTACATTTTCAGGCTCAGGCTCAGGCTCAGGCTCAGGCTCAGGCTCAGGCTCAGGCTCAGGCTCA
>NZ_CAJXIV010000149.1 GCF_913054185.1 uncultured Shimia sp.
GTGCTTGGCCCCGGCTGGCCTGGCATCTTGCTGCACGAAGCGGTGGGCCACGGCCTCGAAGGCGACTTCAACCGCAAAGGCAGTTCCAAATTTGCCGGTATGATTGGTCAGCAGGTCGCCTCCAAAGGCGTGACCGTGATCGACGATGGTACCATCGCAGATCGGCGGGGCTCCATCACAGTGGATGACGAAGGCACACCGTCTGGCAAGAATACCCTTATTGAGGACGGCATTCTGGTCGGTTACATGCAAGATCGCCAAAATGCCCGCCTCATGGGTGTCGCCCCCACCGGCAATGGTCGCCGTGAAAGCTACGCCCACGCGCCGATGCCGCGCATGACCAACACTTATATGGAAGCAGGCGACGCAAACCCCGCCGATCTGGTTGCCTCGCTGAAAGACGGGATCTACGCCGTCGGCTTTGGCGGCGGGCAGGTTGACATCACAAATGGCAAGTTTGTGTTCTCGTGTACCGAGGCCTACCGCGTGCAGGACGGCAAGGTCGGTGCGCCGGTAAAAGGTGCCACATTAATAGGCGACGGTGCCACTGCCATGACCCAAATTAAAGGTCTGGGTAACGATATGGCGCTTGATCCGGGCATGGGAAACTGCGGAAAAGCCGGCCAATGGGTGCCGGTTGGTGTCGGCCAACCCACTGTTTTGATGGATGGATTGACGGTTGGCGGCGCGGCTACTTAAGGCGAAGCTGTCTAAAATGTGAGGGGAATTCGTATTATTTGGTCAATTCTCAATTTTTTCCTGTTTGGTTTACGTGCTGTTAACCACTGAAAGATTAATACTTGTCTTGCAAGCAGGCGGAGTTGCGGATGACCGAAGATCGAATTTCTTCCACTCACCCCCAAATCCCACCCACCACGGAGGAAGCGCGATTGACGCGGCTTCGCCTCTTGCGATCCCGACGTGTCGGGCCAACAACATATCATAGATTGATGCGGGAGCATGGATCGGCGGAGGCGGCCCTAAACGCCCTGCCCGACATAGCAAGAACTGCTGGCGTGCCCCGGTACACCCCAACATCAATCGACGACGCAAAACGCGAACTGAATGACGGCCGTGCTCTTGGAGCACGGCCTCTTTTCTTTGAAGACACCGACTACCCGGCCCTACTCAAAGAAATCCCCGACGCGCCGCCATTGCTTTGGTGCTTGGGAGACGCAGCACTACTCAACTCGCCGACAGTGGCCATCATCGGCGCTCGCAATGCGTCCTCTCTAGGCTTGCGCATGGCCAAACGCCTCGCCACTGATCTCGGTGCCGCGGGGCTCACCGTTGTCTCTGGCCTCGCCCGTGGCATTGACGCCACCGCACATGCCGCTGCGCTGCAAACCGGCACCATCGCTGTTTACGCCGGCGGTCTCGCCCGGCCCTATCCGTCTAAGAACCTCGACCTCGCGGAGCAGATCGCCGCTCAAGGCCTGTGTATCTCAGAACAACGCCCGGACATGGAGCCCCGCGCCCGTCACTTCCCGGCCCGCAATCGGATCATCTCCGGCCTTGTGCGGGCTGTGGTTGTGGTTGAAGCGGCCTCCAAATCCGGCAGTCTCTTAACAGCCCGCATGGCACTCGACCAAGGTCGCGATGTTTGCGCAGTACCCGGGCACCCGTTTGACGCCCGCGCCTCCGGGGCCAATTTCCTGATCCGCGACGGCGCCAGCTTGGTACGCGGTGCTGAGGATGTCCTGGACGTGCTCAACACACTGCCTTTGCGCGCTCCGCCTGTGGCAAAGCAGCCGAAAGAGCCGCCACAAACTCGCCCGCACCGCAGCCTGCGTGACACCGCAGCCTTACACAGCGAAATCCTGCAACGCCTCGGTCCCTCCCCCGTCAGCGAGGACCAACTGGTGCGAGACATGGTGATGTCCTCGTCCGAAGTCACGCCTGTGCTCTTGGACCTCGAAATGGACGGCAAAATCACCCGCCTTGCTGGCGGGCTGCTCTCTAAAACCTAAAATGCGAGATACTTAGTGGCACCACTCCGTCAACACAGGGCCAAACGCCGCACAATACGCCGGCGACGCCCACCAGGCTTCACTGGCCGAAAGTGTGTATTCCACCGCCACCCACATGTTGCCGGATTTTTTGTACATCACATCAATGTAAGGCTCTTCCCAGTCCTCAAAAAAGGCGCCGCCCATGCGTTGCGAGATTGGCGTTGCGTTCAAGTCAATCTTTGCCCCTCCGGGACGCTGCGCGTAAAGCCGACCGTAGCCCACGTCACCCGCCACGCGCAGGTCTTTGACCACAAACTGCACTGGCGCGCCGAGCCGCCACTCTGCAATTGGGCGGATCGCACTCATCAGATCTTTGCGTGTCTGCGTGCCCCGCGCAGGCTCTTGCCAGCTCTGCGCAAGCGCAGTTCCCGCCGCAGCCACCGCCAAAACCCCTGCCAAAATCAAACGCTTCATTCTCGTCTTTCTCCCTTTGCACCGCGCTCTTTGTCACGCGAATTTCCGCTATGCATTGACAATACCCCCTTTCGCCCCACATTTTTCGCCGCCATAAGGCTCGCGCCGAGTCGAGAGGAAAATGAATGCCAGTAGTTGTCGTAGAATCCCCAGCCAAAGCCAAAACAATTAACAAATACCTTGGCTCGGACTACACGGTATTGGCCTCTTACGGCCACATCCGGGACCTGCCCGCCAAGAACGGCTCGGTTGATCCTGACGACGATTTTGAAATGACATGGGAGATTGGCAATTCCTCCCGCCCGCACGTCAAAGCCATCGCAGACGCGCTCAAAGACGACAACGAACTGATCCTCGCAACCGACCCGGATCGCGAAGGCGAAGCGATCAGCTGGCACCTCGAAGAAGCCCTGCGCAAACGCCGCGCCATCAAAAAAGACACCAACGTGTCGCGTGTGGTGTTCAACGCAATCACCAAATCCGCCATCACCGAGGCGATGAAAAATCCACGCCAAGTGGACCAACCGCTGGTCGACGCCTATCTGGCCCGTCGTGCGCTTGACTACCTTGTGGGCTTCAATCTCTCCCCGGTGCTGTGGCGCAAACTGCCCGGCGCGCGCTCTGCGGGCCGCGTGCAATCCGTCTGTCTGCGCCTGATTGTGGAGCGTGAAACCGAGATTGAGGCGTTCAACGCCCGTGAATACTGGTCGGTAAAAGCGCAGCTCTCCACCCCACGCAATCAACAGTTTGAAGCCCGCCTCACAGTGCTGGGCGGCGAGAAGCTCGACAAATTCTCGCTGGAAAACTCCACCGCCGCGGAATTGGCTGTTCAAGCCATCCAAAGCCGCGACTTGTCCGTGGCCCGTGTCGAGGCCAAGCCCGCCTCCCGCAACCCGTCTGCCCCCTTCATGACTTCGACCTTGCAGCAGGAAGCCAGCCGCAAGTTTGGCATGGGCGCCAAGCACTGCATGAGCACCGCTCAACGCCTCTATGAGGCCGGTTACATCACCTATATGCGGACCGACGGTATCGACATGGCGCCTGAAGCTGTAGAAAGCGCCCGGGACGCCATCGAGACCCTCTACGGCAAGGACTACGTTCCGGCCAAGCCGCGGATTTATAAGAACAAAGCCAAAAACGCGCAGGAAGCGCACGAATGTATCCGCCCCACGGATATGATGCGCAAACCCGCCGATTTGAAGGTGTCTGAGGACGATCAGCGCAAGCTTTATGATCTGATCTGGAAACGCACCCTGGCCTGCCAGATGGAAGGCGCCCGCATGGAGCGCACCACGGTTGATATCGCCTCCGCTGATCAGCAAATCGAGCTGCGCGCCACCGGTCAGGTGGTGATGTTTGACGGCTTTATGCGCGTTTACGAAGAAGGCCGCGACGATCAGGTTGTGGATGATGAGGATGGCAAGCGCCTGCCGCAGATCATGCAGGGCGAAGCCATGGCCAAAAACGCTGTCTCCCCCGAACAGCACTTCACCCAGCCGCCGCCCCGCTACACCGAGGCAACCTTGGTCAAACGCATGGAAGAGCTGGGCATCGGCCGCCCCTCCACTTACGCCTCGGTGATCACCACCATCCAAGACCGCGACTACGTACGCAAAGAGAAAAACCGCCTGTTCCCAGAGGACAAAGGCCGGATCGTGACCATCTTCTTGGTGAATTTCTTCCGCAAATATGTCGGCTATGAATTCACCGCCAACCTCGAAGAAGAGTTGGATGACGTCTCCGCCGGTGATCGCAACTATAAAAACGTGCTGTCGCGTTTCTGGAAAGACTTCCACGCGGCCATCGCCGAAACCAGCGACCTGCGCATTTCTGAAGTGCTCGACATCTTGGATGCCTCGCTTGCGCCCCAGCTGTACCCGGCCCGTGAAGACGGCACCGACCCCCGTGTCTGCCCAAAGTGTGGCGCTGGCCAGTTGCACTTAAAAACCTCTCGCACCGGCGGATTTGTTGGCTGCGGCAATTACCCGGAATGCAACTACACCCGCCCGATTTCCGGCGAAGGTGCCGAAGGCTACGAAAAAGTGCTCGGCGAGGACGCAGGCGACGAAATCCACCTCAAATCCGGTCGCTTTGGCCCCTATGTGCAGCGCGGCGAAGCCACACTAGAAAACAAAAAGCCACCACGCTCCTCCCTGCCAAAACAGGGCAAAGAGTTCCTGCCCGGTTGGGGCCCTGAAGAGCTGACTTTGGAGCAGGCTGTGACCCTGCTAACTCTGCCGCGCGAAATTGGCATGCACCCCGAAGGCGGCGCCATTGCCTCCAACCTGGGACGGTTTGGCCCCTACATCATGCACCAGCTGCCCGATGAGGAAAAACCGGTCTACGCCAACCTCAAAGAAACGCTCGACGTGTTTGAGATCGGCATGAACCGCGCCATGGAGATGATCACCGAGAAGCGCAACAATCCGGGCCGTGGCCGCCGCGCCGCCGCCAAAGCTTTGCGCGAACTGGGCGAACACCCGGATGCCGGCGGTCCCGTCAACATCATGGACGGCCGCTATGGCCCTTATGTGAAATGGGAAAAAGTCAACGCCACGATCCCGAAAGAGGTCGAGGTCAAAGACGTGACCATGGAACAGGCCATGGAGTGGATCGTCGAAAAAGCTGGTAAAAAGCCCGCCAAAAAGAAAGCTGCTGCCAAGAAAAAACCAGCGGCAAAAAAGAAGGCGCCAGCCAAAAAAGCCGCTGCCAAGAAAACCAAAAAAGACTAAAGGTCAGGCCCTATCATGGCGACGTTATAGTGAATGTCGCCAACTGCCTGCTTGCGGCCCTATTGCCGCATGGACTGTTGTTTCTTCCGAAAAGGCTCCCGAAGATGTTTTCGGGAGCCTTTTCCATAATCCACGTCATCTAAGGCAGCAATGCGGGACGAAGCACCCTTTAGATGAAACTGGACCAATGTCTGCT
>NZ_CAJXIV010000150.1 GCF_913054185.1 uncultured Shimia sp.
GCATCATGCTTGGGCGCTTCCACTTCGGTCCAGTCCGATCCGGGCCACCCCAACATGCCCCCCAGCAACCCGCTGTCAGGGCGGGTTTCCAGCAGATAGGCGCCATCCACACGTTTTGCGATGTACACCACCCCATGGCGGATGGGCTTGGGTCTCTTTGGCGTTTTCTTTGGCAACTCCGTAGCGGTGCCCGCCGCCTGCGCCTTACACGCGGTGCGCCAGGGGCATAGCCCACAGGCCGGGTTGCGTGGCGTGCAGATGGTCGCGCCTAGGTCCATCACCGCTTGCGCGTAATCGCCCGGACGCTCTTGCGGCGTAAGCGCAGCCGCTTTCTCAGTCAATTCAGGCTTTGCAGCGGGCAGGGGCGTGTGAATATCAAACACCCGCGCCATAACCCGCTCCACATTGCCGTCCACCACCGTCGCTGGTTGGTCAAACGCAATTGAGGCAACCGCCCCTGCGGTATAGGGGCCCACCCCCGGCAAAGTCAGAAGTACCTCCACGGTGTCGGGAAACACGCCATCATGCTCCGCGACTACATAGCGCGCGCATTTCAGCAAATTGCGGGCGCGGGCGTAATATCCAAGACCGGCCCACTCCGCCATGACATCCGCATCATCCGCCGCGGCCAGATCGCTTACAGTTGGCCAACGTGCCGTGAACCGCTCAAAGTAGCCTTTGACGGCAGCCACTGTGGTCTGTTGCAGCATAATCTCTGACATCCACACCCGATACGGGTCTGGCCGCACGCCTTCCGCGCGCTCCGTTGGCCCCACACGCCACGGCATTTTGCGGGCATTGTGGTCATAGAACGTCAACAGGTCGGCGCTGTCTGGCCAATCACGCAAGTTTTATCCTCACCGAGTTGGGTTTCACTGGCGCCCTCGCGCCGAGCCACTAAAATAGCGACCGACCAAAGGATGCAAGACCAACATGCGCCGCGCCACCACTAAAGGGTTCTCCCGCACCTCTTCGCTTCTGCGAGAGCGGATTCGCAAAGCTAGCGAAAGCCGGGGGTTTGCCGAGTCGCGCGTGTTGACCCATTGGGCTGACATTGTCGGGGGCGATATCGCGAGCATCTGCCAGCCCGTGGATGTGAAATACAGCCGTCAAAGTTTTGGCGCAACGCTCACTGTGTTGACCACCGGTGCGCAGGCACCGATGTTGGAAATGCAGAAAGAGACGCTGCGTACCCGTATCAACGCGGCTTATGGCTACAACGCCATCACCCATATGCGCATCACCCAAACCGCGCCCACCGGTTTTGCCGAAGGCCAGGCGCAATTTGGCGCGGCACCCAAAGTCGAGAAGCCCAAGCCGGATGCGGCCACCTGTGCGGAGGCTGCGGAAGTGGCCGCCCCAGTGGGTGACGATGATCTGCGGCAAGCGCTTGAGCGGCTTGCCCAAAACGTAATCTCAAAGAACAAAAATGCCAAGAAAGGTGTCTGAATGAACCGTTTTATCCCTGCGATTGCTGCTGTGGCCGTTGCCGCTGCTGGTGGCGCATACTGGCTGTCCAACACACAGCCCGCCACAACCACGGCCTTTGACCTGCCAGAAGTCAGCAACATTCAGACGGTGTCGTCTGAAGGCGCGACAAACGAGCATGGCATTGTGGAAATGGTGATGGGATCCGAAGATGCGCCAATCACCATTGTTGAATATGCGTCTTTCACGTGCCCACACTGCGCCAGCTTCCATGTCAACGTGCTGGAGCCGCTGAAGGCTGACTACGTCGACACCGGCAAAGTGAAATTTGTGTTCCGTGACGTGTATTTTGACCGTTATGGCCTTTGGGCCTCCATGGTGGCGCGTTGTGGTGGTCAGGAGAAATTCTTCGGCATGACCGACATCCTGATGAAGACACAGAAAGACTGGACCCGCGCTGGTGACCCGGTGGCGATCTCCGACAGCCTGCGCAAAACCGGCCGTCTGGCTGGTCTCGAAGACGACCAGTTGCAAGCCTGCTTGCAGGACGAAGACAAAGCCAAAGCGCTGGTGGCGTGGTTCCAGGAAAATGCCGCAGCGGATGACGTGAACTCCACGCCAACTCTGCTGATTGACGGCGAGAAGCACTCCAACATGAGCTACAACGATCTGAAAGAGATCCTCGACGGTAAGCTCGGCGGTTAAGCCAAAACAACGACCGGGCGGCTTAAGTCTGCCCGGTCACGCCGATGCGCGTCAGAAGCGCATCAATTGGTCCCCAATCCTGCAACTCCAAACGCACCGGCAAGGTCAGCACCTGCGGGCGCACTTCCAGTGGCAGGCGTACGGCGTCTTTCTCGGTTGTGACCAACTGCGCCCCCATCTTTTGCGATTCCGCATAGAGCCGGGTAAGCATCGCTGGTGGCAGAGCTTGATGGTCGGCCAGCGCTTCGGTGTGCACCAAGGTGGCACCCAGCCCGCGCAAAGTTTCAAAAAACTTCTCCGGATGGCCTATGCCTGCAAAGGCAAAAAACGGTGTTTCCGTCCAGTCCATGCCGGTTTGTAGAGGCTCCAATGCGCCTTTGGCATGGGGCAGGGACACCGCAGTGCCCCAGGTCTCGGCAAATCTCGCCTGCGCTACCTCATTGCCAATCGACAACACCACATCGCCGCGCGCCATGCCTGCGGCTACGGGTTCCCGCAATGGCCCTGCCGGAATACAACGCCCGTTGCCAAAGCCACGGTGTGCGTCCACGACAATGATTGAGGCATCCTTGTACACTGACGGGTTCTGAAACCCGTCGTCGAGCAGAATCACATCTGCCCTGGCCGCCTCTGCCGCTTGCACACCCTCGGCGCGGTCCTTGGCCACCCACGTGGGCGCAAAGGCGGCCAGCAAAAGTGGCTCATCGCCGGTCTCATCTGCCTTATGGGTGCGCTCATCGACCTGAACCGGCCCATCCAAGGTGCCGCCATAGCCACGCGAAACCACATGCGGGACTTTTCCCATGCCAATCAGCCGCTGGGCCAGCGCAATGGTGGTCGGGGTTTTACCCGTGCCACCCGCATTGATGTTGCCCACGCAAATCACCGGCACTGAGGCCTTATAGCCGCTGTTCTTACTGACGCGGGAGTTGGTGGCCCGCGCGTAAATCCCGCCCAACGGCGCCAATGCCCGGGCTTGCCAGCCGGGCCGAGCAGGACTGTTGGACCAGAACAAAGGTTCCTTCATGCTGGCTCCTCCTGCGTGTCCATCAACGCATGTGCGTGCTCTATCACCTTGTCGGAGACCGCCGCACTGTCAGACACCACTTGCCAACCGGCATGCGCCATTGCGGCCACCTGATCTGGCGCGGTGAGAAACATCAAAGCGGCAACCAAACTGTCTGCGTCTTTCACAATCCGGGCTGCACCCACATTGGCCAGCCGTGTATAGCTGCCCAGATATCGACGCACGGAGGGGCCATAAAGAATCGCACTCCCAAGTGCTGCTGGCTCCAGCGGGTCTCGCCCGCCTGCGCCCGAAATCAACGAACTGCCAACAAAGCTGATGGGCGCAATACGATACCACAGGCCCAGCTCATCCGGTGTTTCGGCAAACAACACCTGTGTGTTCTCACCGGGGAAATCACCATTGTCCCACTCCGCCACCCGCCAGCCTTCTTGGCCAATGGTCTCTCGCATTGCTTTCGCTGTGCTTGGATTGTCTGGCACCACAACCAGCAGCATTCGAAACGACAGCCGCAAAACCGCGCGATAGGCGTTCAGCACGGTCTCTAGCTCTTCCGGCTGCAAACGCGCCGCAAGCCACACCGGGCGCCCTGACAAACAGCTGCGCAACTCTTCAAGATCGCTGTCGCGCACCGGCAGGGCAGGAGCCTCTTCCATCAAGGTGCCACTGACCTCAACTTTGGAAAAGTCCCCAAGAAGTTTGCGCAGCCTTAGCGCGGTGGCCTTGTCCTGTGCAAAAATGGTGTTGAAGCGCGTCAACGTCCCGCGAATGGGCTCCGGACCCCAGCGTCGCTTTTGATCCAGCTTGGGGCGGTGCACTTCCAACATCATTGACGGAATGTCCCGTGTGCGCACGGCGTCAATTAGGGCGGGTCGAATGCTGGATCCCAGCCAAATCATGATCTCTGGCTGCCAATGCGCCAGGAACACGGCGATGTCCGCAGGGCTTTCTGAGGGGCAGGGCTGCCAGATCACGCCGTCGGGCAATGTCTGTGTCAGCGGTACGTTATTGGGTGTGGTCAAAAGCACATAGGCGGTGTCGCGTTGTGCGGCCAGTCGCAAACCCAGCTTGGCCAGGGTGCGCGCACGAGTTGGATCTGTGCTGTGCAGCCAGATGACCGCGCCCTTAGGGCGCGGACAGTCAATAGCGGCCAGCCGAGGGGGCTGGCGGCGCGCAAACGCAAGATACGCCGCAAGGCCAAGCGAGCGCGCCATCCGCAGATCTTATCCGAGTTCTTCGGTAGAAGAGGCCGCTGCCTGCTCATCCCGCAGACGGTGCAAATGCGCAATGAAGTACCGCATGTGAGCGTTGTCCACGGTCTTCTGTGCCTCAGCTTTCCACGCGTTGTAGGCGCTGTCGTAATCTGGGAAAATGCCAACAACATGGATGTCATCCACGTCTTTGAAGGCTGTTTTGGTTGGATCGATCAGTTCGCCACCAAAGACGAGGTGCAGTCGTTGTGCCATCTGGGCCACTCCTGTGAGGTGCTGAGTTGGCCGCAACCTACGGCGCTTGGCGGCAAGCCTCAAGGGGAGGATCGCGCCGCATGTCGCAAGTTTGACCAGATTTGCCTCAACTTCGGTGTGTCATATGGCCATGTAGGGCGGTTTTTGCTGAAGCGCACCGCATGTGTTGGCACTAGCCCCATCAACTAGACCTGATTGAGGTCAGGATAGACGCGCAGGTGAAGCCGCAGATGCCTCTGCGCCACCCAATATTGTTGCAAACTTTGTGGCCCGCTATCGGGCTGTGTGAGCTGGTGCCAGTGCCGCACAAATCTTATCTTTGAGCGCTTCTGGCGCGGCAATTACCCCTGCCAGACGTGGATCAGGATTGTTGAACCGCAGCGGCGCGCCATGGCGGTCGGCCGTGGCCGCCCCCGCCTCTCGGATGATCAAATCCCCTGCGGCCACATCCCATTCCCATGTCGGGCGCAACGTGACCATGGCATCAAACCGTCCTTCCGCCACCAATGCCGTGCGATAGGCCAGCGACGGGCGATAGCC
>NZ_CAJXIV010000151.1 GCF_913054185.1 uncultured Shimia sp.
GCATCAAAATCAGCAAAGCCATCCAGCATCGCGGCGGCGGGCACAAAGTTGCGATGTGCCATTTTGGACCGGCTCTCGCCATTGGCCAAAAGCTCGTCTTCGGAGAGTTTGCGGATCGAGCGGATGCCGCTGCGCAGGTTGTGCCAATACTGCGCGATGCCGGGCGCGCCAGGCAGGTGGGCGGCCATGCCCACAATTGCAATATCCGTCTCAGCGACCGGTTGGTCCGTCGGGCTTGTCACCACATCCACCTGCTGTTCATTTACGCCGTCAGCGGTCCCCTTCTGAAGCGGGGACTCTTACACTTGCCTTAAAGATAGAACCCCATCCGCCCAGTAGGAAGGTGAAATCAGGGCAAATTGAGGGCAGAAAGATTAACAATCGCGCTCTGATGGAGCCAAAAGGCGAGGCTCCCTATGCCAATGCCCATGGCCCAAAAGGTTGCATCATGCCGCGCATCCCAAGCGCCATGTTTTCGCGCCAGCCAGACCACCGCCGGATAGGCCAACACCATCGCCAGACCTTGCCCCAGCAAAGCGCCGGTGAGGCCATACTGACTGGCCCCAATTATCAAACCCGCCATCATGAGCGCTGCCCGCGTGACGGCCAGAAAAAAGAACCCACGGCTGTCGCCTGCGGCCAGCGCGGCCTGATCATAGGTCAGGGCAATCACCTGCGGAATTTGCATCACAGCCAATAGCACCACGACACCACCCGCCAATACGTAGCGGGGATCATAGAGCACAGTCACTAGCCCAACACCAACCAAGGCAAACAGCGCCAAAAGCCCCATCAATCCGCCGCTCAACAACATGCGCATCTTGTGCAATTTAGCGCGGTTTTCGGGCCCCTCGCTGGGTGGCTTTTCGCGGTAAATCGGAATCATGATCCGCCGCATCAGCATCCCGCCCAGCAGCAGCGGAAACGACGCCAGGAAGTAGCCGATGTTATAGACCCCAAGCGCACCCAAACTAAGATGCTTGCCCAACACAATCTTGTCACCTTGCGACAGCAGGAACCCGGCGGCGGTGGAGAGGAAAATCCACTTGCCAAAGTGGATCAGTTCTCCGGCGGCGGGCTTGTCCCAGCGTGGTTTGTTGATCGTGCCGGGTAGGAAAATATAGTAGAAAATCAATTGCATGACCGTTGTCGTCACTGCATTGGCCACCAAGGCCCAAACCGATCCTGTGGCCCATGCAATTGCCACGCCGACCACCAATCCAATCACCTGCGCGGAGAGATCGATCGTCGTGATCCGCCCAAGCGCAAGGTGGCGGTTGGCGCTGTCTTTTTTGGTGGGGAACAGCCCCATGATCAGCAGGGTGAGGCCGACAATTGGCAGGATCTCGGCCAGCTCCGGCGCGTCATAAAACGCCGCCGCTGGCACAGCCAAGGACCAGGTCAGGATCAACAGGAACACGCCCCGTAACACCTGGATGGACCAGGCGGTGTCGAGAAAGGCGCGGTCTTCGCCACGTTTGCTCTGCAAGATCGACTGGGTCACCCCCATGTCGCTGAGATTGGCCAATCCTTGCAGGAACACCCAAACAAGGCTCATCAGGCCAAAGGCTTCGGGGAACAAAAGCCGTGTGAGGATCAGGTTGGAGGCCAGTCGCAGCGCCTGTGATCCGCCATAGCCAAAAATTGTCCAGCCGCCGCTGCGAATGGCGCGGGCAGCCAACGAGTCGCCCTGCGTGAGGCTCCTCAGACGGTTCATCTTCCGCGCTCCCACGAGTCCGATTTTTGTGGCGAGAGTTTCACCACTACCGAGACCGCCGCATAGACCGCAAAGCCCAATGGATCGCGCAGCATCATGCCGAGTTTCTCACCAAAGCTGAGCGTGACTTTATCGTCGTTTTTGAGCAGCTCTGGAAACCGTGCCACAATTTCGTCAACACCGGCGTTCTGGCGCCGCCGCACTTTGACCAAGGCTGCGAATCCTTCGACCAATGGCCAATCGTAACCTGCTTCGGTGCTGATGCGCTCCTCTGGCGCGAAGTTCAGACGCACAAAAGTGTCGTCTGAAATGATGCCGGGGAAGTCTTGCCAGCGCGCGCGACCGGCAGCGTTCACGGCAAACAACCCAGCCCCCGGCACGCCGTGGGTGATGAAGGGAACCTTGCTGTAGGTGCGCGCATAGGCCCGTGTGGCCCATGTTTTGGCACGTGACAGCCGCAACTTGCCGCTGGCGTAGCGTGGGGTGTCTGTGTTGAGGGTCTTGGTGATTTGTCCCATCAGGGCAGGGTCCACAAGCACATCTGCATCCAGATAGGCGCGATTGCCAAATGAGGCGGCCTCGTCAGCGGCGTTTAACGCGCCCATTTTGCCCAGGGCTGGCAGGTTCAAAACCGTGAGGGTCCAGCCTTTGGCTTCAACAGTTGTGCGGTAGCGTTCGGCAATCTGCACCGTGTCGTCATCACAGCCATTGGCCGCCACCACTATCTGCGCCACGTCTGGCCCCTCAGAGGCCAAGACCGCCTCCAGACAGGGGCCGATATGGGCGGCCTCATTGTTGGCCGGAATGAGAATGCTCAGCACGGAAATGGCTCGCCTCTGACGTCACGTTTGGCACAACCTATCAGATCGGTGCACGACGGGGCAGGGGGATTTCCCTTTCACATCAACCCTGTGTCACAAAAGCCCGCTGATCGGCAGCACCAGCGCAGGCGCGTCTTCAAAGGCCACGGCCTCCATCTCGGTCAAAAGATAACTGCGCCCGTCCGCGACGGCCCGCACCTGCGCACCTTCGCGGCTGAACTCATAGTCTCCGCGCACACCCGGCAAAATCGCCCGATCCGTGCCCGGCCCGCCATGCAGCAGATCGCCCGGTCCCCGCGCCACCAGCACATCATTGCCGCCCATACCCAACAACACATCGCGCTTGCCTGTACCCTCCAGCCGGTCGGCTGTGTCATCACCAAGGTAAATCCCGCCGTGCAGGAAAGTGTCCTCGGCGCGGTCTTCGCTCCAATGTGGGCCAGTGAGGTTATAGTCCAACAGCACGTCATGCCGGGGCGTTTTGTCCCCCAAATACCGCAGATGCCCCCAACTGCCCCATTTGCTGGGCTTGCCCACATCGGTAAACGCATTGAAGCTCTGCCCACCCAAACTGCGCCAGCTTGCCAGCAACTCTTCATACATCGTCGCCACCTCAGCGCTTGTGCTGAACTCTGTAAAGAACGCCGTCAGCGCCGCGTCATTGGCCTCAACACCCACGCCCACCGCGTGGTTGCCGCCCTCATACATCACCAGTGCGAGCCCGTTGTCCTGGGCCACTTTCTGATGATAGGGCAGCAGTTTGCCAGTGAGTTCTTTCAACTCACCGTTGCGCAGCCACGCCGCCGCCTGTGCCGCCACGCCATCATGCGCATGGTCTTCCACATAGGCCGCCAGTGCCGCCCGTTTCAGCCCTTCAGCAGACCCCGCCGCCTCAGCCTGTTTGCGCGCCGTATCAAGCCAACCGCGCAACTCTTTAGAACCTTCATCTTCCATCCCCAGAGTGACGCCAAAATAGCCGGTCACGCCATAAGCCTCAAACAAGCTCACCGGTGCCGGATTGCCCTCTGCCTGCCACAGCGGCGCCTGTAACAGGCCTTCTTCAAAGCCGGGCCAGCCGGTGTGCGTCGCAATCACCCGCGTCAGCCGACCTTCAGCAGCCTCGCCATAAACCTCGCCCCAAATGCGCGCCATCTCTGCCGCCCGCATCCCGGCAAACTGCATCTGCACGTCCTGGCCTTTGCCCCATCGCGCCTCGCCTTCGCGCAACGCCCATTGCGCCTGGTCAAAGCCCCAGTTCCACATCTCATTGGAATACTCGACATGGGCATTGAGCTCTGCATCCAGATGATTGCGCACATAGCTGGCAAAACCGGTCAAATACCCCTCATCCGCCAGATGCGGCATGGTGAACCACGGGTCTGCGCCAATCTCATTGGCGAGGCGCACCATCACTTCCACCGGCACCCCGCGCCAGCCATAGGTGAAGTCGCTCGTGAGTGGCCGACCGTCCCAGCTGGACTGGGTTGAGCCGTTGGTTTTCATCCAATCCATAAACCGCACCATGCGCAGGTCATCAATCACGTTGAGCCACATCGGATTGAACACCGCCCCGGCGTCCGCGAGCAGGGTGTAAGACTGCGCAATCACTTGAATGTCACGCACATAGTCGCCGGTCATATCCGGGTCCGGCTGGCGGATCTTGATCCCCACCGGCCCTTCTCCGGGCGTGAAGTCAAACCAGATTTCCCCCGGTGCTTTGGAGGTCACCCGCGCCCGTCCGGTGAGCTCAATCTCCCCCGCGCCTTGCCACGTCACCCGGTAACGCCCGGAATAGCCAACGGCCTGCTCGGGCAAGTCCGTCAGGAGCAAGGTCTCCACCGACTCGATGTCTTCAGGCACGCCCCAGATCCAGCCCGCTTCGTCCAACAAACCGCGCGCGTCCAGCTCTTCAAAGCTCACGCCACCCCATTGGCCGGGCAAATGCCCCACCCAGGGGCGCGCGGTTTTCATCACGTTGATAAACGGCTGTTGTGTGGACCAATCGCTGATCCCACTCAACCCCATGGCCAGCGCCGGGTCGGCCAGCCCAAGGCCTGCTAGCTGGGGCGCGTCTCCGTCTGGCGTGCGAAAGGGCACATTGGACGGCACCTCCCGGGCCGCCGCTTGCTCAATCGGCTTGAGCACCAACCGGTGAATTTCGTCACGCACCGCGTCCCAGTAGGTGCGCACATCCGGATGAATGCTTTCCGGAATATCGAGCACCAATGGCAGCTCCGCCTCATA
>NZ_CAJXIV010000152.1 GCF_913054185.1 uncultured Shimia sp.
AGATTTGGGCTGGCCTCTTCGTGCTCGCGTGGTTGTGCGGAGGCGTGCAGGATTTCCGGGTTGGCCATGCGGATGGCCGACTTGCCCTCTTCAGTGGCATCCACAACGATCAGCCGCTGCATGACGCCAATCTGGTTAGCCCCCATGCCAACGCCGGGCATGGCATACATGGTGTCGATCAGATCGTCCCAGACCTGACGCACCTCATCGGTGATTGCGTCCACAGCTTCAGAGACAGTGCTCAGGCGTTTGTCAGGCCATGGAATACAAGTTCGAACAGTCATTTCATGCGCTCCAGCGACAAGGTGATCGGTTGCTACACCGATTGTTCCGGCTGCGGACTAGCCGCGCGCCTGCTCTCGTTTCATCTTCTGCGACTTGCGGGTCATCATCTGGCGCTTCATCGGACCTAGGTAGTCGATGAACAGTTTGCCATTGAGGTGATCAATCTCATGCTGCACGCAGGTTGCCCAGAGGCCATCGAAGTCTTTTTCCTGAGGATTGCCCTCCATGTCGATCCAGCCAACACGGACGGATTCAGGACGGGTCACCTCGGCAAACTGCTCAGGAATTGACAGGCAGCCTTCCTCATAGACGTTCAGATCTTCGGAGCTGGACAGCACCTCGGGGTTGAACATCACCACCGGCTCCGGATCGCCATCTTTGATGCAGTCCATCACGATCAAGCGGTCAAGCACGCCAACCTGCGGCGCGGCCAGGCCAATGCCCGGTGCGTCATACATGGTTTCCAGCATGTCTTTGGCCAAATTGCGCAGATCGTCGGAGAGATCAGACACGGGTGCACAGACCTTTTTCAGGCGCGGATCGGGGTGGATGAGAATAGGTTTGATCATGGCCCCCATCTAGGACAGTCGCGCCTTCTGCGCAACGGGGTAGCTTGCGGGGTTGCACATGAGGCGCAAATCGGTAGCGTGCGGTTGCGTTGTTAAGCAAAGGACACCCGCAATGAATTTCGACGAGAACATCGACCGCTTTGGCTCCCATTCCGTGAAATGGGACATGATGGAGAAAATCTATGGTGTGTCCGCCGACGATGGGATCTCGATGTGGGTGGCTGACATGGATTTCCGTCCACCAGCCTGTGTGACCGATGCGATCAAAGGCATGATCAACACCGGCGTGTTTGGCTATTACGGTGACGATGCCGCTTATCGCGACGCCATCCGCTGGTGGATGAAGGAGCGCCACAATTGGTCCGTCGAGCGCGACGAGATTTTCACCACACATGGGTTGGTGAACGGCACCGGGCTTTGTGTGGACACCTTCAGCGCGGTGGGCGATGGCGTTGTCTTGACCACGCCAGTGTATCACGCGTTTGCACGGGTGATTAAGGCCGCGGGCCGCGAAGTTGTGGAATGCGAACTCATCAACAACAATGGCCATTATGAAATGGATTTTGACGCTTGGGATGCGCAGATGAAGGGGCATGAGACCATGTTCATCCTCTGCTCCCCGCACAATCCAGGTGGTCGTGTGTGGACTCGGGAAGAGCTTCAGGGCGTGGCCGATTTTTGTAAGCGCCACGATCTCATTCTGGTGAGCGACGAAATCCACCATGACCTTGTATATCCGGGCAAAACCCACATCCCGATGGTCAATGTCGACCCCAGCATTCTGGACCGTTTGGTGATGATGACCGCCACCACCAAGACGTTTAACCTCGCTGGAGGCCTGACTGGCAATGTGATCATCCCCGATGAGGCTCTGCGCGCGAAGTTTGCAGCCCGTATGGGGGCGATGGGGTTGTCGCCAAACAGCTTTGGCCTGTTCATGGCTGAGGCGGCTTATTCGCAAGAAGGGGCGGCCTGGGTTGACGGGTTGATCGAATATCTCGACGGCAACCGCAAGGTTTTGGACACAGCGATACAAAACATTCCCGGCCTGTCATCCATGCCACTAGAAGCGACATATCTGAGCTGGGTAGATTTTTCTGGCACAGGCATGAGCCGAGAGGATTTCACCCAGCGCGTGGAACAAGGGGCGCGAATTTGCGTGAACCACGGCCCGACGTTTGGCCAAGGCGGCGATGATTTTCTGCGCTTCAATATCGCCACGCCACGAGCGCGGGTGGAAGAAGCGGCCTCGCGATTGGCTGAGGCATTTTCAGACCTTCAGTAAAAAACAGGGCGGGGATTTCCCCGCCCTTTTGTTTGGTCTTGAGGACTCCGTTTAGTGCGGGCGTCCAAGCAATCCAGCAGGGGTTGGCTCACTTTGGTAATAGTCCACCGGCGCCTGATCCGTGACCGGCGTGGCACGTTTGAATTCATAGTGCATTTCGCCGTCTTCTTCGTCGGTGGCAACCACCAGACACTGCGAAATATGCTTGGATCCATCATAGAGGTTCACCAGCCCTGGCAGACGTGGCGCGGTTTCGGCATCCAGTGTGAAACCATCGTCCAGAAAACGCACAACGCGCACGCTCAAACCATCCGCTTCAACGCGAAGCCGGTGCCTCTGTTTCAGCGCCTTTTTGCGCGCGGCATCAAAGCCAGCCTGCACTTCGGCAGATAAATAAGTGCTCATTGGATTCTCCATCGTTCGTCTCACTGCATCCCACCATGCTGCACTGGTCAAGCGAAGATTTGGTAAACAGTCTGGTTCCTTAGCGGTAGCCTTAGGAACTGTTCCCACCGAGTGCTGTGCAAATACGCGCAACACTCGCGCGCGTGTGTTGGTTTTTTGAGGAGCAAACCCGGCTTAGGTTGAGGGCAAGTTAGGAATAAAGGAATGCGCAATGGGTTTGCTTGTAGACGGAACATGGACCGACCAGTGGTATGACACCAAATCACACGGCGGTAAATTTGTGCGTTCGGCGGCGCAGTTCCGCAACTGGATCACCGCTGATGGCAGCGCGGGACCAGGTGGGAAAGCTGGGTTTCAAGCCGAGAGTGGGCGATATCACCTCTATGTGTCTTACGCCTGTCCCTGGGCGCATCGCACGCTGATTTTCCGTAAACTCAAGGGACTGGAAGAGCACATCACCGTTTCTGCCGTACACCCGGATATGTTCAGCGAGGGTTGGACGTTTGAGACCGATGATCATGGCGCGACTGGCGATACGCTGTATGGATTAAGCCACGCGCATAGTGTCTACACCAAAGCAGACCCAACATACTCTGGCCGCGTGACTGTACCAATCCTCTGGGACAAGCAGCAGGAAACAATCGTAAGCAATGAAAGCTCCGAAATCATCCGCATGTTCAACAGCGCGTTTGACGGAGTGACCGGCAATACGTTGGATTTTTGGCCAAAGGCGCAGCGAGACGCTATTGAAGAGGTCAACGCGCGGATCTACGACACCTTTAACAACGGTGTGTATAAATGTGGGTTTGCAACGTCGCAGGCTGCTTATGATGCTGCAATCTATCCGTTGTTTGACACATTGGAGTGGCTGGAAGCGCGGCTGTCGGAGACCCGCTACGTGATGGGGGATCAGATCACCGAGGCTGATTGGCGGTTGTTCACCACCTTGATCCGCTTTGATCCGGTCTACCATCTGCATTTCAAATGTAACCGGAAGCGGATTGTGGATTATCCCAACCTCTGGGCTTACACGCGTGAGCTCCATCAAGTCCCAGGCGTGGCGGAGACGGTGAACTTCAAGCACATTGTGGATCACTATCTGCGCAGTCACACCAGCATCAATCCACATCAAATTGTCCCGATCAATCCGGTGATTGATTATGACGAACCGCACGGACGCGGCTAGCCACACGCTCCGCTTACTCACCCGTTGCGTGATTACTTGCGTTGGGGCGGGGAGATAGAGTACTCGCGCCTTGCAGGATCACAGCAGGGCGCGACATGAACACCTCCACCCAAACAGCCAATCCGGAGCAACGCGACCACGGCGGCGGGCTTGATGCCGCGAGGGATCAATGGGGCGGCAGCCGTGACAGTTGGCTGGATCTGTCCACCGGCATCAATCCGGTGCCTTACACTATGCCCCACATCCTCATGGACGATTGGGCACGCCTACCCGACAAAGTGGCGCAAAACGGCTTGCTGAAAGCTGCTCGTGAGTTTTGGAAGGTGCCGGATGGGGCGGCAATATTGGCCGCACCCGGCGCCTCCGCACTGATTGCGCGCATTCCGTCTTTGTTGGACCAAGGCACGGTGCAGATTGAGACTCCAACCTACAATGAGCACGCGGCCGCCTTTGCAGCCCAAGGATGGCAACTGGGCAATGAAGCGCCCAATGCGCAAGTGGTGGTACACCCGAACAACCCAACCGGGCGGCTTTGGTCCGTGGATGACCTCACCGCGCCGTTTGCCGTGATTGACGAGAGCTTTTGCGACGTCACGCCGGATTGGAGCATGATCCGTGTGGCGGACCAACCTGGCCGGATTGTGCTTAAGAGCTTTGGTAAGTTTTGGGGACTTGCCGGTGTGCGCCTCGGCTTTGCCATTGGCGCGCCGGAGTTGATTGCACGGTTGGCTGACCTCACAGGTCCCTGGGCCGTATCCGGTCCCGCTCTGACAATCGGCACCTCGGCTTTGCTTGAAACCGGCTGGGCGTTAGAAACACGCGAGCGGTTGCGCAGAGACAGCGCACGGTTGGATCACATGATGCAGATTGCCGGCGCGAGCCTGTGTGGCGGGACCAGTCTGTTTCGCCTGTATGAAGTGGACAATGCCGCCAAGTGGCAAAACCACCTCGCGCGGCACCACATCTGGACCCGCATTTTTCCGTA
>NZ_CAJXIV010000153.1 GCF_913054185.1 uncultured Shimia sp.
CCGCCGTTCACACGTTCCCGCCCAAGGTTGGAATCGGTGTTGGCCCGCACAAAGGAGTACAAGCCACGGTTCACACGGGTCAGCGCCACTTCGGCCTCCCAATAGACCGAAGCCTTTGAAATCACACGCACAGTTTGACTATAGGTCTGGCGCAAACAATCGATGCGATAGACCTTTGCCACCTTCGCGCATTCCCCGACACCATAGGTAAAAATGTCCACAGTGCGCTTGGTTTGCTGATCAGAGAAGCCAATATCATCCTCCGCCATCGCGGGCTGCGCCATCACCCCAACCACGGCCACCGCCGCTGCTTGCAACACTTTGACTAAGCGCATGAACTGTCTTCCTTTTGCTCTACCGAGTCACATGTACCGCGCATTTGGCATGACGCACAACCTGTGCTGCAGTGCTGCCCAACACAATATCCTGAACCCCCGGCCGATGCGACGCAATCACAATGCAATCCACCGCATTTACCGCGCCCCATTTCACAATGGTTTTGCCCGCATGTCCTTCTTCTACAACGCCTTTTACGTTCGGCAAATCTGCCCCCATGGCCTCCAAACTGGCCACAATTGCGGTCTGCGCCTCGGCTTGAAATCCTTCCGGTACATAGTTGATCACATAGCTCGGCACATGCGCCATTACATGCAACAAGCTGACCTGGCCGTCGTCAGCCACCAACCGCCGCGCCACAGCAACCGCTTCGCCTGGGTCATGGGCCTCATCAAACGCCACTGGCACCAAGATATGCTTATACATTTCAAACTCCTACAGGCACCACCCAGCATATTCCGCCGGCTGCACGCTCATTCAAAAGTCGCCATGACATCATACATGACAGGCTCAAAACTACGGCACAACTGGGTGATTTTGCGGTTGCGTTCGCGCATTTCGTCACTGCGCAACATCGCCTGAAAATCCTCGCGTCTTTGCCACTGAGAATAGTTGGCAATCCGCGTCTGCGCGTCATTCACATGCAGGCCCGCCGCAATAAATCCCGGCTGTTTGGAGATGAACTGCTCATAAGCGTCATTGAGCGCGTCCAGCAAATCCTGACAGGTGCCCGGGGTCATCTCAAATGTGGTGATGACGGTCTGAAGGTCCGCCCCCTTGGAAATCTTCGGCATAAGTTCCTCCTTCCTTTTCCTCAGCTTAGTCCACGGCAGAGCCGCTTGACCACAGGTTTTGCAATCTCCTGCCGTTTCCCTGCCTGCCAGACACGCGCATGTGATTGCGTCAAACGCGATTTTGCCCCATATTGGGTTTGGTTTTCTTGCTGGGTGAACCAGATGGTGCACAGATGCCACACGGCCCAGCACAGACATATGAGGCAACCATGACCAGATTCCTAGCCGCGCCCCTTCTGGCGCTGATGCTCGTTCCCGCACTCCCCCACATTGGTGATGCAAACACATTGAACCGGGCGTGCATGCGCTCTGACCGCGATGGCGCCACGCGCCAAATGTGCCGGTGTATTCAAAAGACCGCGAACAAAAGCCTGTCGCGTGCGGACCAACGCTTGGCCGCCAGCTTCATCAAAGATCCGCACAGGGCGCAGGAAATTCGCCAGTCGGGTCAGCGCAGCCATGAGATTTTCTGGAAGCGCTACAAGAAGTTCGAAACCAGTGTTGTGTCGAGTTGTAAACACCTGCGCTGACTTCGGCGTCTAACACCACGCATAAGCCACTTGACCTCGCGTTCAGCTCTATTCACAAAAGCCAAAGATGGTGGAGAGATCAATGCTGAACAAAGGTGTCACCTTACGCGGCCTCGAAGTGTTTGAGGCTCTGGCAGAGCATGGCTCTGTGGCACGTGCGTCAGAGATCACCGGCCTGTCCCAACCAGCTGTATCCCAACAGATCCGCAATTTGCAGACCGCCCTTGGCACTGATCTGATCGACCACAGCAAACGACCGATGCAGCTCACCTCTGCGGGAAGGGCCTACCTCAGTCGCGCCCGTGAGGTCCTGTCCCAATTGCGTCTGGCTCAATCTGAGCTGACGGTGATGGACCTCACCCACCTGACGCAACTGTCGATGGGCATCATTGACGATTTTGACAATGACCTGACACCGCGCCTTGTGACCAAATTGGCAGAGTCGATGACACGCTGCCGGTTCCGCTTGGTGACCGCACCGAGCCATGAAATTACGGACGCCATACAAAGCGGCGACCTACATCTCGCCATCACCGCCATGGCCCCAGAACCCCTTGAAGGCATAACAGAATACCCCCTTGCGCGGGATCCATTTATTCTTGTCGCACCCTCGGGTTACATCCGCGAAGCAGCCAATATGACCTCAGCCCTACAAGAGCTCCCCATGCTCCGTTACGGGCAGGAACAATTGATCGGACGCCAGATCGAAGCGGAACTGACGCGGGCCAAACTCGAAATACCACAGCGGTTTGAGATTGGCTCCAATCCCTCTTTGATGGCTATGGTGTCACGTGGCATCGGCTGGGCAATCACCACCCCTTTGGGGTATCTGCGCGCGGCGCGGTTCCACGATCAAGTCGAGGCCCATCCACTGCCTTTCGCGCCCTTCAGCCGCAAGATTTCCTTGCTTGCGAGCGGCGATTGGGCGGATACTGTGCCGCGCGACGTGGCACAAACCATGCGCGGATTGATCCACACCCACATGATCAACCCGGCCATTGAACGTTTCTCGTGGCTGGAAGGCGAATTCAAAACTCTGGAAGATGACGCCTAGCTGCGGATTTCAGATTTTCAAAACTCCAACCCTCACAACGTCGCCTTCAACCCCCGCGCGCACGCTTCGATCAAATCCAACGCCCCGTCAAAATCACGGGTGTAATACGGGTCTGGCACCTCGCTCTTTCCGCTGCCTGGTGCATAATCCGTAAACAAGCGCACCTCCGTTTTATTCCCGACTGGACGCAGCACCTCGATGTTGGCGATGTTCTCTGCGTCCATCCCGATGATCAGATCGAACCGCTCAAAATCCACCGCTGAAAACTGACGGGCGCGCAAATCCGAGAAGTCATAGCCCCGCGCCAATGCCGCGTCTTGCATCGGCCCATATGGCGGCTTGCCCACATGCCAGCCCGCCGTACCCGCGCTGTCCGTGTCCACGTCTGGAGCCAAACCTCGAAACACACCTTCCGCCGAGGGCGACCGGCAAATATTGCCCAAACACACAAACAGAATCTTCATCACAACTCCCAACACTTTTGCCCTAGCCATCCCCAATGCCTGATAGCAGGTCAAGGCCTTGCCTCCCCTCTCACCTCTTGCCAGAGTACCCACAACATCATCCTGGAGCGCCCATGCCTAAGTCGATTGTCATTCTCACAGGTGCTGGGATTAGCGCCGAAAGCGTTCTAGGCACCTTTCGCGACGAAGGCGGCCTCTGGGCGCAACACCGTATTGAAGACGTCGCCACGCCTGAGGGATTTGCCCGCAACCCAAAGCTGGTGCACGATTTTTACAACGCCCGCCGCGTACAATCGACCGCAGCCGTGCCCAACGCTGGCCATCATGCGCTTGCCGAGCTGGAAGCCGACTACCCAGGGGACGTGTTGATCGTCACCCAAAACGTGGACGGGTTGCATGAAAAAGCAGGCAGCCAAAACGTGTTACACATGCATGGCACGCTGCACGGCGCCCTTTGCCACACCTGCGACCACCGTTGGCCAGCACCACCTGAGATGGTTCCAAACGATTCCTGCCCTGCTTGTAGCGCGCCAACCACCCGCCCGGACATCGTCTGGTTTGGCGAAATGCCATACGACATGGAGCGCATCTCAAACGCGCTGGCACGTGCCGATGTGTTTGTCTCGATTGGCACCTCAGGAGAGGTCTACCCTGCGGCCAATTTTGTCAATGAAGCCGACATGTTTGGCGCCCATACTGTGGAGCTAAACCTAGAGCCTTCCTCCGGAGTTTCGCGCTTTGCCGAAACCCATTTTGGTCCTGCCACACAAGTTGTGCCGCAATGGGTCGCCGCAGAACTCGCCCGCACCAAATAGCAAAAGGCCGATCCCCACGGACCGGCCTTCCTTTGATCCAGCGGTTCTAACTGGCGCTTAGCCGTCAGACTTCTTCATGTCGTGACCAGAGTGGTCACCGTGTTTCATCGCACCGTGATCCGGTTTGCGCTCCAGATCCACAGGCACGTCCAGGGTCACGTCTCCGGCCTTCTCAAAGGTCAAAGTAATTGTCACAACGTCGCCGTGCTCCAAACCGCGGGTCAGCCCCATGAACATCACGTGATCCCCACCGCGCGCCAGTGCATGCGTGTCATTGGCAGGCACAGCAAAGCCTTCTTTCACGTGCAACATCTTCATGTTGCCATCGGCATCTTCTTTGTGTGTGTGCAGCTCTGTCCGCTTAGCCACATCTGAGGACACGCCAATCAACTGGTCATCCTCAGCGCCGGTGTTTTCGATCACCATAAAGGCTGCGCCTGCTTTGGATACTTTTGTGGCCACCCGTACGTAGGCGTCATTTACGGCAATGGTGCTTTCTGCAAATGCAGGCAAAGCAAGGGCAACGGCAGCAGCTGCTGCCAGGGAAAGAGTTTTGAAGGACATAGTGGTCTCCCGTCCGATAGATTTTCTTTGTGTTGAGTTTGTTGGGATCAAAGAAAATCAAACGGTGGCGCACGGGCACTTTCGGCAATCAGTCGAATCACATCCTCAACCGTCACATGAGGACTGCTCAGCCCTTCACCACGCCCAAGTGT
>NZ_CAJXIV010000154.1 GCF_913054185.1 uncultured Shimia sp.
CCGGGGCATGGCCGCCCAGTTCCAAGACCAACCGCTTCACTGTTTCAGACGATTGACGATACAGCAGTTTGCCAACATTTGTAGAACCGGTGAAGGACAGCGCGCGCACGCGGGCATCGCGGGTCCATGGCTCCACCACTGTGGGCGCAATGCCGGTCACAACGTTGAACACGCCTGCCGGGATGCCAGCCCGCTCAGCCAGTTCCGCCAGGGCCAGAGCACTATAAGGCGTTTCGCCAGACGGGTGCGCCACCACGGTGCAACCAGCAGCCAGCGCAGCGGCGGCTTTGCGGGTTAACATGGCGGAGGGGAAGTTCCACGGGGTGATCAGCGCGGCCACGCCCACAGGTTCACGCCACAACTCAACCTCGGCATCCGGCAGATGGCTGGTCACACCTTCGATGTTTGGGCGCTTGGCTTCTTCAGAGTAGAACTCCACAAAAGCCGCCCCATAGTCGATCTCGCCGCGCGCTTCAGAAATGGGTTTGCCCTGCTCCAGCACCATAATCCGGGCGAGGTCTTCTTTGTGCGCCAGTTGCAATTCAAACCAGCGGCGCAGAATAGCTGCGCGTTCTTGTGGCAGCAGCGCCGCCCAGGCCGGGAAGGCCGCCTGCGCCGCATCCACGGCAGCGGTGGAGTCCTCGGCGGACATCGCCGTCACTCCACCCAAATGGGTGCCGTCTGCCGGATTGGTCACAGCAAAACTGTTGCCGTCTTTGGCTGCCTGCCATTTGCCGTTGATGTAGGAAAAGGACCGTACAAGGGCCTTGTCTGTGATGTCAGCCCGGGCCGAAAGCGCGGTTTGTGTCATTGTAAATGTCTCCTCTGTTTGAGGAAAAAATGCCGCAAGCAGACAGAGGATTTGTCCGAAGTTTTGGAAGATCACAGAGGATTTAGCTGTGCTCAGAGGCCCCCAGAAGAATATCAAACGGTGGTGGACCGTGCTCTTTCACCGGCTTGGTCACGATATAGGTGAAATATCGCGACAGGCCGATGCGAGCGTCGAGCATTTCATCAATCAGGCGTTGATAAGCGTCGATATCGCTGGTCACAATTTGCAGCAGGTAATCAAAGCCACCCCCAAGCGCCCAGCAGGCGACAACTTCGTCATAGCGCTGCATCGCGGCCTCAAAAGCCCGAAAACTGGCTGCGGTGTGATCGGCTATCTCGGCCGACACAAACACCGTCACATTTGGCCCCAACTTCTTGAGATTGATGCGCGCGCCGTAACCTTCGATCAGCCCCGCTTTTTCCAGCTTTTTTAACCGGTCCCAGCAAGGGGTTGGCGAAAGACCTATTTTATCGGCCAAGGCCGCTTTGGTGATACGGCCTTCGCGCGTCAGCACGGACAGGATTTGAATATCACGATTGTCCAGCTTCATGGCAGCACCCACGCCTCACGCAAGGCGGAAGTCACATCCGGGAGCAGCCCCAGGTCATATGAACGCGTGGTCATAGTCATAGCCCGTCAGCGTTAGCAGCCCCCATTTGTCATCGGCAAGCCCAATCATGTCCTGCACAAAAACTGTGGGCAAAAATCCCGCAAATCTGACTGTCACGAACCTTCGCTTAACCACTGACTCTTCATTAACCAATTCAAACTACGGTTTTCTTGTGTCGTTATCGCCGCGCTTTACCAAATTGATTCTCTCATCAAGGCGCGGTTCGTAAGGGAATAGGATCTATGACAAAAACACATTTGTCAGTCTGGGTACTACCACGCAGCCAGTCGCAAGACGCGCGCCCTCCCGCGCGTCGGGCCAATCGCAGTGGCGCATTTATCGTTGCCGCCTGCGGGGATGAAGACTTTGTGGTGACACCCAAGGCGTCCGGCAACAAAAACCGCAGGATTTGGCCACATACCGCGCCAACCCGTCCGCGGGTTCGGGCGCTCTAACCGTTATAACTCTGGCGGGACATCCACCGCGGGCGCGCTGGGTTTGATGTCGAGTAATGGCGTGCCGTCAAAACAGTCAATGGCATCAATGCCAATGACACCCGCTTCCATATCCAACGAAGTGATCCGCACCGCCGCCAGTGAAATTGGGTTCACCCGATTTGGCGACCGCAGCGCAAAAGTGCCGCTGGCGCTGTCATGATGACGGGGCCTTTGGGTGATCAGATCGCGCCGCGCGTTATGCATCCAATAGAATAGCAAAATCCCCTGCCCCACTTCCAAACCAGTTAGACCCTGCGCAAAGCCCGGTTCCAAAACAACGCGTGCGCCTTGGCTGGTTTCCCGTGCGCGGGTCACGTTTTTGGGGCAATTGCCACGCCGCCACGGGGTTTCAATCCTGCCAATAAACCGCAGCTGCGCATCGATCCGCTCTATGGGGTCAAAAGACAGGCGGTCTTCACCGGCGCGTTGTTCTGGAAAGACGGTTGTTTTGGGCTCAGTCATGGTGGGCTTCCTTGGATGTCGCAGGCACTCTGCCAGCAGACCCAAAGTGATACCAGCATCTGCTTGGTCGCACCCTCTAATGAAAAACGCCGCTCCGAGGAGCGGCGTTTTCTTGTCATACAATCTCGTCTTCGAGACCTTCGGTTGAGAGCCCTTCGAGCTTGGGCATCAAACTCAACAGCTCCCGCGTGTAAGCTTCTTTGGGGGTGGCAAACAGCGTTTCGGTGTCTGCCACCTCTACCATTTGCCCCTGACGCATCACGCCAACGCGGTCACACATCTGGCGCACCACCGGCAGGTCGTGGCTGATGAAGAGCATGGTCAGACCCAGATGTTCTTGAAGATCTTTGAGGATGTTCAGGATTTGCGCCTGAATCGACACGTCCAGCGCCGAGGTTGGCTCGTCACAGATCAGGAAGCGTGGCTGGGTTGCCAAAGCGCGTGCAATCGAGATCCGCTGGCGTTGACCGCCGGAGAACTCATGCGGGTATTTACGCCCGGCGTCAGAGCCCAAGCCCACGCGTTCCAGAAGCTCATCTACACGATGCTGAATCGCGTCACCTTCCAACAGCTTGTGGTGTTTCACCGGCTCCGCGATGATCTGATCCACACGCATACGTGGGTTGAGGCTGGAGAACGGATCCTGGAAGATCATCTGGATTTGACGGCGATAGGCCTCCAGATCTTTCGCGGTTTTGAACTGCGTAATCTCTTCGTCATCAAAGAAAATCTTACCGCCGTTGGTCTGATACAGTGTCGCGATCATGCGGGCCACGGTCGACTTGCCAGAGCCACTTTCCCCGACGATGCCAAAGACTTCGCCTTCCCGGATGTCAAAGCTGATCTTGTCCGCCGCAGTGAAGTATTTACGGCGGGACGGCAGAATGGCGTTGCGGGCCAAAAAGGTTTTGGTCAACCCCTCTACCTTCAAAAGCGTGCCGGATTTGGTTGGCTCAGGCTTTTTCCAGTTACGTGCCAGATCATCGATATGGAACGCAATCTGTCGGCCGCCATAGCTAAGCTGCGGAAAGCGATGCACTTTGAGCGTCGGCCGAGGCACAGCGGCAATGAGCGATTTGGTGTACTCATGCGCCGGCGCACCAAGCACCTGTTCCGTCGTGCCACTTTCAACCACCTGGCCTTGGTACATCACGGTCACCTTGTCGGTGGTGTCCGCGATCACACCCATGTCGTGGGTGATCAGGATCACGCCGGTCTGACGCTCCCGTGCCAGCTCCTTGATCAGTTCAAGAATTTGCGCCTGAATCGACACGTCCAGTGCCGTGGTGGGCTCATCTGCAATGATCACATCAGGCTCGGAACAGAGCGCCAAAGCAATCACCACCCGCTGGCGCATGCCGCCAGAGAACTGGTGTGGGTATTGATCGATCCGCTCGTCCGGGGTGGGAATGCCAACCCGATCGAGAAGTTCAATCGCGCGCTTTTTGCTGTCCGCATCAGACAGCTTGAGATGGAACTGGATGGTTTCCACCAATTGCTGGCCAACGGTCAGAAGCGGGTTTAGCGAGGTCAGAGGGTCTTGGAAGATCATAGAGATCTTCGCGCCCCGCAGCGCCCGCATGCCATCCGCATCGCGCCCGTTGATGTGCTCCCCTTTGAAGCTGACGGTGCCTTCGGCAATGTGGCCGGGGCGGTCCAACAGCCCCATAACAGCCGCACCAATGGTGGATTTGCCCGCGCCGGATTCCCCCACAAGACCGTGGATTTCACCCGGCTCAACCGCAAGATTGGCTTTGTTCACCGCCACAAACAGTTTGCGGCGGGTTGGGAAATGGACCGACAGGCCCTCGATATCTAGAACTGTATCGCTCATCACTGCAACCTCGGGTTCAATGCATCACGCAGCCAGTCACCCAACAGGTTCACAGACAGCGCCAGGGCCAAAAGCGTCACGGATGGGAACAGGATGATCCACCACTCGCCAGAGAACAGGTAGCCCTGACCAATACGGATCAAGGTGCCCAGTGAGGGTTGCGTGGGTGGTGCGCCCACACCGAGGAACGACAACGTTGCCTCAGCGATGATGGCCAACGCCAAGGAGATGGTCGCGATGACCAACACCGGCGAGAGCACGTTTGGCAGGATGTGACGCAGCATGATAATGCCACGACCACGGCCAATCATACGCGCGGCCTGCACGTATTCTTTGTCCTTTTCCACCAGTGTGGCGCCACGCACAACGCGGGCAAATTGCACCCAGTCAGACA
>NZ_CAJXIV010000155.1 GCF_913054185.1 uncultured Shimia sp.
GCTACGCCACGGATCTCGCCGCCATTGCAGCCACGTCCAATCTTGGCGTGATCCTTGAAAGCGCCACCTGGGTGGCCAGCGCCGACCGCGCTGCGCCGTTGGGATACGACGCGCCCGCCTTGGCCGCGGCCAACCGCGACGCCATTGCGCTTCTGTCCGATGTCCGCGCCACGCTTGGCGACATACCCGCCCTGATCAGCGCCAACATCGGCCCACGTAAGGACGCCTATGCGACCGACACCCAAATGACCGCCTTCGAGGCCGCCGCGTATCACACGCCGCAGATCGCCACGCTGGCACAAACCAACGCTGACCTCATCACAGCTTACACCATGGCGAACCCGGCAGAGGCCATTGGCATATTGCACGCCTGCCGCGACCACAAAATGCCCTGCGTGATCGCGTTCACTGTGGAAACCAACGGCCGCCTACCAACCGGTGGCACCTTGGAAGCCGCCATCACGCAGGTCGACGCCGCCACCGACAAATACGCCGCGTACTACATGATCAACTGCGCCCATCCGGACCATTTCGCGGATGTCCTGACCAACGCCCCATGGGCCCGCCGCGTCGGTGGCATCGTGGCCAAC
The DNA here is from genome assembly GCF_913054185.1 of uncultured Shimia sp. Taxonomy (GTDB): domain Bacteria; phylum Pseudomonadota; class Alphaproteobacteria; order Rhodobacterales; family Rhodobacteraceae; genus Shimia. The sequence continues at coordinate 591 of NZ_CAJXIV010000155.1, forward strand.
GCCTCCCGCTGCAGCCACGCGGAATTGGACAACGCCTCAGAGCTAGACGCGGGCAACCCCGCAGAATTTGGCCAACAATTGGTGGATCTGCAGCAACAGCACCCGCATCTGCGTGTCTTGGGTGGGTGTTGCGGCACGGATATGCGCCACCTTGATTGCCTCGCACGTCAATTAACGAAGCAACTCGCGCTACGCCGCCCGTAGGTCTCTTTCTTTATTCACATCTCCTGTTAATGTGCCCGCAACTCGAATTTCTGGACTTCCATTTCTCATGAAATCACTCAACAACGCCGCTCGCGCACTGGCCTTTTCGCTCCTGTGTTTGGGCCATGTGTCGACTCCTGTTGCGGCACAAACCGCCGATGCCACAGAGCTGGCTTTCTGGGAGTCTGTGGGCACCTCTGGCAATGTGAAACTGTTGCAAGCCTATTTGGATGCTTATCCAGAGGGCAGTTTTGCGGCCTTGGCGCAGATCATGATTGCCGACCTCGGCGGCACCACAACCCCGCCGTCCGTGGAGAAACCCGTCGTTGTACCCACCACGGAAGTGCCCTCCCAATCCCCGTCTGCAGACTTGCAAGCGATGGGCAATCGCTGCGAAGAGCTGGCCGCCCACCCCGAGGACACAACCAGCAGCTTCCCTGGTGTGGCATCTTCCGCCATCGCATCCCATCTTAATGCCGCCATAGACGCTTGTTTGCAGGCCACAGAACTGGGCGACGCCAAATACGACTTTGCGCTTGGCCGTGCCTACTATGTCGCCTCAGATCCGGCCAACAACGAGAAATACTTCCGCATTGCAGCTGACAAAGGTCACGTGCTTGCCACCTATTGGTTGGCGATTGGCTACATCTATGGCGATTTTGGCACCCCGCAGGACTGGGACAAGGCTGGCGCGCTTCTGGCACGTCCAACACAGAAAGATCATGGCCACTCGTTGCTCTTTCTGGGGCAATACTATGCCTTCCACGCCAAAGACGCCGGACTGAAATCAAAGGCAGAACCGCTGCTGGAAAAAGCCGGCAAACTTGGCCGCGCGGATGCCTACGCGCATCTGGGGCAGATGTATGAAACTGGTCAGGGTGTGCGTAAAGACAGCATGATTGCTAAGTTTCATTACGAACGGTCCATTGAACTTGCCGGTACAGACGCTCGGACAGCCAAGTTCTACTTGGCCCGAATGTATTTCAAAGACATTGAAAAAAACTCATCTGGCCTGACGTACCACTACTCCGACTTGTTCAGAACCGAACGATTGCAAATGCTCGATTACCTCAAGGACACCGCAGCGGTTTTCAAAGAGGCTTATGACATGCGCGTCACTGAGACTGCGCGATTTTACTACGACGTTGTCAAATTCTCCGTGGACACATTTGAAGTGGATCCGGCGGACATTCCAGACTTCAAGAAAATGGAATTGGAAAACGCAATCAACCTGCGCGAGGACCTTCGTCATGATCTGCAGACTGCAATGCATGAGCGCGATACCAAGCATCCGCTCAAACACAAGAAGCACACCGAGCAAGACATCGCGACAGGTCTCCAATCTCTGCGCACCAAAACCGCCAATATCGATCAGACCCTTTTGAACGCCCGCAGGCGGCTCGCGCCAATTCAGGCTTACAATGACGGGGTGGATGCGGGCAAAAAATGCGCCAAAATCAACGATCGGTTCCGGGGCAAATACTATGGAGCTGACGTGCAAAATACCTGCGCAATTGATCTCGATTTCTCGCTGGATTTTGTGGTGAACATCGGAAGCGGCAAGCCAAAGTTGGAGCACAAAAGGTTCACCGTCAGAGCCGGGGAAACCTACACAGTGGAAGTTTCCACCAGATCCTTTGGGGGAACGTCTACCGAATTGACTGGAGGCGTATGCCCGGTATCTGACAAAAATGAAATGAAGGCAGATGGCCGACTAAGATGTGTTACCTCCGAACCGATGGTGTGGGTCAAGGCGCAGTTGTTCTTTGACCTTGAGGAAATCCACAAAGTCCTGTTGGGATTTGCCATCGTTTCCCGATAACGTTTCGCCCAGGCTAATCGGTCAGAAAACAATCCCAGTGCCCCATCTGCCGCAATTTTGCGGCGGATATACAGTTGCCGCCTGAAACGTGCTGCCAAAACCGTGTAAGAATTACCCGCTTAAATCGCTTACCAACAGCATTTGGCGCCAAAAAACTCCGCGGCGACACAGGGGCATACGGCGGTGCTAGCCCATTTACCCCAAAAAATGTCACGCAACGCCGTTGACTCCCCCCGATTGCACCCCTACCTCTTTCGCCGTTAGCACTCGCCGATAGGGAGTGATAACGACTCCGCTGAGGAGTCAGGGAGATACTCTAGATAGGGAAACCTAGTCATGGCTTTTACACCTCTGCACGATCGCGTCCTTGTACGCCGCGTTGAAAGCGACGAAAAAACCGCCGGCGGTCTGATCATTCCAGAAAGCGCCAAAGAAAAACCAGCCGAAGGCGAAGTTGTATCCGTAGGCGCTGGCCTGCGTGACGACAAAGGCGCCCGCGTCGAGCTCGACGTCAAAGCAGGCAACACAGTCCTGTTCGGCAAATGGTCCGGCACCGAAGTCACCGTTGACGGTGAAGAGCTGCTGATCATGAAAGAATCCGACATCATGGGCATCATTGCCTGATCGTCTGACGGACATTTACGAATTTAGGAGCCAATATCATGGCAAAAGACGTCAAATTTGACACCGATGCGCGCAACGCAATGCTGCGCGGCGTGAACGTACTGGCAGACGCCGTTAAAGTGACCCTCGGCCCAAAAGGCCGTAACGTTGTTCTGGAGAAATCCTTCGGCGCACCACGCATCACCAAAGATGGTGTTTCTGTCGCCAAAGAGATCGAACTGGAAGACAAGTTCGAGAACATGGGCGCACAGATGGTCAAGGAAGTTGCGTCCCGCACCAACGACGAAGCTGGTGACGGTACAACAACCGCGACCGTTCTGGCTCAAGCCATCGTCAAAGAAGGCCTGAAGCAGGTTGCTGCTGGTCTGAACCCAATGGATCTGAAGCGCGGCATCGATCTGGCGACTTCCAAAGTTGTTGAGAGCATTGTTGCTTCCGCTCGCGAAGTAAAAGACTCCGACGAAGTTGCGCAGGTTGGCACCATCTCCGCCAACGGCGAAGCTGAAATCGGCCAGCAGATCGCAGACGCGATGCAGAAAGTTGGCAACGAAGGCGTCATCACTGTTGAGGAAAACAAAGGTCTGGAAACAGAAACCGATGTTGTTGAGGGCATGCAGTTCGACCGCGGCTACCTCTCCCCTTACTTCGTGACCAACGCTGACAAGATGATTGCAGACCTCGAAGACTGCATGGTTCTGCTGCACGAGAAGAAACTCTCTTCCCTGCAGTCCATGGTGCCACTGCTTGAGCAGGTGATCCAGTCTCAGAAGCCTCTGCTGATCATTGCTGAAGATGTTGAAGGCGAAGCCCTGGCAACTCTGGTTGTGAACAAACTGCGCGGCGGCCTGAAAATTGCTGCTGTTAAGGCTCCTGGTTTCGGCGATCGCCGCAAAGCCATGCTGCAGGACATCGCTATCTTGACCGGTGGTCAGGTGATCTCCGAAGATCTCGGCATGAAGCTTGAGTCCGTGACCATGGACATGCTGGGCACAGCCAAGAAAATCGAAATCACCAAAGACGAAACAACCATCGTTGACGGTGCTGGTTCGAAGCCTGAGATCGAAGCTCGTGTGGCTCAGATCCGCACACAGATCGAAGAAACTTCTTCCGACTACGACCGTGAGAAGCTGCAAGAGCGCGTTGCCAAACTGGCAGGCGGTGTTGCTGT
>NZ_CAJXIV010000156.1 GCF_913054185.1 uncultured Shimia sp.
TTTTCCACCAGTGTGGCGCCACGCACAACGCGGGCAAATTGCACCCAGTCAGACAATCCAATCGCCACGATCAGCACCCAGATCGCCATCTGATCATGGTGCTGAATTGGAATGACACCTTTGGCAATCCCAAAGATCAACATGGCCACCAGAATGGCTGGGAAGGTCAGCTGCACATCCGCAGCCCGCATGATGATGGTTTCGACCCAGCCACCAACGTAACCAGCCACAAGGCCCAGCGTGATGCCCAGCACCATGGCAAAGCTGACAGCCGCAAAACCCACAAACAGCGACACACGCATGCCGTAGAGAATGGTGGAGAACACGTCCCGACCTTGGTCATCTGTGCCAAGCCAGAAGACATCGCCAGTGAAGTCGTTGGGCGCCATCGGTGCGGTGAACCCGTTCATCAGATCCAGAGAGCCGGGATCAAACGGATCATAGGGTGCGATCAACGGCGCAAAGGCTGAGCTGAGCACCAGAACCATCACCGCAATGAAGGACACCACGGCCACAGGAGACCGGCGGAAGTTGTAGAAGAAATCACTGTCCAGCGCTTTGGCCAGACGGGACTGCGGAGCGGTTGAAGTTTGGTCAGACATCAGTGCGCCCCCTTCCCATCCGTGCGCAGGCGCGGATCAATTGCGAAATACAGCAGGTCAACAATCAGGTTGATACCCACAAACATCACCGAAATCAGCATCAGGTAAGCAGCCATCACAGGGATGTCGACAAACTGGATCGCGTTGATGAACAGCAGGCCCACACCTGGCCACTGGAACACGGTTTCCGTGATGATCGCAAAGGCGATGATCGACCCAAGTTGCAGGCCTGTTACGGTGATCACTGGGACCAGCGTGTTTTTCAAAGCGTGGCGGAAATTCACCGTGCGCTCTTTAAGACCACGGGCGCGGGCAAAGCGGACATAGTCCTGCCGCAGCACTTCGAGCATCTCAGAGCGCACCAGCCGCATGATCAAGGTCATTTGATAGAGACCCAGCGTGATCGACGGCAAGATCAAGGCTTTAAGCCCCGATGAGGTCAAAAGCCCCGTGCTCCACCACCCAATATGGACGACCTCCCCTCGTCCAAATGAGGGGAGCCATCCCAGCTCCACCGAGAACAAGTAGATAAGTAAGATACCTATGAGGAAAGTGGGCAGGGACACCCCTATGAGCGAGACCGACATGATCATATTGGCAAGGAAGCCATCTTTGCGAATGGCCGTGAACACCCCAAGCCCGATGCCAATGCTGATCGCCAAAAATCCACTGACCGCAGCCAATTCCAGCGTCGCTGGCGCACGTTCTACAAGGATCTCTGCCACCGGCCGACCTTGGCGAAAGCTTATGCCAAAATCACCCTGAACGGCTTTTTCGAGAAACTTGTAATATTGCACAGGAAAAGGCTGATCCAGCCCCAGATCCGCCCGAAGGCGGGCGATGTCAGCATCGGTGCGTTCCTGACCAAGCATGTTGTCGATTGGATCCCCGACAAACCGAAACATGCTGAAGGCCACAAGGCCTACGACCAGAAGAACCAATGCAGACTGTAGTACTCTTTTTAAGACATACGTCAGCATCACTGCGTCCCTTTATTTTTTATTAACGCGAGCCTTGCGCTCTCAAAGGGCGCAGGTCAAGTGCAGCGCACGAGGCAGCGAACATTGCTCGCTGCCTCATTTTTAGGCAGTATTATTGCACGTTCACCCACCGCAGGATAAAGAAATTATCCGGGCGTTGGGTCAGGGTGACGTTGTCCCGTGTGCCCCAAACCAAAGGTTGCACATACATCGGCACATAGGCTGTTTCCGCCTGCAGAATCGCTGCGGATTCGTCGAGCATCATCTGGCGTTTGCCGTCGTCGATCTCCGATTGGATCATTGGCAGCATCTCGTCGATCTTGGCGTTGGAGTATCCGCCAAAGTTCCAGCTTCCGAGTTTCTTCTCAGAGTTTGGCGTGTGTGCCAGGAAGCGGATTGGGTGCTCCGCATCAAACGTGCCCGGGGACCACCCCAGCAGATACATGTCAAAGTTATCCGCACGCAGCTCCGGCCAGTAGTTGGAGACCGGCATCGCATCCAGTTGCGCGTCGATGCCAACTTTTGCGAGCATGGAAGTCACCGCCTGACACACCGCTTCGTCATTCAGATAGCGGTTGTTTGGGCATTTCAAACCAAAGGAGAAGCCATCGGCATAGCCAGCTTCTGCGAGCAGCGCCTTGGCACCATCCACATCATAGGCTGGGCGGTCCATATTGGCCGAGGAGTAGCCGCGCATCGCCGGGCTAACCAACTGGCTTGCTGGTTCCGCGTTGCCGCGCATGATGGTTTTCAGGATCGCATCGACGTTCACAGCCTTGGACACGGCTTCCCGCACGCGGGCATCTTTGAACGGGTTTGGTTTGCCGGCATCCGCGCCGTATTTCAGAACGTCGGACTCCTGAGCAAAACCCAGCATGATCACGCGGGCTTCAATGCCTTGAATGACCTGCACGCCGTCTTGGCCTTGCAGACGCGCCGCATCCTGGATTGGTACCGGGTTGATCATGTCCACTTCACCAGACAGCAGCGCCGCCACGGCTGTGGCCGGGTTCTGAATCGGAGTGAATTCCGCCACGGTGATGTTGTGGGTGGCCTCGTCCCACCAGCCGCCAAATGGCTTGAGCTGTGTGCGCAGTCCAGGTTCGCGCTCAGTCACCATAAAGGCGCCAGTGCCGTTGGCGTTTAGCGTGGCGTAATTGCCGTTTTCCTTATCAGGCAGCGCGGCGTTGTTGGCTTCAGCCCAGCCTTTGTCCACGATCATCCAGTTGGCGATGCTGTCCGGGAAAATTGGGTTTGGAGCTTTGGTCAGGATGTCGATGGTATTGGCATCCACCATCTTCACCTCCGACACTGGCGCAAACCAGCTGCGGGTGTCTGACACTTCGTTGGAGGCACGCTCATAAGAGAACAGCACATCTTCAGCGTCAAACGTACTGCCATCGTGGAAGGTCACGCCCTCACGCAGATGGAAACGCCAGCCTTCACCGTCGCCAATCGGTTCCCAGCTTGTCGCCAGCGCGGGCTCAATCGACATATCCTGCCCACGGCGCACCAAGCCTTCGTAGACGTTGTTCAAAAAGCCCAAAACCGGCGCAGAGTTCACCGCATGTGGGTCCATGGTTTGTGGGTCGGTGGTGCCGGCCCATTTGAAATCTTCAGCTGCAACCGGTGCAGCACAAACAGCGGCCAGAACGGCCGCGCTTAACATGTGTCTCATGACATTTCCCCTGTTCTTCGTCGCGCGATGGACGGCGCGAGTGCATAAGACAGTGTCGCTCCAAGGGGATAGCAAAAGCAAGATCAGCACACTTTTTTGTGAACAAGTTAAGCCATTTCTTCGAAACGATTTCCTTCTCCGGGTCGCACATAAAGCCAACCTCACAAAGTTTCGTTGGGATGATTTTGCGCCTTGTGCAACCATGGCGGTACATTTTGTATTGAGGTGATGACATGATTGAAGTGATTGAAGCAGGTGGACCAGGATTTCTCGAGGTCCATATGACAGCCCCCATCACAGAAAGCGACTACACCGACGTGCTCACCCCGGCGATTGACCGCGCCATTGAGCAGGCTGAAAACATCCGCCTTCTGGTGGTCTTAGACGGCGGACCGGGGGACTTTACGGCAGGTGCCATGTGGCAGGACAGCCGCGTGGGGTTCAAACATTGGCGCGGTTTTGACCGCTGTGCCATAGCGACCGACGATGCCACCATGAAACGCCTGATTTCAGTTTTTGGTGTTCTGATGCCTTGTCCTGTAGCAATGTTTGGCCTGTCTGAGGCCGAGGATGCCCGCCGCTGGCTGCGCGAAAGCCTAGGATCCATTCAAATTGACGCGGCGGATGACAGCACGGTTTGTGTCCGACTGATGGGCAAACTTGACAGTGAAACCTATGAAGGCAAGTCCGAAGATCTGGACAATCTGCTTGCGGGCAAAAGCCAATTTGGCTTGGTGATAGACCTGCGTGAATTTGACGGCTGGCAAGGTTTGGGCGCTTTGCGCGATCACTTGGCCCTTGCAAGCGCCCATGTGAAGCAATTGACCCGCGCCGCAATTGTTGGGGACGCCGGCTGGCAAAACATGGCGGCCAAAGTGGGTAAACATATCTCTGGCGTTGATGCCCAGCATTTTGCCGCCGAGGACTTTGACAAAGCGCTGGCCTGGGTTCAGGCGAGCACCTGACGCCACAACATCTTCCCACTCCAAGCAAAAAGGCCGCCCATTGGGCGGCCTTTCCATCGTCTGTTGTAAGAATTACGCTAAGCGCAATTACTCAACGATTTTGGATACAACACCGGACCCAACAGTGCGGCCGCCT
>NZ_CAJXIV010000157.1 GCF_913054185.1 uncultured Shimia sp.
TGCGCGACATGGGGGGAGAGAGACATGTTTTCCTGACCACCAGCGGCCACGATAGATGAATCACCCAGTTGGATGTGCTGTGCTGCCAGTGCCACGGCCCGCAGACCGGAGCCACAAACCTGATTGATGCCCCAAGCGGCGCTTTCGATTGGCAAGCCAGCGTTGACGTGGGCTTGACGCGCCGGGTTCTGACCTTGGCCACCGGTCAGCACCTGACCGAGAATGGTTTCAGAGACGTCCGCCTTGTCGATGCCGGCCCGCTCAACCAGCGCCTGAAGCACGGTGGCGCCGAGATCATGTGCGGGGGTGGTGGCGAACGCGCCGCTGAAGCTACCCACAGCGGTCCGTGCCGCGGAAGCAATCACTACGTTGGTCATATGCAAATCCTCTACCAAAATGCTGGACGAAGCATGGGCGGGACCGCCCCCCTCAGGCAACCCGCGGAACTCCGTTTCCGTCACGTCAATAACGCATTTGCCGCACTGCGGCAACGGTCAGGCTGTCACAGGGCTAAAGTCGCACGGCGGGAATGCGCCCATGACGTGTGGGCTTTGAGGTTTGAAGGCGGAAGAGGAGAGCTTAGGCGGCGTCGCTTTTGCGTTGCTTCCATGGTGGCGAGATCGTGGGCGCGCCAAAAGCAAAGCCTTGCAGACAGTCAAAGCCAAGGTCTGTCATCATCTGTGCGTCGGCCGGGCTCTCGATGCGGCTGGCAACGGAATGCATGTCAAATCGCTCGCAGATCGCGGCAACAGCAGAAGCGAGAACCTGATTGCTGCCATCCTGAGAAATATTGCGACTAAAGCTGCCATGCAACTTGATGATATCGAAATCGAAATCGCGGAAAACAGTCAGGGTGGTTAGACCTGCACCATAATCATCTAGCGCAAAGGACATGCCTTTGATTTGCAACTCGTCCATGAAGCCTTTGACGATTTCAGGCACTTGCACGACAGATTTTTCGGAGATTTCAAAGATCAGCCGCTCAGGGATGGTGGCGGCGCGGGCCATACCACGCTGTAAGCAGTCCATCCAAGGGGCATATCCAATAGACCGTGCGGACATGTTGATGGACAGGCGCAGGCCTGGCTGTTCTGCCAGCGCTTGAAGCCCAAGTTCGAGGGCCAACACGTCCAACTGACGTCCCAGTTCATTGTCTTCTACGGCGCCCATAAAATCTTTGGCGGGAATGATACGGCCGGTTTCATCCAAGACACGTACCAATCCTTCATAAAAGGCGGGCCGTTTGGTGTTGGAGGATTGCACGACTGGCTGGTAGGCAAGCATCACTTGCTTATGTGCAATGGCCTCGCGGACCATGCCCAGCGTGGAGGAATCCCTTGTATCGAGGGCGTAAGCCAGCGGGCTGCGATGCTCTCGCGCGCCTCCGGCTTTGCGGTTTTTGTTCTTTGGGCGATCCATAGCAGGCTTCCCATTATCCCATTTAGCAGCGTGCCCATTTAAGGACACAGACATGAACCATGTCTTAAACTGCCTTCCTGTCGAGTGGCTGAACAGGGGTGTTTTAGCCCTGTTTTTAACTAACTTGAGACGATTGGGGAGGCTGTGAGCACAGTTTGCGTCTCAGAGTTTAAGGAACGGTTGGTGTGGGCTGATTACACTTAGTTGGAGCGATGGACCACACGGCAGGCTTGTCGAACCGGGCTGGAGAGCAGGCTGCGGAGGTCTTCTGGAGCCTCGCGAAGCACCTCACTTGAGGCCTTGGCGCAGCGCCGAAGCGCTTCCTGTTGGGCCATCTGCGGTGAGGCTTCCGCCCAAGAGTATCCTGTCGCTCCGTTGTCAGCGATTGCGAAAGCGCCGGAGCGCTTTTTGTTCTGTAGCTTTCTGTATTCGCGAAACTCTTTGTTGCCTGCGTGTGACAGGGTTACACCAAAACGGGTCGGGTCGTAGTTCTTGGGCAGGCTACGAGCATAAAGTACGCAGTAGTCAGGGTTGCGAGATTTTTTGTGGCACAAGGCTTGGGCGTAAGCGTCAGACAGCCAGGGGGAGTTGGCATTGGAGTGGACCCCCGCGTGGCGCTCGGGGCGATTAATATAAATCGTGCCGAAGTAGTCCGATTTGCGCTTAAATTGGCGAAAGGCAGCGCGGGCATCGCCGCGCAGCTCAAATTTTTTCACCATCTCAATTTTGGTGCGGTTGCCATGTTGGGGGATGTCTTGTGCAGCCAGCTGCGCAGGGACGCCCAAAAAAAGGAAAAAAGCCAAGGCGTGGCGTATCATGTGCGTCTCATATTAAGTGCCAACATCAGGGCTTTGGGGGTGTCAGGAACTCCCCATGGCGATCACGGCGGCTAGGATAGCACGGGCGTTTTCGCTGGACCAGTCCGCATCTCCTTGTAAACGCGCAATTTCTCGGCCGTCGCGGTCCATAATGATGGTCGCGGGCAGTCCAAAGACAGCCATTTCACGCGCAACGACCTGTTTCGGGTCGCGGTGCAGGGGGAGGTTATTGACGCCAATCTCGTCAAAGAACTTCTGCATGGCCGGGACCATGTTGCGGCCGGTGGCCAGGGTCACCACTTCAAAGTCTTCGCCGCTAAGTTCGGACTGCAGCTCAGACAGCATCGGCATTTCGTGGCGGCAAGGGGCACACCATGTAGCCCAGAAATTTAGCAGAACCACCTTGCCTTTGTAGTCCGCCAATGTGGCTTCGCCGCCGTCCTCGGTGATAAAGCTGTTTTGCGACACCTTTTTGGGGGCGGAGTGGAAGTTCAGCTTGCGCATATCGCCGTCGCGCATGTCGACAACGGCAGAAAAATCGCGGGTTTCGGCGGTTGCCGTCGGTTTCAAGGCAACAAAGGAGAGGGCGGCAATTGCGATTGCTGCCAAGCCTGTATACACCAGCGCGGACCCATTTAATTTCATCTTCCCTCCAAAAGGGCTTCTCATGACCAAAGATACCTCAAACCAGATGTGGGGTGGCCGTTTTGCCGCCGGACCGGACGCCATAATGGAAGCGATCAACGCATCTATTGGCTACGATCAACGTATGGCGGCACAGGACATTGCTGGCTCTCGGGCCCATGCGGCAATGCTTGCCAAGACGGGCATCCTGACTGATAGCGATGCGGAAGCCATTCGGGAAGGGCTTCTCACGGTCTTGTCAGAGATTGAAAGCGGCAATTTTGAATTTTCGACCGCGCTGGAAGACATTCACATGAATGTCGAAGCGCGTCTGAAGGTTTTGATTGGCGAACCGGCTGGGCGTTTGCACACTGGCCGCAGCCGCAACGATCAAGTTGCCACCGACTTTAAACTGTGGGTGCGCGATCAGATTGATGCGGCGATTGCAGGGCTTGAAGCGCTGATCCGATCATTCGTGGCGCAGGCAGAGGCCGGTGCGGATTGGGTGATGCCGGGCTTCACCCATTTGCAGACCGCGCAGCCAGTGACCTGGGGCCACCATATGATGGCTTATGTCGAAATGTTTGGTCGCGATCTGAGCCGGTTCAAAGATGCACGTGTTCGGATGAATGAGTCCCCTCTGGGCGCTGCGGCACTGGCTGGGACGTCTTTCCCAATTGATCGCGAGATGACCGCCAAAGCACTGGGCTTTGATCGCCCGGCTGCGAACTCGCTGGATGCGGTAGCAGACCGTGACTTTGCGCTGGAGTTCCTGTCGGCCTCCAGCATCTGCGCCATGCACCTGAGCCGCTTTGCCGAAGAACTGGTGATCTGGTCCTCGGCGCAGTTCCGTTTTGTGACGTTGTCGGATCGCTTCTCCACCGGCAGCTCGATCATGCCACAGAAGAAGAACCCGGATGCCGCCGAGTTGATCCGCGCCAAGATTGGCCGGATTTTTGGCGCAAACACCGCGCTTTTGATGGTGATGAAAGGCCTGCCGCTGACCTATTCCAAAGACATGCAGGAAGACAAAGAGCAGGTGTTTGATGCGGCTGACAACCTCATGCTGGCACTGGCTGCGATGGAAGGCATGGTCAAAGACATGACCGCCAACCAAGACAGCCTTGAAGCGGCGGCAGGCAGTGGTTTCTCCACAGCTACCGACCTGGCCGATTGGCTGGTGCGGGCGTTGGACATGCCGTTCCGGGATGCGCACCATGTGACTGGCTCGCTGGTGGCGATGGCGGAAAGCAAAGATTGCGACTTGCCGGATCTGACCATGGAAGACATG
>NZ_CAJXIV010000158.1 GCF_913054185.1 uncultured Shimia sp.
GCGATGAAGCTGGTGTCAGAAGGCGTGAACGCGCTGCGTGATGAAGGCCGTGGCTTCCTCGTTATCACCCACTACCAGCGTCTGCTGGATCACATCAAACCAGACGTCGTGCACATCATGGCGGACGGCCGCATCATCAAAACCGGTGGTCCTGAGCTGGCACTGGAAGTTGAGAAAAACGGTTACGCCGACATTCTGGCGGAGATGGCGTAATGACGGCTCTGGCGAAGAAACAAGAGGCCGCGGCAGCGCGACTGGACGGAATGACCGTTCCAGCGGGTGGTCAGTGGGCCACAGAAGCACGTGAGGCGGCTTTGGGTCGCCTGCGTGAGATGGGGCTGCCGGAACGTCGGGACGAGTATTGGAGATACACCCGTCCGGACACGCTGACCCAAGCGGAAGTACCCTCGGCGGCTGTGTTTGAGACTGGCGAAGCTCCGATGTTTGACAGCTTTGATCGTATCAAGGTTGTTTTTGTGGACGGTGTGTTTGATGCGGATCAGTCGGACGTGTTGGCAGGTGAAGGCCTGTCGATTGAGCGTTTGGCGGATATTGCGGAGAAAGACATTCATTGGGCCAAAGACCTGTATGGTCAGTTGGAAACCAATGGTCAAACACCAGTTGAGCGGCCTTTGGCGGCTCTGAACTCCGCGTTTGCCACTGATGGCGTGATAATTCACGTGACTGGCAAAGTTGAGAAGCCTGTGAACTTGATTTATCAGCATAAGGCTGACAACTCTGACGCAATTTTGCATCACGTGATCAAACTGGACGCGGGCGCAGAAGTGACGGTTCTGGAAAACGGTCCAGCAGCGGCCCGGTTCAACAAATCCATGGAAGTGGATGTTGCGGATGGCGCAGCTTTTCACCATGTACGGGCGCAAGGCCGAGACCATGAACGCCGAGCTGTGACCCATTTGTTTGGCCGTTTGGGCACCGAAAGTGTGTTTAAGAGCTTCACTTTGACTGTGAACGGTCGCCTGACCCGCAATGAAGCTGTGCTGGAGTTGACCGGCGATAATGCTGTCGCTCACGTGGCTGGTGCCTGCATGGGGGATGGAGATTTCCATCACGATGACACGGTTTTTGTGACCCATGATGCGGTGAACTGCGAAAGCCGTCAGGTCTTCAAAAAAGTGCTGCGCAATGGTGCCACCGGCGTTTTCCAGGGCAAAATCCTGGTGAAGGCGGGCGCACAGAAAACCGATGGCTATCAGATCAGCCAATCGCTGCTTTTGGACGGTGACAGCCAGTTCTTGGCCAAGCCCGAGCTGGAAATCTATGCCGATGACGTGGCCTGTTCTCATGGATCCACCTCAGGCGCGATTGACGAGGATGCGTTGTTTTATCTTCGTGCGCGTGGTGTTCCCAAAGACATTGCAACTGATCTTATGGTGATGTCCTTTGTGGCAGAGGCGGTAGAAGAAGTGGAAAGCGAAGCGTTGCGTGATGAAATTGTCGGGCGTTTGGAGTCCTGGTTGGAGCGTCGGCGCGGCTGATGTCTGTGACGAGTGATATGATGGCCAGCTACCGCACTCCGCGTGCGGTAGTTTCGCGCCGGTTGGCAATGGGCGAGCGGGAAGACCGTGCATTCGCGATCCTGATGGCTGCTTGCTGCGTGATCTTTGTGTCGCGATGGCCGGCGTTGGCGCGTGAGGCGCATTTGACGGGCACAGAGTTGAATCCGCTGCTTGGGGCCAATTTGTTCGCTTTGATGTTTTTGCTTCCGTTGATAATGATGACCTTGGCGCTTGTTTCGCATCTACTGTTGCGTGCTTTTGGTCGGAAGCAATCCAGCTTTGGGGCGCGTTTCGCTTTGTTTTGGGCGATGTTGGCGACGGGACCGTTGTTCCTTTTGGTAGGTTTGGTTGAAGGTTTCATCGGCGAGAGTTCCGCGTTGACCATTGTTGGCGCACTGTGGTTCTTTGCCTTTGTTTGGATCTGGATTTCTGGTTTGCTGGAAGCGGGTAGGGTGTCCACGTGAGAAAGCAATTGACCGCTCTGTTCTGGCTAACTGCGCGCGATCCGAGTGAAGCGGCCGTGGCGCTTATGAGCCGGCCCGTACCGCGCAATGTGGCGTGGATGATCCTCGCACTTGGTATTGTGCTCAATGCGCTGGCGCATTTCGCAACACTGACTCTGTTTCCGGCCCCTCCTGAATTGAACGTTCCGTTCCTCACGGCGCCCTTCCTGTACACGACAATTCTTGGATGCGGACTGGTGCTGCTTGTCTTCTCTTTCTACTGGGGAGGACGTGCGATTGGGGGGCGAGGGCGGTTTGACGATATATTGTTGGCCATTGGGTGGCTGCAATACATGCGGTTTGCGGTTCAGATGGCATCCTTGTTACTGATGCTGGCCATGCCTGGTCTGGCACTGATTTTCGTGATGGGAGTCGGTCTGTATTCGATCTGGGTCGTTTTGAATTTCATTAATGTTATCCATGGGTTTAACAGCCTTGGGAAAGCCGTGATGTTGGTGTTGATCACCATGCTGGGTATGACCGTTGGGATGACGATGCTTTTGTCGCTTGGTGCAGCGACCGCTATTGGAATGTCTTAAAATGTATGACGTCAAAAAAATCCGTGCTGATTTTCCTATCTTAAGCCGCGAAGTAAACGGCAAACCATTGGTCTATCTGGACAATGGTGCATCCTCGCAAAAACCGCAGGTGGTGATTGATGCAATCACGCAGGCGTATTCAATGGAATATGCAAATGTTCACCGCGGGTTGCACTATCTTTCCAACCTTGCGACGGACAAATACGAAGCGGTGCGTGGCAAGATTGCCAAGTTTCTAAATGCGGCCAGTGAAGATGAGATTGTTCTGAATTCCGGCACCACCGAAGGCATCAACATGGTGGCTTATGGCTGGGCTATGCCCCGTCTGGAAGCTGGCGATGAGATTATCCTGTCGGTGATGGAACACCATGCCAACATCGTGCCGTGGCACTTCCTGCGTGAACGTCAGGGAGTGGTGCTCAAGTGGGTGGATGTGGACAGCTCTGGCGCTTTGGACCCTCAGGCTGTGCTGGACGCGATAGGGTCAAAAACCAAACTGATTGCCGTGACGCAGTGCTCCAATGTGTTGGGCACTATGGTGGACGTGAAAGCCATCACAGAGGGCGCGCATGCCAAAGGAGTGCCGGTGCTTGTAGATGGCTCTCAGGGTTCAGTGCATGCGCCGGTGGATGTGCAGGACATTGGGTGCGATTTCTATGCTATAACTGGCCACAAACTGTACGGGCCGTCTGGCTCCGGTGCGATTTACTGCAAATCCGAACGTATGGCAGAGATGCGTCCGTTCATTGGCGGCGGCGACATGATCAAAGAGGTCTCCAAAGAGGCTGTGATCTACAACGATCCTCCCATGAAGTTTGAGGCTGGAACGCCAGGTATTGTACAGACCATTGGCTTTGGCGTGGCATTGGACTACTTGATGGAGCTGGGCATGGAGAATGTTGCGGCGCATGAGGCCAAGCTACGTGACTATACTATGCAGAAACTGGCGGGTCTCAATTGGCTGCAAGTTCAGGGTACAACAGCTGACAAAGCCGCGATCTTCAGCTTCACATTGGATGGCGCGGCGCACGCACATGACATTTCCACGATCCTGGACAAAAAGGGCGTAGCAGTACGGGCAGGGCATCACTGTGCGGGCCCCTTGATGGAGCATCTAGGTGTGTCTGCAACCTGCCGGGCCAGCTTTGGCTTGTACAACACCACAGATGAAGCGGACACGCTCATCGATGCACTTGAATTGGCGCACGAACTCTTTGGTTAGACGTTCATTTTGCGATTGCGGGGCGTAGCCACACTGGCTATACCCCGACCTTAGGCACCTGTAGCTCAGCTGGATAGAGCGCTGCCCTCCGAAGGCAGAGGCCAGAGGT
>NZ_CAJXIV010000159.1 GCF_913054185.1 uncultured Shimia sp.
CTGCCCACGGGCCGCAACCTCTACACCACCGACCCGCGCTCTGTCCCGTCGCGATCGGCCTATGCACAGGGGGTGAAACTTGCCGAAGAGCTGGTCCGTCGGCATTTGCAGGAGGAAGGCGACTACCCCAAAAACCTGATCGTGGACCTTTGGGGATCCGCCACCATGCGCACCGCCGGCGAAGAGTTTGCCATGGCGTTGCATCTTCTCGGCGCAAAACCTGTGTGGGACGAAGGCTCCGAGCGCGTCTCCGGTGTTGAGATCCTGCCCATTGCCTTGCTGGAGCGCCCGCGTATCGATGTCACTCTACGCGTATCCGGCCTGTTTCGCGACGTCTTCCCAACGCTCTCCACCCTTTTTGGCCAAGCTGTGAAAGCTCTCGCTGAACGTGACGAAGCCTCCGATTGGAACCCCTTTGCGGGGCGCATCACCGCACCGCGTGTCTATGGCCCCGCGCCGGGCAGCTATGGTCTTGGTATGGGACATGAGATCGAGAATTACTCCGACGAAGGCCGCATGTCGGCAGGCGAAGCCTGGCTCAACGCTTCAGCTTATGCGCTCGACACTGGCGAAGGCACCAAAGACCTTGATGGCATCCGCAGCCGTGTGGGTGCGGCGGACAGCTTTGTACACCTGCAAGACCTACCAGAAACCGATGTGCTGGTGGCCTCCGATTATGCCGCGCATGAAGCGGGTTTTGCCGCCGCACAGGCCATCACCGGTGGGGATGCCAATCTCTACCACATGGACAACACCAACCCGGAAAACCCGCGTGCGCGCAGCCTGACCGAAGAGATTGCCCGCGTTGTACATGCCCGCGCCACCAACCCGGATTGGCTGGCGGGTATGATGCGTCATGGCTTCCGGGGTGGTGCCGAGATCGCCGCGACGCTGGATCATATGGGCGCCTTTGCCAATCTGGCCGGCGCAGTGCCCCCGCAACTGTTTGACGCTTACCACGATGCCACATTGGGCAATGACGAAATCATTGCTTTTCTGGAGCGCGAAAACCCGCAAGCTTTGGCCGCCATGCGGGACCGCTTTGCCGCACTGCATGTCGCGGGCCTGTGGGTCACCCGCCGCAACTCCATTCTCGCAGATCTGGAGCGTGCGTCATGAGCCGCCCGGACGCCAAAGGCTGGTGCCCCGGTGCCTACGAACCCATGATGTCCGGCGACGGTCTGGTGGTGCGTGTGCGCCCATTGATGGCGCGACTGACACACGAACAGGTACTTGGCTTGTGTGAAACGGCCGAGAAGTTTGGCTCCGGCTTGATCGATCTGACCAGCCGCGCCAACCTGCAAATTCGCGGCGTCAAAGAAGCGGACCACGAGGCAGTCCTGGCGGCGCTGCACCACCTCGACCTGCTGCCAGATGATCCAGCTTTGGAAAGCCGCCGCAACATCCTGATCCCGCCGCTGTGGCAGGAAGGTGATGATACATACCGCGTGGCAACCGAATTGGTCGCGCGCCTTGGCGAGTTCCCTAGCCTACCGCCAAAAATGGGCCATGCCATTGATCTGCAAGGCGGCCCGCAACTCTCTGACAAATCAGCAGACATTCGCATCGAACGTGACACCAATGGCAAATTGATATTGCGCGCAGATGGCGCATCTCGCGGACGCGCAGTGACTATCGACACCGCGGTCGACGCGCTTCTGGAAATGGCGCAGTGGTTTGTCGACACGGATGGCCCGGCCCGCCGCCGTATGGCCGCGCATGTGGCTCTGGCGCCGCTACCTGCGGCATGGCAAGCCGTGCTGCCTGCCGCGCCACAAAAGCCCCCCGTGCCCGGAGACACCTCGTTGGGTGCGATTTTTGGCGTGGCCTTTGGCCAAATTGAAGCGGCCCGGCTTGCGCATCTTGTGCAGGCAACCCATGCCGTTGCCATGCGGGTCACACCATGGCGGTTGTTCCTGCTAGAAGGCGCGGAAATGGCAGACACCGAAGCCTTCATCACAAACGTGCACGACCCACTCTTACACGTCGACGCGTGCCCCGGCGCGCCTTTGTGCAATTCCTCCACCGTGGAAACCCGCCAACTTGCGCGTCAATTGGCAGCCCAACTGCCAACACCTCTGCATGTCTCTGGCTGTTCCAAAGGCTGCGCCCGTCCAAGGACATGCGCAACCACACTGGTTGGACATGGCGGCGCATTTGATCTTGTCAAAAACGGCCACCCATGGGATGCGCCGAGCAAAACCGGCCTTGCGCCTGACACCCTACTTGAAGCCCGAGGAGAGCTTTAGTGCCCTACAAATACGAAAAGAACGGTCAGGCGATTTATGACGAAAGCTTTGCCACCATCCGGCGCGAGGCCGATCTGGCAAGCTTTGACAGAGATGAAGAGCAGGTGGTGGTTCGCATGATCCATGCCGCCGGTATGATCGGCCTTGAGAAACACGTGAAATTCACCCCCGGCATGGTGGCGGCTGCGCGCAAAGCCATGCAAGACGGCGCACAGATTTTCTGTGACGCCCGCATGGTGAGTGAGGGTGTGACACGTCCGCGCCTGCCCTCGAACAACGAGGTGCTTTGTACGCTGCACGCCGACGGTATTTATGAGTTGGCTGCCAAAATTGGCAACACCCGCTCCGCTGCGGCTCTGGAACACTGGCGCGACCGATTGGGCGGGGCAATTGTCGCCATCGGCAACGCACCCACCGCCCTCTTCCACCTGCTGAACATGCTCGAAGATCCGGACTGCCCACGCCCTGCCGCCATCATTGGCTGTCCTGTGGGTTTTGTTGGCGCAATGGAGAGCAAAGACGCGCTTTGGAACGATCAACCAGTGCCCTGCATGATTGTCGAAGGCCGTCTTGGCGGTTCTGCCATGACCGTGGCAGCCATCAACGCAATTGCGAGCCGCAAAGAATGACCAAGACCGGAACAATCCACGGCGTCGGACTTGGCCCCGGCGATCCCGACCTGATGAGCGTGCGTTCGCACCGCCTGATCACCAATGCCAAACACGTGGCTTTCTTCCGCAAAGCAGGTCGCAAAGGTCAGGCGCGCGCCATTGTCGATGGCATGTTGCCCGAAACGGCAATTGAGTTCCCGATGGAGTACCCGGTCACCACGGAAATCTCGGTACATGACCCGCGCTACAATGAGGCCCTGTCAGCATTCTATGAAGAGGTCACACAACACCTGATCACGCTGGCCAAGTCCGGCGAAGATGTGGTTGTGCTCTGTGAAGGCGACCCGTTTTTCTACGGTTCCTTTATGCACATCTATGCCCGCGTGCGTGACGTTGTGCCGACCCAAGTTGTGCCCGCCATCACCGGCATGTCCGGCGCGTGGACGGCCACCGAAGCCCCTATCACATGGGGCGACGATGTGCTGACCGTGCTGATGGGCACACTGGATGAGGATAAACTCACCCGTCACATGGCGGACACCGACGCAATGGTGGTTATGAAAATCGGCTCCAACTACGACAAGGTCATCCGCGCGTTGAAAACGTCGAACCGGTTTGACGAAGCGTGGCTGGTGCAATTCGCGACAATGCAGAAACAAAACGTGCAAAAACTGTCGGAAACCACGGATCACGGCACACCCTATTTCTCGATCATTGTGGTGCACGGACAAGGACGGCGGCCATGAGCGGCTGGGTACAGATTGTAGGTATCGGACCCGGTGACGATGGGCTGGTGACTCCACAGGTGCAGGCTGTTTTGGCCGAAGCCACGGATGCGGTTGGGTATATTCCCTATGTGGAGCGCGTGGCGCAAAACCCAAACCTAACTCTGCATGCATCTGACAATCGCGTGGAAATCGACCGCGCTCGCCACGCTCTGGAAATGGCCGCCGAAGGCAAACGTGTTGTGGTTGTGAGTTCAGGCGACCCCGGTGTGTTTGCCATGGCATCGGCGGT
>NZ_CAJXIV010000160.1 GCF_913054185.1 uncultured Shimia sp.
TGATGGTCACCATCAACCACAGCCCTGCCGCAATGGCCGTCGCGCTTTTGGGACCGCTCGCCATGGGGTGGCACATGCAATGGCAATTGCGCCAACTCGACACGGACGATTCCGCTGTCCTCCTGCGCCTGTTCCGCGCCAACCGCGACACCGGCCTCATCCCTCTGCTGTTTTTCGCCGTCGCCTTTTTCCTGTGATTGCAAGCTGGGCCATAACGCCGTATCAACCATGCACCACTGGACGGACCACACTTTCTAAATGCGACTTTCTTCCCTCCTCATCCTTTTTGTTACCTTCGCCACGGCGGGGCTTCTGAGCCTCGTTGCCGCAAGCCTGTCTGCCGACCTGATCGAAGACACTTCCAAAACCACGGTAGAGCACGAACTTTCCAAGTCCGGCATGGACTGGGCAGAAGTGCACGCCGAAGGCTTGCAGATCTTCCTCGCGGGCGTGGCTCCTTCTGAAGCAGACCGCTTCAAAGCCATCTCCGCCGCCGGCCGCATCGTTGATGCCGCGCGGGTGATCGACAACATGGAGGTGCCCGCCACTGCCGCCATCGCGCCCCCCCGGTTTTCGGTAGAAATCCTGCGCAATGACGCCGGCATCTCGCTGATCGGCCTGATCCCAGAAAGCGCAGATCGTGACCGTATGTTGCGCGAACTCAAAGATATCTCCGCCAATGGCGAAGTTGCGGATCTGTTGGAAACTGCCGATTACGCCGCACCGTCTGGCTGGTCGTCGGCCACCCGCTTTGCCATCTCCGCATTGAAAGACCTGCCACGGTCCAAAATCTCGGTGAAGGCAGGCCGCGTTGACGTGACCGCCATGGCCGACAGCCCAGAAGAGCGTGCCGAGCTGGAGATTGACCTCACCCGCCGCGCACCAACTGGGCTTGAGATCAACCTAGATATCTCCGCCCCGCGCCCCGTCATCACGCCGTTCACGCTGCGTTTCCTGATGGACGAGGATGGTGCACGGTTTGATGCCTGTTCTGCGGACACCGACAAAGCGCGCGCCCGCATTCTAACCGCCGCCCGCGCTGCTGGCCTGACCGGCAACACCGAATGTGTGATTGGCCTTGGTGTGCCCTCCACCCGCTGGGCGGACGCCGTGGCCTCCGCGATGCGTGGTCTTGGCGACCTTGGCGGCGGCACGCTGACCATCTCAGATGCTGACATCACTCTGACCGCGCTGATGGGCACCGACCAGGCCTTGTTTGATCGGGTAATTGGCGAACTCGAAGGCACCCTGCCCGAAGCCTTTGCCCTGTTGGCCATCTTGCCACCCACACCCGAGGCTGACGACGACGGGGCTGTGGCTCAGGAGTTCACCGCCACGCTCAGCCCCGAAGGTCTGGTGCAATTGCGCGGCCGCCTGCCCAACGACATCGCTCGGGACACCACCGACGCCTACGCCCGCGCCCGTTTTGGCACCGAAACCGTGCATATGGCGACCCGATTGGACGAGACCCTGCCCCCCACTTGGCCGTTCCGCGTGATGGCTGGATTGGACGCGCTCACCATGCTCAACAACGGCGCGCTTCTGGTGACACCTGAGTCCGTGTCTATCACCGGCAAAACCGGCAACACCGAAACCAACAGCCGCATTGCACAGCTGCTGGCCGCAAAGTTAAGCCAAACCGATCATTTCGCGATCAACGTGACCTATGTTGAGGCGCTGGACCCGCTTGCAGGCCTGCCCACCAATGAAGAGTGTATGGCCAATATCAAAGCACTGCAGGACGAGACCAAAATTGCCTTTGAACCGGGCAGCGGCACATTGGACGAAAGCGCTGCTGCGATCATCGACAAACTGGCCGAAGAGCTGAACGCCTGTCCTGATCTGCAAATCGAGATCCAGGGCCACACCGACAGCCAAGGCCGCGAGAGCATGAACCAGGCCCTGTCGCAAACCCGCGCTCTGGCCGTTTTGACCGCCCTGCAAGATCGCCGCGTTCTGACCAAAGGCTTCCTTGCACTTGGCTATGGCGAAAGCCAACCGATCGGGGACAACGACACCGCTGAGGGTCGCGAAGCCAACCGCCGCATCGAGTTTGTCCGTATTGTACCGGAAGCGGAACAGGCTGAGGCCGCTGCCGCTGAAGAGGCTACTGAGACCACCGACGCTGCGGTAAACGCGACCGAAACTGAGGCTGAAGCCACCCAAGCCGACGCAGCAGCAAGCGATGACGAAGCTGAGGCAACCGAGGCGGACACCCCTGAGGCCGCTTCAGAGGACACCGGCGAGACAGCGTCAGAAGCCGCGACCGAGACCACCGACGAGGCAGCCCCTTCTGAGGACGCCGCCACCGACGACACAGCCACAGACGCAGTCGCCACCCCAGAGGCAGACGCCGCCGTTGACACGGCTGATGACACCACCACAGAGACACCCACAGACAACGCCGCACCACAAGACGGCGCAGAGGACCAGAGCAATGACCAGAATTGAGTTCATCCTGACCACAGCCGTCATTCTGTTTGTGGCCTTCTGCATGGGCTGGTTTGCCAATTGGCTGGTGCACCGCTTCACCCGCGTCGCGCAAGCAGACGTCGACCAACTGGAGCGCATGTCCCAGGAGCTGCACGAAGCTGAAGAAACCCGCGATCAAGCGATCACCTATCTCCAGCAGCGTGAGGCCGAATTGACCAATCAGCTGGCCCAAACCGAAGCCGAACTGCGCGCCGCCATGGACGGCCTGCGGGATGCCCGCCAAGAGGCCGAAGAGCTGCGCAACCACGTGGAGCATCTGGGCGGGGCGTAAGCTCTCAATTTTTCAGACCAAAGAACACCAAAGGCCAGTCTCGCAAGAGGCTGGCCTTTTTCTGTCCCGAGAGTCCAGGTCGCTATTTTGGCACCCCCAACACCACACCAGCCACCTTCATTGCCTCTCGCTGCGGCTTATAGAAAATCCAGTTGTTGATCTTCTTGCCGCGCACCAATCCGGCGGCACTCAGCTTCTTCATATGGGCGCTCACCGTGGGCTGCGACAGGTCCAGCTTCTCAACAATCCGCCCCACACAGACGCCATCCTCTACCAAATCCCCATCCACCTGTGGCGCAAAATGCGGTCGTGGGTCCAACAGCCACAGCATGATCTGTAACCGCACCGGACTGGACAACGCGGCAAAGACTTTTGCCTGCGCCGTCACCGACTCAGTTGACTCTTTCTCTATATCGTCAATTATCAATATAGATGATTCCTTATATAGATCGATCTCGATATGACCCTATCCCATGATCCCCTCACCCGCCAAGCCCAAGCCTACTCGCAAGGCGCAAAACTTGGCGCAACTTACCTGCAATCGCTCTCGGACCGCCAAGTGAACGCGGACACAGCCCAACTCTCTGCGCTTAACACCCCACTCCCCCAAAACGGCCAGACCCCCAACGACGTGCTCTCCCTGATGCAAGACGCGGGTGGTGCCGGCACCGTTGCCACCGCCGCTGGCCGTTACTTCGGCTACGTCATTGGCGGTGCCCTACCCGCCGCCTCCGGTGCCCGCGCCCTGCTGTCTGCCTGGGATCAGTGTGCCAATGCAGACACCGGCCCCTCGGTGATACAGATGGAGCAAACCGCCGTGCGCTGGACCATCGATCTGCTGGATCTGCCCGCCCAGACCGAAGGTGCCTTCACCACCGGCGCGACCATGGCCAACATGACGCTGCTGGCCACCGCGCGCGACACATTGTTGGACCGCCTCGGCCACCCCCGTGGCAAAAGCCTGTTTGGTGCCCCTGCCCTGCGCGTGATCGCCAGCGCAGAAATCCACGCCACCGTGCTCAAATCCCTGCGCCTGATTGGCCTTGGCTCCGACAACATCGAACGTGTCCCCACCGACGATCAGGGCCGCATGTGTGCCGACAAACTGCCC
>NZ_CAJXIV010000161.1 GCF_913054185.1 uncultured Shimia sp.
GACAGCCCTGTGCTGCTCGACAGCTACCTCTCCGGTGCGGTTGAATTGGACGTGGACGCGCTGTGCGACGGCAAAGATGTGCACATCTCTGGCATCATGCAGCACATCGAGGAAGCTGGCGTGCACTCCGGCGACAGCGCCTGCTCACTGCCACCGTACTCGCTGGACGCCGCCACCATCACCGAGATCAAGAAACAGACACACGCACTGGCGATTGCTCTGAATGTGGTTGGTCTGATGAACATCCAGTTCGCTGTTAAAGATGGCGAGATTTTCCTCATCGAGGTCAACCCACGGGCCAGCCGCACCGTGCCTTTTGTCGCCAAATCCACCGACAGCGCGATTGCCTCCATCGCCGCACGCATCATGGCCGGTGAGAAACTCGCCGACTTCCCAAAACGCGCACCATATGTGGAACTCGACAGCACAAAGGATCAGCCCATCGCCGACCAAATGACGCTGGCCGATCCCGACATGCCGTGGTTCTCCGTCAAAGAAGCCGTGCTGCCATTTGCCCGTTTCCCCGGCGTCGACACCATCTTGGGTCCAGAAATGCGCTCCACCGGCGAAGTCATGGGCTGGGATCGCTCCTTTGCCCGCGCCTTCCTGAAGGCACAAATGGGCGCAGGCATGATCCTGCCAACCGAAGGCAAAGCCTTCATCTCGGTCAAAGACTCTGACAAGACCGTGATGATGATCGACGCGGCCAACATCCTGATTGGTATGGGCTTCACGGTTGTGGCGACCTCCGGCACCGCCGCGTGGCTGTCGAAAAATGGCGTCACATGTGAGAAGGTCAACAAAGTCTATGAAGGTCGCCCAAATATTGTCGACCTGCTCAAGAACGGCGACATCTCCTTGGTGATGAACACCACCGAGGGTGCACAGGCAGTGAACGACAGCCGCGAAATCCGCTCCGTGGCGCTGTACGACCGTATCCCCTACTTCACCACGGCCGCCGCGTCCCACGCCGCCGCCCGCGCCATGAAAGCGCGTGAAGAAGGTGATTTGGAAGTACGCTCCCTGCAGGGCTAAGCCAAACAACATCAGTCTTTGAAAGGGCGGCCCTTAGGTCGCCCTTTTTCTTTGCGCACTCGAGTGCAAGGCGATGCCAAAAAGACTCGTATTTGGCCCGTGTTTCGTACCCCCCTTGACCCAAAATGCTCACCGACCGCAAACTTGGCCAAAAACAAACCATCCATTGAGAGCAGGCCGATGACACGAATTATCCTAATTCTTGCAACCCTGATCACCCTTGCCAGCCTCGCTGCCTGACGTGGCGTGCACATGGGTCCGGTGATCTGATCACACACACGCCACCTCCGCAGGCTGAGGTCGCCACGCTCGTCAACTTAACGCGCGGCGCCAAGCTCTGGATGCGCGACCCGCGGTGTACCCCTGTTCGTGTCACAGCCTTTAGCGAGGACACCGCCAGCTTTACGGTTGAGGTTCTTGATTTTGAAGACAAAGGCGTTCGGTGGAATTTTCCCGTTTGGCAGTCAGATAAATTCCTCTGCGATGCCACCGCTCCCACGTTGCCCAAAACCACACAAGACGCCCTCAATACTGCCAGCACGCGCCTCAACCATCCGCTTCATGTTGCTGCGGACGCTGCCCAACGCATCGAAACTGAAACGCACCTTACAAGACTGACGGCTGAAGCCCACAGTTGGCTTACCAATGCAGGCCACAGCCCAAACGCACCGCTATCACCAGAGACGTGCACCGCTTTTGCAAACCCTGAGGTTCTGAGTAATTGGCTCGCGCACCACAACGTTCAGCACATCGAGGCTGATGTCGCCGCGCACTACGTCAGCAACCCGCACGCCGGTGAAACCATCAAAGCCCACCGGCTGGCCTTGGCAGACCTCGGCCTCTGCCCCTTTGACGGTCGCATCCTGCGCGACACCACCGAGATGTCCGGCGACAAAGCCCTGCCCCACCGCAAACGCCACATTCTGACCCGCCTCGCCTTCCTGCGCGCCGCCTTTAACATGCTTGAGATCACCCACGTTCCGCTCTACCGTGTGATCTATTCCGACGCTCCCCTGACCCGGCCACGGCCCACCGGCTTCACTTCCGCAACTTTTAGCCAAGCGGTGGCCCTGCGCTTCCTCAAAGACGGCCAATCCAAACGCCACGCCGCGCTCTATTGGCAACAGGTGCCCGTCACACGGCTGTTCATGACCCACCTCGAAACCCCACAAATGCGCGGCCTGTACGACGAACGCGAGGCCCTTTTGCTCAGCGCCCCATCAGGCCCGCTGTTCTGAGCCCTTGACCACCCCCACAACAAATTCTAAACCCGCGCCTTCGTTTTATTGGCGGAGACCGGACCATGCACACCCACACCCTTGGCATCGACTTTGGCACCTCCAACTCCGCCGCAGGGGTTGCAGTGAACGGCGCGCCGCATCTGATGACTTTCGCGCACGGTGAAACCACCCTGCCGACCACGTTTTTCTTTGACTACGACAGCCGCAAAACCCTGCTCGGCACTCCCGCCAACCAAGCGTTGCTAGACGGCATCGAAGGCCGCTTCATGCGCGCCCTCAAACGCGTGCTTGGTACCACGCTGATGCATGAAAAACGCCAGGTCCTGAACGAACGCGTGACCTTTGTCGACATCATCGCGCGCTTCCTGCGCCACATCAAAACCACCGCCGAAGCGCAAACCGGCCTGACCTTTGACCACGCCCTCTCCGGCCGCCCGGTGGTCTTTCACGGCGCAGACGACCCGCGCGAGGCCCAGGCCGAAGCCGATCTGCGCGCCTGCTACCTCGCCGCTGGTTTCACGGATGTCACCTTCATGGCCGAACCCGAGGCCGCCGCCATCGCCAACGGAGCCCTCAACCAACCCGGCCAACTGGGTCTGATCGTCGACATCGGCGGCGGCACCTCAGATTTCACCCTCTTCCGCACCACCAACGCGGGCATCGACACGCTCGCCAACCACGGCGTGCGCGTCGGCGGCACCGACTTTGACCGCGCCATCAGCATCAACCGCGTCATGCCCCTGTTGGGGCGCGGCACCGAGCTGCGCAACCAGTTTGGCAGCGGCACCCACACCGCCCCGGCGGCGATCTTCAACGACCTCGCCACCTGGGAGAAAATCCCCTTCCTCTACACCGCGCAAACCCGCCGCGCCGTGGACGACATGCTGCGCCAGGCCCAAGCCCCCGACCAAATCGCCCGCCTTGCCGAAGTCCTGCGCGACGAGCTGGGCCACGACATCGCCTTTGCTGTGGAAGCCGGCAAAGTCTCCGCCAGCAAAGCTTTCGCCAACCCAAAAATCGACCTCTCCGTGCTGGACGCCAGCCTGACCCCTGCCCTGCCCGCCGACCTGCTCCCAGACATCCTCGCCGGCCACGCTGCCAAACTGGACCAAGCGATGATGGACATTCTGGCAGAAACCAACACCGCCACGCAGGACATCACCCAAGTGATCTACGTCGGCGGCTCCAGCCTGCTCTCTGTGGTCCAAGACACCGCCAAAGCACGCTTCCCGCAGGCTGATCACAAAGTCTCTGAGGTCTTCACCGCCGTCGCCGATGGCCTGGCGATTGCGGCAGAGCGGCGCTAACACCGCATCCCGCAAGATTTGACAAACACCACAGCCCTGCCGTCTGATGAGAGCGTAACCCCACACGCCTCATCGAAAGGACTGACCATGGACAGCCACGCCGC
>NZ_CAJXIV010000162.1 GCF_913054185.1 uncultured Shimia sp.
TATCAGGAAGAGGTGCGTGACCCTTCCCGCGTCGCCGAGGTTCTCACCCGCGTGATCAGCCAGGCCAAGCGCCTCTGTGGCCCGGCCCAACTCAACATTCCGCGCGATTTCTGGACTCAAGTGATCGACATCGACATCCCGGATCCAATCGAGTTTGAGGCCTCCTCCGGTGGCACCAACTCCGTGGCCGACGCCGCCGCTCTGCTGTCCTCCGCAAAAAACCCGGTGATCCTGAACGGCGCGGGCACGGTTCTGTCTGATGGCGGCATTTCCGCCTCCATCGCGCTGGCCGAACGCCTCGATGCGCCGGTGTGCGTTGGCTACCAGCACAACGATGCCTTCCCGGGCAACCACCCGCTGTTTGCCGGCCCATTGGGCTACAACGGCTCCAAAGCGGGTATGGAGCTCATCAAAGAGGCTGACGTTATTCTGGCCCTCGGCACCCGCCTGAACCCCTTCTCCACTCTGCCGGGCTACGGCATGGAGTATTGGCCAGCGGATGCCAAAATCATTCAAGTGGACATCAATCCAAACCGCATCGGCCTGACCAAAAAGGTCGAAGTGGGAATTGTCGGCGACGCCGCCAAAGTGGCCACAGGCATTCTCGACCAACTCGCCGACAATGCGGGGGATGCTGGTCGCGAAGAGCGCAAAGCCCGCATTTCCAAAACCAAATCCGCCTGGGCACAGCAGCTCTCGTCCATGGACCACGAAGACGACGATCCGGGCACCAGCTGGAACGAACGCGCCCGCGCGGACAAACCAGACTGGATGTCCCCACGTATGGCATGGCGTGCGATCCAATCTGCTCTGCCGCGCGAAGCCATCATCAGCTCCGACATCGGCAACAACTGCGCCATCGGCAATGCCTACCCGTCTTTTGAAGAAGGCCGCAAATATCTGGCACCTGGCCTGTTTGGCCCTTGTGGCTACGGTCTGCCAGCCATCGTTGGCGCAAAAATCGGTCAGCCAGACGTGCCGGTCTGCGGCTTTGCCGGTGACGGTGCCTTTGGTATCGCGGTGAACGAGCTCACTGCAATTGGACGTGGCGAATGGCCCGCCGTGACACAAATCGTCTTCCGCAACTACCAGTGGGGCGCAGAAAAGCGGAACTCCACACTCTGGTTTGACGACAACTTTGTCGGCACCGAGCTGGACACATCCGTGTCTTATGCTGGCATCGCACAGGCCTGTGGTCTGGAAGGCGTTGTCGCCCGCACCATGGACGAGCTGACCGCCGCGCTGAACAAAGCCATCGACGATCAGATGAACCATGGCAAAACCACCCTGATCGAAGCGATGATCAACCAGGAACTGGGTGAACCCTTCCGTCGTGACGCGATGAAAAAGCCCGTTTCCGTGGCGGGCATCGATGCGGCGGACATGGTCCCACAGACCGGAAGCTGACCCCTTGAAGCCGCTCCGCCAGATACTTGGTGCCGCCAGCGGCTCTGACAAAATCATCGCCCTTTCTGAGGGCGATGATCCCCGCGTAGCAGAGGCTGCGCTCATGATCCGCAAAGAAAAGGTCGCCCGCGTTCTTTTGGTAGGCAACCCGGAGACCATCGCGGAGCATCTCGCATCCCACGGCACCACCCTTGAGGACGTTGCGGGCGACATCGAGATCCACGACCCCAATAACACCCCCCTGTTTGAAGAATTCCGCGACGCATTGGTGTCTTTGCGTGCGCACAAAGGCATGACGCCGGAAAAAGCCGCCGCGCAAGTCCGTCACCGCCTGACCTATGCGGCGCTCTTGGTGCAAACCGGCCGCGCCCATGGCACCGTCGGCGGCGCTGCCGAGACCACATCCGACACTGTGCGCACCGCACTTCAGATCATCGGGAAGGCGCCAAATTCGGCGATGGTCTCCTCGTTCTTTTTCATGCTCTACTGCAAGGAACATCACATCGTGAAAGGCGCACATATCTTTGCGGATTGCGGTCTTGTTGTGGATCCTGACGCCAATGAAATGGCCGAAATTGCCCGCGCCTCCGCAGCGTCATACCGCGCGCTGACCGGCGAGACACCCCGCGTCGCCATGTTGTCTTTCTCCACTGCCGGAAGCGCCGATCATCCCAAAGTGTCCAAAGTTGTGGCGGCAACACATCTGGCGAAAGTGGCCGATCCCAATCTGATCATCGACGGGGAGCTTCAGTTCGACGCCGCCTTTGTGCCCGAAGTCGCCGCATCAAAGGCTGAAAAATCTGCGCTTGGCGGCGCGGCCAACGTCTTTGTCTTTCCCAGCCTGAACGCCGGTAACTTGGGCTATAAAATTGCACAGCGCGTTGGTGGTGCAACCGCGATCGGTCCTGTCCTGCAAGACCTGGCAAAACCCGCCAATGACCTGTCTCGCGGATGTTCCGCCGAGGATATCCTGCACATGGTTGCTGTCACCGTCGCCCAATCTGACGCATTGGATCAGGCCGAAAAGGCACCGGAGGGGCCCGCATGACCCCCGCCCTTACATCAGTCCAGCGCCAGCGTCACAATGGTCGCTGCAACAATATCCTGCGCGCTGGCCCCACGACTCAAATCACAAACCGGTTTGCGAAACCCCTGCAGGATCGGCCCCAAGGCCTGCGCACCACCCAAGGCAATCGCCAGTTTGTACGCGATGTTGCCGGCATCCAAATTGGGGAAAACCAGAACATTCGCGTCCCCCGCGCCCGCGCCTTTGCGCGTGGCCACCTCGGGAATCAACGCCGCATCACCTTGCACCGGCCCTGTGAATCCGCTCAACTCGGCCGCTTTGCGCACTTTATCGACACTGGCGCCCGCACCACTGGTGCCGGTGGAAAACGACAACAACGCCACCCGCGCGGCACCAAGCAAGGCTTCGCCACTGCGCGCCGAGGCTGTGGCAATCGCCGCCAAACCTTCGGCGTCAGGGTCCACTGTCAAACCACAGTCGGCAAAGATCAACGACCGGCCATCCTGGAAATTCATCAGGAAAAAGCTCGACGGCACGCTCACGCCATCGGCCAGGCCAATCGCCATGGAGGCCGCCTCGATCACACGTCGCGTTGGCGCTTCCGCCCCCGCGGTCATCGCGTCCGCCTCACCTGCCGCCACCATCGCCGCCGCCCGATAAAGCGGCTTCTCGACAAGCCGTCGGGCGATCCGCTCTTTCATGCCGCGCGTATCGATCAGCGCCTGCACATAGCGTTCTGTGTTATCACCAAGCGTCACTGGCCGGCACAGGCCATCCCGATCCAACGCCCGCATGGCTTCAGCCGTGCGCGGTTCTTTGTGTTCGGGGAACACAACCCGCGCGTTTTTCGCCGCCACCTTGGCCGACAGCGCATCCATAAACTTCATGTATACCTCCGTATACGCAACAGGAGCCATCCGTGACCGAAAACGTCAAGATCAACCGCGGCCTCAAGGGCATTTATTTCGAGCGTTCTGGCGTCTCCCATATCGATGGCGCCAAAGGCGAGCTGTCTTATCGCGGCTACTCCATCCACGATCTCGCCACACAATCCACCTTCGAGGAAGTCTGCTACCTGCTGATCCACGGCGAGCTGCCAACTGAAGCGGAACTCGCCGTGTTTGACTCGGCTCTCAAATCTGCTCGCGAGCTGCC
>NZ_CAJXIV010000163.1 GCF_913054185.1 uncultured Shimia sp.
CCCGAACCGACTCCTATGGCAACGTCGTTGAAGTCGAGGTCAGCGACGGAGACGGCATCCCCTGCCGATCCTGCTTGAAAGTCACGCCCAAAGGATCGCCCTTTCTGATCCTCGCGCATCGGCCGTTTGAAAGCCAAAACGCCTACACCGAAACCGGGCCGATCTTTCTGTGCGAAAATTGTTCCTGCGCCGCACCCTCCAGCACCCTGCCCGCCATCCTGACCGCGCCGACCTACATTGTGCGCGGCTACTCTGCTGACGAACGCATCGTCTATGGCACGGGCCAAGTGACCCCGACCACGGACATCGCGAGTTACGCTGAAAGCCTGCTTGCCCGAGAGGACATTGCCTTTGTTGATGTGCGCAGCGCGTCCAACAACTGCTTTTTGTGCCGGGTTAAGCCCGCCGAGTGATCCAACAGCTTTCTTAACGCGCAACACCTGCCGCGAGGTGCGATTTTTTGCACCTCCGCAAAACAGCCGCGATACAGACACCTTACCGACGTGTTGCGCCGCTCGACCCAAATGCCGCGAACCGCTAAATCCAAAGCCGCCGCCCGCAGGTGTTGCGCACCATGCAGCCGGCTGGGCGGCGCGCTTGTTCATCCCTTCGGCGCCCGCTTCACCAGGCCAAGTTTCTCACGCACTTCCGCAGGCCCAATCACCCGCGCGCCCATGTTCTCAATGATGGTGCCCGCCCGCTCAACCAGCTGCCAGTTCTGCGCCAACTCGCCTTTGCCAAGCCACAGGTTGTCCTCAAGCCCAACCCGCACATTGCCGCCCGCCAGCACAGCCGCCGCGACATAAGCCATCTGATTGCGGCCCAACGCAAAGGCACTAAACGTCCAGTCATCCGGCACATTGTTGACCATCGCCATAAAGGTGTTGAGGTCATCCGGTGCGCCCCAAGGCACCCCCATGCACAGCTGCACCAGCGCGTCCGGTGCCAGAACGCCTTCCTTCACCAGTTCTTTGGCAAACCAAAGATGCCCTGTGTCAAACGCTTCGATCTCAGGCTTAACCCCCAGATCGGTCATCATTTTTCCCATGCTGCGCAACATGCCGGGCGTGTTGGTCATCACATAATCCGCTTCGGCAAAATTCATCGTGCCGCAATCCAGCGTACAAATCTCCGGCAGGCATTCCGCCACATGTGCCACCCGCTCCGTGGCCCCCACCATGTCTGTCCCTGCCACCGTTGGCAGCGGGCTTTCCACCCCGCCAAACACAATGTCACCGCCCATGCCCGCGGTCAGGTTTAACACCATGTCCACCTCGCTGTCGCGAATGCGGTCCGTGACTTCGCGGTAATAGCCCAAATCCCGGCTTGGTGCGCCTGTTTCAGGGTCGCGCACGTGGCAATGCACCACTGCCGCGCCCGCCTTGGCGGCGGCAATTGCACTGTCGGCAATCTGCTTTGGGCTGCGCGGCACATGTGGGCTGCGGTCCTGCGTTCCGCCCGATCCGGTCACGGCACAGGTGATGAAAACCTCACGGTTCATTTGCAACGGCATGGCGATTCCTTTCGTGTTCCTTGCCCAACCGTACCGCACTTGCCGCGCAACCCTTCTCACTATACGAAATCAATATGTCTATTTCCGCAGAATCCAGCGTTTTCCGCCACGATCCGACCCCTCTGGCTGTGGCCATTCTGGTGCTGGATGAGTGCAACACGCTCAGCTTTGCCGCCGCAGTGGACCCCATGCGGGCCGCCAACCGCCGTGCCGGAACAACTCTGTTTGACTGGCAGTTCTACACCGCCACAGAAGCGCCGGCCTCGCTCACAAGCGGTTTACAAATCAACAGCTTAGCCATCGATCAGTTGCTGCGCTGCGACCTCTTGTTGGTCGTGGCTGGCTTTCGATTGGAAGAACAAGCTACCCCACGCCTGTCGGCCTCCCTGCGGCGGCTTTATGCCACTGGCACCACCATAGCTGCCATCGACGGCGGCCCTTGGATTTTGGCCGAAGCGGGCCTGCTGGACGGTCACAGCGCCACCACGCACTGGGAAGATATTGAAAAATTCTCCCAACAATTCCCTAAGGTTACAACGCTCCGGGATCGTTTTTGCATCTCCGACCGCATCGCAACCTCTGGCGGCGCCAGCCCCTGCATCGACATGATGCTCTACCTGATTGAAACCCGCTACGGCGCTGAGCTCGCCCGCCGCGTCAGCAGCGCATTCCTCTATGATCCCATGCCCGCCAGCGCGCAGCGACCAATCTCTATACCCCGCGCGATCCACCATCACCCCAAGGTGATCAAAGCTCTGGACCTCATGGGGCAGACATTGGACGCACCGCTCTCCATCCCGGAAATTGCAACAAAAACAGGGCTTTCCACACGCACATTGGAACTCAACTTTCAAACCCACCTGCGCAAGTCACCGCAGGCTGTTTACCTGACCATGCGCCTCGAAGAAGCCCTGCGTCTCGCCACAGACACGCAAACACCGGTGCGCGACATCGCCCTCGCCACCGGCTTCAACAGCCCCACCAGCTTCGCCCGCGCCTTCAAAGCCGCACACGACACCTCCGTGCGTACATTGCGAACACAACGACGCTAACCCACTGAATTTATGTGTCTCTAACGCGCAACTGCCAACAAACCATCCACGTCCAGATGGGCCTCGATGTAGTCCGCCAAACGATCCAACACCGCCTCCACCGTGGCATCATAGCCTTCGTTGCCCACTTCTGCGCCTAATGCCGACAACCACGCCCGCCGAAACCCGTCGTCCCGGAACATACCGTGCAGATAACTGCCTGACACACGCCCATCCGAAGAAACCGCCCCCTCATCGCGCCCGTCCACAGTGGCAAACGGCCGTGCCCGATCTTCCCCATCAGTGCGCCCGATGTGGATTTCATACCCCGAAAACGCTTGCCCGGACGCCACATGCAACGCGGCAGTTTCCGTCAAACGTTTGTCCGGCGTCATCTCCGTGACCACGTCCAGCAGGCCCAAACCGTCCGTAGTGCCAGCCGCGCCTTCGATGCCTTCGGGATCACGCACCTCGTGGCCAAGCATCTGATATCCGCCGCAAATCCCCAGCACATGGCCGCCACGGCGCATATGCGCCAGAAGGTCCACATCCCAGCCTTGTTCACGCAGAAACGCCAGATCGCCTCGAGTGGACTTGCTGCCTGGAACAATCACCAAATCTGTGTCACCCGGAATGGGCTCCCCTGCCCGCAGCATGGTCAGCGACACACCCGGCTCCTGCGCCAGCGGGTCCAGGTCGTCAAAATTCGCAATCCGGGATAACCCAAGGCAGACCACGTTCAACCCGCCAGCCTTTTTGGCATTTTTGATGTCTAGCGCGTCTTCGGCAGGCAGTTTCCACGCTTCGCCAAAATACGGCAACACGCCAAAACCCGCCCAGCCGGTCGTGTCTTTAATCAGGTCGTAACCATCATCAAACAAGCTGGGATCACCGCGAAACTTGTTCACAAGGAAGCCCGCCACTAGCGCTGCGTCTTCTTCGGAAATCACCGCTTGCGTGCCCACGATCTGCGCGATCACGCCGCCACGATCGATGTCGCCCGCTAAAACAACCGGCACATCGGCAGCCTGTGCAAAGCC
>NZ_CAJXIV010000164.1 GCF_913054185.1 uncultured Shimia sp.
CAGCCCAAAGCGGACATACCTGATTAGAACATTGGGCGGTAAGCCGTCATTCGCTGCGTTAATCGCCAATGTCGATTATGCGGACAGTTGCCCTTCAATCGATAGTGGCTGTAAAAGACTAGAAAGGTCCTGCGCGGCGTCTTTGCAGCGGTGCTTGCTGCAGAAAAAAATGGGCAGGAACGTGAACTCCGTTACCGCCGTCGACCTAGTTTGGTTGGCTCTCAAACCACTCTATCCAACTGATGAACGCCATTTTGCGGGTGTGTTACCCGGGGAAAGAAGACGCAGATGTACTTCCTTGCGTTGCCGCTTGGCTACATCCCGAGCTGCAGCTGGCGCCATCTCTTATCAAGCGTTTCTTTCTCCGCTCCCGAGTATTGAGGCGCCAAATACAATGTCTCGCGGATGCCCTCCGGCAGCGACAAGGCGGGATATTCAAAAAAGGAACTGTCCACGACATCCACAAGCTCTTCTGAGCTGATCACACCAAACAGATACTCGATCCCCAAGGCCAGGTTCTGTTTATTTACCAGGTGATTAATCGTCTTATTGGCCAAACCCAAATGCTTAGCATCAGTCGGAACCACAATCACATCCGCCCAAACATTGGTCCCCTCCTTGGGGATCATATATTTGTAGTCTCCCTCTCCTTCGAACATTGGCCCGAATCCTTCAGAGCTCCAGGTCAATGAGAGACAGATTTCTGCGTTCATCAGATCGTCATATTGCTCGGTGTTGAAGTCTGAGATGTAGGGTTCAATCGCACTCAAAACTTCAAAAGCGGCGTCCAAGTCTTCAGAATTCTTTGACCGTGGGTTCTTTCCCAAATAAGCTAGGGCCGCGGCTATGACCTCCTCATTGGAGTCCACAATAGTGATACCGCAATCAGCCATGCGTTTTGCATTCTCCGGATCGAAAATCAAAGACCAACTGTCGGTTGGTGCATCAGGAATGCGCGCTGCGACCTCTTCAATGTTGTAGGCGACTCCGGTTGTTCCCCACATGTAGGGAACCACATAATTCAGCGCCTCTGGCACATTGGAAAACAACAGCTCTTCCAGGAATGGCAAAGGCTTCACAATGTCCGGAAAGGTGTCCGGAACAAGTTTTTGAACGCCACCACTTGCAATAATGCGACCAACCGACTCGCTGGTAACGACAACAATGTCATAACCGGTGCCGCGCGCGATGAGACGTGCCTCCGCCTCATTGGCATTTGCGTAGCTGTCAATTTCGATGCCAAAACCGGTGGCTTCTTCCCAAGTTTCCAATACATCTTCGGCGACATAATCGGACCAGTTGTACACCAACACTTTGTTGTCATGCGCCAATACGGGCACCGCTCCGACTCCAAAGCAACACGACAGGGAACAAAGCTTGGAGGTCATGCGCATTGAGATGATCCTTTGGTTTGGTTTGCTTTCTTGAAACAGTCAATTCGCTCAAGTTCGGCGATAAGGGCGGCCTTTTTAAGTGGTTTGGAAAGGTAACCCGACATGCCTGCCGACAGCCCTTCCTCTCGGTGCTCGTTCATGGCGTTGGCAGACAGCCCTACTACTGGTGTCATTGGCGTCCCCTTGGCCGTCTGATAGGCGCGAATGGCACGCGTTGCGTCCAACCCGTCTAAATTGGGCATGCGGACATCCATCAAAACGAGGTCGAAGTTCCCTGCCTTGAATTTGTTCAGAGCATCGACACCGTCAAAGGCTGTTTCCACAGTCAAGCCCAGGCCCGCGACCATTTTGCTGGCGACCAGAAGATTTACCTTGTTGTCATCTGCAATCAGAACATGACCGGCCCAATCGCTTTCAATCAGCTTTTCAGTCTGCTGCTTCATGGCTCCTACTTTAAAAGTCACAGGGCATTCGACGGTGAAGGTCGACCCATGCCCCAATTGAGACACCACCGAGAGTTTTCCGCCGATTTGTTCGCAAAGCTTTTGGGCAATAGAAAGCCCCAAACCAGTGCCACCGTATTTTGTTGTCGTGGAGCCGTCTGCTTGGGTAAATTGCTCAAAGATCTTCGACTGCGCATCTTCTGAAATACCAATCCCAGTATCTTCAACGGAGATAGACAGTCGTCCTTGGTTCCCAGGTGGTTGTGGGTGTTGGCGCTTCAAGAAAACAGTTACCGCCCCATTGTCTGTGAATTTCAGCGCGTTATTCACCAGGTTGAGCAGAATTTGGCGGATTGGTTTGGCGTAACCGGCGCACAGCCAGGGATACGCGTCTTTCGGCGCATCAAGGCTAAGCTTGATACTCTTTCGATGTGCCTGTGCAGAGAAGAGCTCTAAGACTTCTTCACACATTTGCCGGGCATCAAACGTCTCTTGAGTAAGTTCAATTTTTCCAGCTTCAATCTTCGCCAAATCCAATACGTCGTTGATGATCTGAAGCAAAGAGTTTCCGCTTTTTACGACCAAGTCGAGCATATGCCTGCGCTCTGGATCTGCTTCGCTTTCACAAAGCAATTCACTCACGCCCATAACACCATTAAGCGGTGTACGAATTTCGTGGCTCATCGTTGCCAAGAAGGCCGATTTGGCTTGTGATGCGGCCTCGGCTTTCGCGCGGTCGTCCTCTGCCGCGCGCCGCGCCGTCACGGCTTCTTTGCGAGCGGTTTCGGCTTCTTTTCGACTGGCTTCCAGCTCCGAGTGGGACCGCAGAACAAACCGCTCCATCGGTCGCTGGACAAAGGCGATCGCGATGAAAACGCCAAGAGCCCCAAGCGCCAATGCCAAACGCGTGTAAAGCTCTTGCTTCGCGCCAGCCTTTTCTGCCGACGCAACTTCAAGCTGGTAGAGTTCCATGAATACGGGCAACGTTCGCGCGCCCAACTCTTCTCCTAGCTCACCAGCCCGCACTTTGCTTCTGACCGGGGTTTCCGTGTCACCAGCAATTTCCGCAATCTCCAGGATTTCATGAAACTCGGTGATGGGATTCAACGAAGGTTGAGTGAGAACGCGTTTGCTTTCTCCGTCAAACAAACCGCGCGCAAGCCGATCCTCAATTTCGCCGAGCGCGGCAGCTCCAACTCTGGAATTTCGTCTTAGATTGCCTTCCGCAACATTCGCGCTCTGAGCGCGTTCAGGATCACTCAAATCAGAAAATGCCAATGAAAGTTCAGAAGTGGAAACCAACAACTGCCCCAGGACCTGCGCATTAACTGAGCTTTCCATGACGCCTTTGTGTCCTTCCGACGACACGAAGAAAGCGGAAATCCCTGCCGCGACCAGAATAATCAGGGCAAGGCTACTGCGAAGGCGCAAATAACCGCGAATGTTCTTCATTGGCTCGTGGGTCTCTTAGAGAGCTGTTGTTCGGCGACCCTAACGTCGAAAACCTAATAGTTTCCTATTCAATCTGAGTGGCCGTCAAAACAATCCATTATGAGCAAAATAACGATGTCTGTTTCTGGCTGACAGCCGTCGTTGGATCTGTGCTGCACTAGCGGCAGCTATGGGCCGTTCGTTCAACTTTGCAAAGTTCGGTACTGCGC
>NZ_CAJXIV010000165.1 GCF_913054185.1 uncultured Shimia sp.
GTTGCCATTTGGGTCAGCCAATGTGGCACCGTGGTTTCATCTGTTTCAGTGAGGTGATGCACCAGACTGTTGCCAAACACATAAACCGTTTGCGGGGCAGGGGCCTCTGCGTCCTGGGCCGTACCGCTTTGCGCTACCATTGATAAGACCAGTGTTGCGAAAGCCGTCCCAAGTTTCTGTCTCAAGGTTTTTGTGAACACGCGCTGCGGCCTCCTCGCCTGTGATTGAGTTCAATATGGGCGATTCCGCGTGCTGATCAAAGGACATAGGTTGCACGCCCGCAACTATCCGGGGCCGGCAAAGAACTACGTAGTCTTACCACCTTGTCCGTGGTTGCGCCAAAAAGGCACTCTAGGCGGCAGATTTGGCAGTTTGGGAGGCCTCCATGATTGGCACAGCATCACCGCAGGACCGGGGGTTTGACACCAACCGCTTGGCGCAGCTGTCCGGCTGGATGGACCAACTTGTCGCTGATCGCAAATACGCCGGTTGCGGGGCTTTGATTGCGCGGGATGGCGATGTGGTGTTTGACCATGCCACCGGTTTGCGCAGCATTGCTTCCGCCGACCCGTTTGAGCGCGATACCGTGGCGCGGATCTATTCGATGACCAAGCCGATCACCACTGTGGCGCTGATGATGCTGGTGGAACGCGGCCTTGTGCATCTGGATGCGCCGGTGTCCAATTTCATTCCAGCTTTCAAAGACTGTCAGGCTCTGGTGCCCAGCGCGTCCACGATGGATCAGGTCGAGCCCTGCGCCACGCCAACGCTGCATCAACTCGCAACACATACCAGCGGTCTCAGTTACCCGTTTAACCCCGGCCTTCTGGCGGCGGAAATGGACGCACAAGACTTGTTGTTCAAGCCTGACCAAGGCGCGTTGGCTGATATGGCGGATCAGGTTGCCACGCTGCCATTGGCTTTCCAGCCGGGCTCGCGCTGGGAGTACTCCGTCAGTATCGACATTCTGGGCCGTGTGATTGAGGTCATCACCGGTCAAACCCTTGCCGACTTTTTTCAATCCGAAATCCTCGACCCTCTGGGCATGTCCGAAACAGGGTTTTCGGTGATCCCCGGCACCGAAGGGCGTTTTGCCGACCTCTATACGCCGCTTGAAGGTGACGCGATGGCGCTCAATCAAGCCAAGATCGGTGCAGACACATTGCGCATGTTTGACACACCCAAAGGCTCGCCGTTCCTCAATGCTTCTATGCACTCCGGCGGCGGCGGGCTTGTCGGCACGATGGATGACTACCTCCGCTTTGCTGAGATGCTGCGCTGTGGCGGCGCGTTGGGCGATGTTCGTCTGCTGTCGCCACGTACAGTGCGCTTCATGACCTCCAATCACCTGCCCGGCGACATTGCCTCCATGGGACCGATGAGTTTTGCGGAACAGCCAATGGACGGCATGGGCTTTGGCTTGGGCGGTGCCGTGGTGCTTGATCCGGCCCGCGCCCGCTGTGCTGGCAGTGTTGGCGACTTCAGCTGGGGCGGCATGGCCTCCACATTTTTCTGGACTGATCCTGTGGAAAAGCTGTCGGTGGTGTTCTTCACACAGCTCTCCCCATCCAGCTCTTATCCCACGCGGCCACAGCTCAAAGCTTTGGTACACGCGGCTCTCACGGAATAAGGGTTAACGACGCGGAGCTGCCAAAATACGCACCTCCGCAAAACAGCCGTGATACCGACGCAATACCGACGTGGTTTTTGGCAGGTTAACGGGCGTCTTTTAGCATCACTCGTGCCACCAGATTGAACGCGAGAAACAGCACCGACGCCGCGCAAACAATCGACGGCCCGGCAGGTGTGTCCATTTGATACGACATGCCCAATCCCCCCACTGCGGCCAGCGCCCCAATGCCCGCCGCCCCAAAGGCCATAGCCTCGGGTGAGCGGGCTACGGCGCGCGCCGCTGCTGCAGGAATGATCAGCATGGCCACAATTAGCAGAGCGCCTACAACCTTGATCGCGACGGCCACCACAATGGCGAGGCCAAGGGTCATAAGTTGTTGTTCCCGCTTGGGATTGATCCCGCTGGCGTAGGCCAGTCCACGGTTCACCGTGGAGGTCAAAAGTGCCTGCCAGCGCCAAATCATCAGGCCCACCACCAAGGCTGCGCCAGACCAAATCACTAGCAAATCGGATTTGCTGACCGCCAGAATGTCCCCAAACAAATAGGCGTTCAGATCCAGTCGCACCCCTTGCAAAAACGACACCGCCACAAGCCCAAACGCCAGCGCAGAATGCGCTAAAACACCCAGGATGGTATCCACCCCATAACCGCGCTCAGACAGGTTGGATACGGTCAATGCCATCGCCAAAGCCACCCCCAATGCGCCAAGGAAAATCGACACCCCAAACCCCAAAGACAGCGCCACCCCAAGGATCGCCGCATGGGCTGTGGCGTCGCCAAAATAGGCCATGCGCCGCCACACAACAAAGCAGCCCAAAGGCGCTGCCGCCAAGGCCACGCCGACGCCGGCGAACAAGGCGCGGATGAGGAAGTCGTCAAACATATCAATGAGGTCCGTGATCGTGTCCACAATCATGCGCGTCGTCATGATCGTGGTGATGGTGGTGGTCATGCTCGTGGCGATAGAGTGCCAACGCGCCGTGGGTTCCGGTGCCAAACAGCGCGCGATATTCCGGTGCTGAGGCGACAATCTCCGGCGTGCCATGGCAGCACACATGGCCGTTCAGGCAGACCACGCGATCAGATGCGCTCATCACCACGTGTAACTCATGGCTGACCATTAGGATCGCCGCGCCTGAGTCGCGTCTTACGTGTTCGATTTGGGTATAAAGATCGGCAGAGCCAGGTTGGTCCAGCCCAGTGGTCGGCTCGTCGAGGATTAGGAGGTCCGGCTTGTCCATCAAAGCCCGCGCCAACAGCACACGCTGAAATTGTCCACCTGACAATCCTGCCATCGGGCGGTCTTGTAACCCGTCCGCCCCGACTTGCTGCAGCGCTTCCTGAATGTGCATTCTGTCCCGTCGTTTGGGCAAAGACAAAAACCGCGCGGCCGTCAGCGGCATGGTGGCATCAATCGCCAGTTTCTGGGGCACATAGCCCATCCGCATGCCAGCCGCTTTTAGGATAGTGCCACTGTCGGGCGTCATTGCGCCAATGATGCACCGCAAAAGCGTGGATTTGCCGCTGCCATTGGGGCCAACGATGGTGACAATCTCCCCTTTGTCGACGGTGAGTGCCACGTTGGCCAAGGCTTGATGGTTGCCATGTTTCACTGACAGCCCGTTGATGGTGACCAGCCTCATGTGGCAGCCGCAGCGCAGGTTGGGCACATGCCTTCGGCCTCTACAATTGTGGTCTCGATCTTAAATCCAATCTTGTCAGCAACTTCGCCCAACGTGGATTTGAGCGACGCGGCGGTTTCGGCCACGGTTTCGCATCCACGACAAATCAGAAACACCGGCGTATGCGAATCCCCGGGGTGGGCGCAGGCAATATAAGCGTTTAACTTTTGGATCTTGTG
>NZ_CAJXIV010000166.1 GCF_913054185.1 uncultured Shimia sp.
ATCGCGCAGGAGGCCAATGTGTCCACTGTGCCCGGGTATATGGGCTTGATCGAAGACGCCGATGAAGCGGTGAAGATCTCCAATGAGGTTGGCTACCCGGTGATGCTGAAAGCCTCTGCGGGTGGCGGCGGTAAAGGCATGCGGATTGCATGGAACGACCAAGAAGCGCGTGAGGGTTTCCAGTCGTCCAAAAACGAAGCGGCCAACAGCTTTGGCGATGACCGTATCTTTATCGAGAAGTTTGTGACTCAGCCGCGCCACATTGAAATTCAGGTGTTGTGCGATGCACATGGCAACGGTGTGTATCTGGGCGAACGTGAGTG
This sequence comes from uncultured Shimia sp., assembly GCF_913054185.1. Lineage (GTDB taxonomy): Bacteria > Pseudomonadota > Alphaproteobacteria > Rhodobacterales > Rhodobacteraceae > Shimia. The sequence continues at coordinate 324 of NZ_CAJXIV010000166.1, forward strand.
CTCGATCCAGCGCCGTCAGCAGAAAGTGGTGGAGGAAGCGCCAAGCCCGTTCTTGGATGAAGCCACACGCAAGGCGATGGGCGAGCAGTCTGTCGCGTTGGCCAAAGCGGTGGGCTATGCCTCTGCTGGGACCGTGGAATTCATCGTCGATGGCGACAAGAACTTCTACTTCCTGGAGATGAACACCCGATTGCAGGTGGAACACCCTGTGACCGAGCTGATCACCGGTGTGGACCTTGTTGAGCAGATGATCCGGGTTGCCAATGGAGAGCCGCTGAGCATCACGCAGGACGACGTGAAACTGCAGGGCTGGGCAATTGAGAACCGTTTGTATGCGGAAGACCCGTATCGCAATTTCTTGCCCTCTATTGGCCGCTTGACCCGCTATCGCCCGCCTGCTGAGACCAAGGCCTATGCGCCGGGCACACAGCCGGGGGACGCAGGGGATGTGGTCGTGCGCAATGACACAGGCGTCTATGAAGGCGGCGAGATCAGCATGTATTACGATCCGATGATCGCCAAGCTGTGCACATGGGCCCCCACCCGGGATGCAGCGATTGAGGCGATGCGTGTCGCGCTCGATAGCTTTGAGGTTGAGGGCATTGGCCACAACCTGCCGTTCCTGAGCGCGGTGATGGATCACCCGGTCTTCATCAAAGGTGAGATGACAACGGCGTTCATCGAGGAGCAGTATCCGGACGGTTTTGAAGGCGTGGATTTGCCAGAAGATGAGTTGAAACGTGTGGCGGCAGCAGCCGCAGCAATGTATCGCGTGACGGAAATCCGGCGCACCCGTGTGTCGGGCAGGATGGACAACCACGAGCGTCGCGTTGGCAAGAAGTGGGTTGTGAGCCTGCAAGGCCAGGATTTTGCCGTGAAGGTGAAAGCTGACAAGAAAGGCTCCACGGTCAAGTTTGAGGATGGTTCCAAGCTGCGTGTTAGCAGCGATTGGACACCGGGTGATCAGTTGGCGGTTCTGAATGTGAATGGCAAGCTGGTGCTGAAGGTTGGCAAATTGCCGGGTGGGTTCCGTCTGCGCACCCGTGGCGCGGATATGACCGTGCATGTGCGCACGCCACGGCAGGCCGAATTGGCCAAGCTGATGCCGGAGAAGATTGCGCCGGATACGTCTAAGCTGTTGTTGTGCCCGATGCCGGGTCTGATCGTGAAGGTCGACGTGGAAGTCGGTGATGAAGTGCAGGAAGGTCAGGCGCTCTGCACCGTGGAAGCCATGAAGATGGAAAACATCCTGCGGGCGGAGAAAACCACTGTGGTCACCAAGATCAATGCGGCGGCCGGTGACAGCCTCGCAGTGGACGATGTGATCATGGAGTTTGAATGATCCAGTAAGAAATTGGGTGCGGCGGTAACGCCGCGCTCTGCGCCCAAGGTGAGGGTGCTTGATCTGTGAGAGACCCCATGCCAGACAGTTTGCTGCCTATTTCCAAAACCACATTTATCGGCCCGTTTGAGGTTGGTCGTCTGGCCTATGGCTGTTGGCGGTTTTCCGGCAGCACGGTTGCGGGCGCGACGGTCAAGATTGAGGCGGCGCTGGAGATTGGCGCCAACCTTGTGGACACAGCCGCGATCTATGGTTTTGGCGATGAAGGATTTGGCGCGGCTGAGGCTGTTTTGGGCGACGTCTATGCGGCCAATGCCAGGCTACGGGAAAAGACCGTATTGGTGACCAAAGGTGGGATACATCCGCCGGTGCCTTATGACAGCCGCGCGTCCAACCTGATTGACAGCTGCGAAGGTTCGCTCGCGCGGCTCAAAAGTGATGTGATTGACGTGTTCCTGGTGCATCGGCCTGATCTGTTGGCGTCTTATGACGAGGTGGCGGAGGCGCTGACGCAGTTGCGGGCGGCGGGCAAGATCCGTGAGGCGGGGGTGAGCAACTTTAGCCACACACAAATCCGGGCGTTGCAGAGCAAATTGGACTTTGCCTTGGTCGCGAACCAACCGGAGTTCTCGCCGCTGGCCATCGAGCCTTTGGAAGATGGCACGTTGGACATTGCGCAGGAGATGAACCTGGCGGTCATGGCGTGGTCGCCGCTGGGCGGGGGACGCCTGACCGCAACACATCAGCCGGAGGCGGGCACGCAGGAGGCGCGGGTGTTGTCGGTGCTCGACAGTATTGCCACGCGGGAAAGCGTGGGGGTGGATCACGTGGCGCTGGCCTGGGTGTTGGCGCATCCGGCAGTGAGCATGGCGCTCATAGGCACGCAGAATGTGGACCGGATCAAAGACAGCGCAAAGGCCTATGACGTGAAGTTAAGCCGTCAGGATTGGTATGACGTGCTGGTGGCGGCACGAGGAGTGTCTATGCCGTGAGGCTGCGCGGGAGACATATCCCGTTGCAGGCCGTCTCCTATGGTTGGCGGCGGTCGCGGATTTCCTGCTGGCGCAGGGGGTTTTTGTCGATGGAGGCCGAGATTTCGCGCACAGTCCAAGGTTCGGGTTTGCGCAGATACACAATGCCGTCTTTGCCCACCAACGCCATCATGAAGCCACGTGGGCGCAGCTTTGTGCGCAACGCGGATTTGGCGGCGGGATCGGTATCGGTCAGCACCACCACATCGCGCTCAATCAATTCTTCGGGGAATTGTTCCACCAGCTCGATTTGCCGGATGAAACGCGGGTCACGTTCGGTGTCGGCAAAGACCACAAAGACTCTGTTGAGCCAGAGGTATTCCTCCAGACTGGCGTTAAGGCCAGATTGTATTAATTCCGGTGCATTTTCTGCCACTGTTTCGACAGCAGCAGGGGCATCATTTTCGGCGGTTTCTGTGCCTTGTGCGGCGGCGCCGGAGGCGGCCAGAAAACCTGTCAGAACAAAGGCTAAGCGGTGTGTCATCGTCTCTCCTGTTCTGACCAATATAGGGGGTGTTTCAAGCAATACGAACCCCTTAGATAAAGTCGGTCAAATTTTAACGCCGGTTAACAGCATTTCCATGGGTGTTGGCGCATGATGGTGGCCCTTGTATATTCGGCCAGCCTTGAGGGTGTGGCCCTCAAAAAGGTGCGCAAAGCCATGGATGTCATCCTACATGTCGGGGCCCATCTGAGTGGGGTTTC
>NZ_CAJXIV010000167.1 GCF_913054185.1 uncultured Shimia sp.
TGATCTGCACAAAGTTGGCGTTTTCTGACAGGAAGCCGTAGCCCGGGTGGATCGCTTGTGCGCCGGTGACTTCGCAGGCCGCAATGATTGCCGCCATGTTCAGATAGCTTTCGGTGCCCGGAGCCGGGCCGATGCAGATGGCCTCATCCGCCATGCGTACGTGCATCGCATCAGCATCAGCGGTGGAGTGCACCGCCACCGATTTGATGCCCATTTCGCGGCACGCACGGATTACGCGCAGGGCGATCTCTCCGCGGTTTGCGATCAGGATTTTGTCAAACATTGGACTGCCTTACTCGATGATCGCCAGGGGTGCGCCGTATTCTACGGTGTCGCCGTCGCCGACCAGAATGCGCTTCACGGTGCCGGATTTTGGTGCCGGGATGTGGTTCATGGTTTTCATCGCTTCCACGATCAGCAGCGTGTCACCTTCGGCCACGGTCTGGCCCACAGCAGCAAAGGCAGGCGCGCCAGGCTCTGGTGACAGATACACTGTGCCAACCATCGGTGAGGTCACAGCGCCAGGGTGGCTGGCTGGATCATCTTGGGATGTGGCGGCAGGTGCTGCCGCGGCGGGTGCCGCTGCGGCCACAGGAGCGGCGGCGGCTGGTGCGGCCATGGCAACGGGTGCAGCAGCAACCACTTGAGTCTGGCGGCTGACCCGCACATTCATGCTGTCATCTTCGCCATATTCGCGCATCACTTCCAGCTCTGTGAGGTCGTTTTCCCGCAGCAGCTCTGCCAAAGCAGAGATGAAGGCCACATCAGAATCGTGATTTTGTTTGCTCATTTTACGTTTCTATCCCCTACGCGCTTAAGCGCTGTTGAGTCTTATTGGTTTCCCCTGCGGCGCTTATAGAGAAAAAGCTGCCCCTAGGAAAGCTGAACTGGAGTTCAGATGGGGGGAAATGGGCGTGGTTTTTAGCCTTAAAACAGCCCTAAAGTGGCATTCCAGAGAGTTTGGCCACCAATTCCGCCAATTTTCGGGCGCCAAACTTGCGTAGAAGGCGGGCGCGGTACTCTTCCACGGTGCGATAAGACAGTTTCAGCTCGAGGCCAATTTCCTTGGAGGTCATACCGCGGCAGGTGAGGATGGCCACCTCGCGTTCGCGTTGTGTCAGCTCCACCACGGGGCGATCCTCAGAAAGGTCGGCAAACGACCAGACACTTTTTTGAAACGGATGGTCCGGCGAGGTCGACTGACCGCGCACTCGGCACCAGAACAATGTGCCATCCATGCGCTGCATCACCCGTTCGTCGCTGTAGCGCCCAGTGTTGCCCATGGTGGTGTAGACCTTTTCGCCTAGCTTCTGAAAATCCTCATCAGACGCGTAGAAATCTGCAATCGAGCGATTGGCGCAGGCGTCCGGCGTGGTGCCAAACATTTCGCCAAAGCGCAGGTTCACCTGCTGGATGATGCGGTTTTCGAGGATGCAAAGCCCGACAGGGGCGTGATCAAAGGCGAGAGCGTTTAGTTCCATGGGCGCAGTGATGGCACAGGTGCGGGGGAAGGGGAAGGGGAAGGGGAAGGGGGAGAGGGGGCAATGTCTGGTGGAGATGACGCGGTTCAAGCCGCCGAAGGATTTTGTGCAGGTGCGGCGCTTGTCGAAGACAGGCTATGGGAAGGTGTTGTGGAGATGTTGGGGGAGGGGGGAGGCAGCCGATAGTCATTTGAGAAATTTCGACCCGTAGCATCACTTTCCAAGCAGCGAATGGCCGCTTGGAGCCCAGAGCCGCCGCACTCATTTACGTTGCAAGCAGATGCTTTTTTTCAGTTAGGAGGCATCAGACGCGCGAGGCTTGATCAATGTGTGCAATGTTTCGCCAGAAGCTTTTGAGAATGTCCGAAGGACGGAGGCAATATTGATCATTCGACCGCTTCCGTCCTCGGGCGTTACGTTCCGCAGGTAGGAGAAACCGACCAGCGCTCGGTATGCGTGACTATGTCATAATTTATAGACCCGACGGGTACATCGCGCCCGTTTAGTTTGATTGCGCCGGACTTAAAAATCAGTTGTGCCCTATCGGGGAAATCGAAGACCGGCTCGAAATCAACTCGCGCCCATAGATGGGTGGCATTGAGGTCGTCGACCTGTTTCAAGCCGCCTCCGTAGGCGTATAGTTTACCGCGTCTACCTCCCTCATTCAAAACGATCCGAGAAGGATCGACACGTACCTCTTGTGGGCGGTCATGCGGTAAGCTCACTGCGTCGATCCGCAATTTTACTATCCGGGGATAATGTTGAACCGCGTGCTCGCCGGGGGAATAGGTATCGAGGGAAATCGTGAACCGCATGCCGCTCACGTCACGCTGAAGTTCCGTTTTCAACGGGTTTTGTAAGCAACTGTCGTCCGGAAAATCAACATTGCCGTCAGCAGGGTCAGGTACAAAGTTAGGAACAGGAACACTTGTTGTCCCGCAAGCCGCAAGAAGTAGGACAAAAGAGAAAATGAGAAAATTCAGAATTTTGGGTAAATTCATTTCGAAGTTCTTTCCTGGCAGGGCTACTATGCAATTGGCTTTACAAGAATGCTGGATCATCCAAATAACCTGTGATGATGCTACACGTTTCAAGACAATCCGCGAGTATGGAATTTCATCATTGTTCCTCTGCACGCAGTTGCTTTGCTTCCCAGCCTTTTCGAAATGGCGCGTCTAATGTGTTTTATTTCCGAGACTGTCATTAAACTGTCACCTGATCGCGACACTGAGGCACACGGCGGGAATGACCGCGAAGCTGTCGTTGGCAAAGGATGGCTTGCGCAGCGTATGGCGCTGCTTAAATGATGCCATCATCGCATAACACCCAAACTTCCGCCCGCGATAGGGCGCAGTCCCTGTAACGCAAAAAGCCCCGCCAAAACTGGCGAGGCTTTGTAATTTTCTCTGTGCGTCGCGCTTAGTTGACGATGGTCGCCTCGGTGGCGGCGCGCAGTTCGTCTTCGCTTACGCCATCGGCGCATTCGACAATTTTCAGGCCGCCTTCGACCACATCCAGCACACCAAGGTTGGTGATGATGCGATCCACCACGCCTTTGCCGGTCAGCGGCAGGGTGCAGTCTTTCAGCACTTTGGACACACCGTGCTTGTTGGCGTGATCCATCACAACCACCACGCGGCCAACACCGGCCACCAGATCCATCGCGCCGCCCATGCCTTTGACCAGCTTGCCGGGGATCATCCAGTTGGCCAGATCGC
>NZ_CAJXIV010000168.1 GCF_913054185.1 uncultured Shimia sp.
GCAGGCCTGCCCGAAGATGTTCGCGCCCAACAACTTGATCACTTTGCCGATCTCAGCAGTCAACTCTACCCACGTTTGCGCCTCTACCTGTTTGACGCACGACGGCTATTCTCCAGCCCGATCACGGTGTTTGGGCCGCTGCTGGCCGTACTCTACCTGGGCCGCAACTATCTCGCCTTCCGCGACCGCGAACGCGTGACCAGCTTCACAGAACATTTTGACGAGCTCATCCGGCAAGCAGATGTCACCGCCCGACAAATCCCTGAGCATGTGGAAAAGCTCAAGGCAGAGATCGCACCCTAAACTTTGGGATCCGGGTTCACCGTAAAGCCATCCACAGCAATCACCTGCCCGCTGACCAACCGCGCCTTGTCACTGCATAGAAACACCGCCAATTCCGCCACGTCGCGCCCCTCCACAAAGGAGCCCAGCGCCGTGCCGGAGGCGTAGCCCTCATAAACCGCATCCCGCGTCATGCCTTTGGCCGCAGCTTCGCGCGCCAACACCCCTTCCATGCGCGGGCCTTCCACCGCACCGGGGCAAATCACATTGGCGCGCACACCATGTTGCCCCAACTCCATGGCCAGCGTTTTGGTCAGGCCGATGACCGCCCATTTCGCCGCCGCATAAGGAGCCCGATAGGGATAGCCATATTGCCCCGCGGTCGAAGAGGTCACCACAATGGCGCCCTGCCCCGCCGCCTTCATCATCGGCGCGGCATATTTGGCGGCCAAAAATGCCCCTTCTAGATTGACCGCCACGCAGGCCTGCCAATCTTGCAATTTTATATCCTCCACCGCCGCTGTTGGCCCAGCCACACCGGCATTTGCGCAAAGCACATCCAACCCGTCCCAAGCCGCACCAATCTCGGAAAACAACGCGGAAACAGCCCCTTCGTCGGTCACATCCAGCTGCGTTCTTCGCCAACCGTCCGGCACCTCTGCCAGAGCCGCCGCATCCACGTCGGCCACCCAAATCTTCCAGCCATCCCGGTCAAACACCTCCGCCATGGCGCGCCCAACGCCGGACGCGCCCGCGGTGATTAGAACCCGCCCGCTCATCGCGGCTGCCCCACGTAGCGCCCCAGCCCTTCCGGCGCGGGCAAATCCGCCTGCGCTTCGCTGATCATCTTCAGATTGGCGGCAATCTCCGGGCTAAACGGCGCAGGCCGCCGTGTCTCAAGGCTCACGTGGATCAGGATATGTTCCGCTGTTGCCAGCAGTTTTTCACCCGCATACATCTCATGCCAGAGGTGCATCTTTTTGCCCTCCGCCATCAGCACGCGGGTCCGCACCTCGATCACGCTACCCAAGTGGGTCTCATCGATGTGCCGGATATGCGTCTCGGCAGTGAAGAAGCTGCCGCCCGTCGCGATGTAGTCCTGATCACAGCCAATGATCTCCATCAGCCGGTCGCTGGCATCCGCAAACGCCTGCAAATACCGGCTTTCCGTCATATGTCCGTTGTAATCCAACCAATCCACCGGCACCGCGCGGCGCTGGGTCACAATCGGTAAGCTTGGGTTCGCAATATCAGCAGCGCGGCGCTCCATGCCTGCCGCTGCGGACAACTTGACGTCATGTTGATTGAGCACCGCGCCAGAGGCAAAATTCTGCGCCTTCAATGCCCGCATCATCGACACAAGATTGTTATCCCGAACGCGTTCCATCTCCCGAATGCTCATATGGCCTGATTGCGCGTCGCTCTGCCCGGCAATCAGATCCACCAGCTCATCGGTGAACTCCGGCACATCCATCAGCTTGGTCCAGGGCCACTTCAGACAGGGACCAAACTGCGCCATGAAGTGCTTCATGCCAGCCTCACCACCGGCCACGCGATAGGTGTCAAACAGCCCCATCTGCGCCCAGCGAATGCCAAAGCCCATGCGAATGGCCTCATCAATCTCTTCTGTGGTGGCAATGCCATCTTTTACCAGCCACAGCGCCTCACGCCACACTGCCTCAAGGAAGCGATCGGCAATATGCGCATCAATCTCCTTGCGCACATGCAGCGGGAACATACCCACGCCTTTGAGCGTCTCTTTGGCGCGCTCAACCAATTCCGGCGGGTTCTTCTCGGTCGGCACCAATTCCACCAGCGGCATCAGGTAGACCGGATTGAATGGATGTGTGACCACAATCTGCTCCGGCCGCATCGCGTCGCCCTGCAACTCGCTGGGTTTAAACCCGCTGGTCGAGCTGCCCAAAATCGCCTCCGGGTCACAATGCTCCTGCAACGTCTGATAGACTTTGCGCTTGAGCTCCAACCGCTCCGGAACGCTCTCCTGAATCCAACTCGCCCCGGCCACAGCCTCCGATATGGCCTCATGAAAACTCAGCGTACCTTCAGCGGGCAAAGCTGTATCACTCAGCCCCGGCAGAGACACCCGCGCATTGGCAATCACCTCGCCAATTTTGCGCTCCGCTTCCGGATCCGGATCAAAAACCCGCACATCCCAGCCATTGAGCAAAAACCGCGCCGCCCATCCGCCGCCAATCACCCCACCGCCAATAATCGCTGCCGTTGCCATGCTCAGTTCTTTCCTTCTTCACAGCGCACCAGATTTGCGGTCACGCCACTTTCATTCAAAATCAAAAGCCGGTCCTCATAGGTCACGAGGAACATCTGCGTCTCACTGTAGGCATACCCCGCATCCAAACAATCGGTGGTCAGCGCCCAACTGTTGGCCATGCCTGTGGGCTGGATCGTGCGAATGTCACAGCTCCACTCAATGCCAAAAAAACCGTCACGCCCGTACCAGGTTGGTGTCTCATCTCCCACCTCCCCGGCCCGCGCGCACCAAGAGGCATTGCCGGTCCAATAGCCTTCCCATAGCGGGCGCTCTTCCGCCCCCAATGGTGTCGCAGCCAAAATCGCAATCAGGGCCATTCCAAATCTCGGTGTCATCCTCTTACCTTTCCGCAGGAAACGGGTCGCCGCACGCCTGTGCCAAATCATAGGGTCCTCTCAAAAGGAGAGCTTACATGTCCATTCACTTCCACCCACTGCCCGCCGAGCACATTGCCGGCATCCGCAACACCCGAACCGACTCCTATGGCAACGTCGTTGAAGTCGAGGTCAGCGACGGAGACGG
>NZ_CAJXIV010000169.1 GCF_913054185.1 uncultured Shimia sp.
TGGCGCCCTCGCCTCCCATATGGGTGAAGCCAGTGGTTTCGCGATCCATCCACTGCACCATATAATGGCAACCAATCCCGGCATAAGCCCGGCTGCCTTCCGGCACTTTGGTGGAGGTGTTGTGTGGACAGCCAGAACAGAACCACGGCGTGCGCACCGCAATATCTTCGGCATTGTCCGCCCGCTGCGCCTCTTTCAGCGTATTCATTCCGGCTTTCACCGCATCGGTGCCCCGGCCTTCTTCAACCAGAATGTCACCCAGCTTCTCGGCAATCATAATCGGGTCCAGCGCGCCCCGCGTCGGGAAGAGTTCCTCGCGCCCCAGGCTGCCGTAACCGCCTTTGTACCAACCATAAACCCGCCGCCCACGCCGGTCGTCAAAGATCGCCTCTTTGATCTGAACCTCGATCAATTTGCGCTTCTCCTCCACCACCACAACCAGATCGAGCCCCTCGGCCCATTCGCCAAACGACATCATATCCAGCGGGAAAGTCTGGCCAACCTTGTAGGTGGTGATGCCAAGCCGCTCCGCTTCGCTTTCATCAATGCCCAGCAAGTCCATGGCATGCACCAGATCGAGCCAGTTCTTACCAGCGGCCACAAAACCAATCTTGGCGCCCGGCTTGCCCCAAACCCGCTTGTCCATCTTGTTGGCGCGCGAAAATGCCTCTGCGGCAAAGCGTTTGTGATCAATCATCCGAGCTTCTTGCGCGTGAGGCGTGTCGTGAAGGCGAATATTCAACCCACCTTCCGGCATATCAAACTCCGGCGTGACAAAGTCCAACCGATGCGGATCACCATTCACCACAGCTGTGGCCTCAATGGTGTCTTTCATGGTTTTGAGACCGACCCAAACGCCAGCAAACCGGCTCAGCGCAAGGCCATAAAGACCGTAATCCATGACCTCTTGCACACCGGCAGGTGAGACCACCGGCATATAGGCATCCACCAGCGCCCATTCGGACTGGTGCAACACGGTGGAGCTTTCCCCGGTGTGGTCATCCCCCATCGCCATCAGCACACCGCCGTTTGGGCTGGTGCCTGCCATGTTGGCATGGCGCATCACGTCGCCGGTGCGATCCACGCCCGGCCCCTTGCCGTACCAAAGCCCATAGACACCATCAAACTTACCTTCACCACGCAGCTCAGCCTGCTGACTGCCCCACAGCTGCGTCGCCGCAAGGTCTTCGTTTAGTCCGGTTTGGAACAACACGTCGTGCGCGGTGAGTTCTTTCTCCGCCCGCATCATCTGACTGTCCACCGCACCCAGCGGCGAGCCACGATACCCTGTCACATACCCAGCGGTATTCAGCCCCGCCTGCGTATCCCGCGCCTTCTGCATCAGCATCAGTCGCACCAAAGCCTGTGTGCCGTTGAGCATCACACTGTCTTTGGTTAGGTCCAACCTGTCATTTAAGGATACTTTTTGGATACTCATCTTGCGCTCCCCCGCTGGACGGTCATTCCTATATAGGCAATTTATTAGGTCACAACATCTGACCTATGCAATCATTTTTTTGAACACTTGTTCGTTTAAGCTACACCAACCTCTCACAGAAAACCGAATAACAATGGTGTAGTGGTCTGAAGACAAACAAAAAACCGGCGCACAGCCCCCTGCACGCCGGTCAGATACACTTGCCAAGAAAACTTAGCCCGCCGATTTACCTACCGCTTTTGGCAACGAAAGCGGCACAGTGGGCAGGTCGTCCCATTTGGTCTCCAACAACTCTTCCACTTGCGCGGCTGGAACGGCCTTTTCAAACAAAAAGCCTTGCGCGCGCTGACAATCCAAGTAGCTCACGTAGGCCAAATCCTCGACTGTCTCGATGCCTTCAGCAGTCACTTCCAAATGGAGCCCCTGCGCCAGGGACACAATGCCTGAGACAATTTTTTGGCTTTGCGGATGATCCGAAATATCGGTCACAAAGCTGCGGTCAATTTTCAGCCGGTCAAACGGCAAGTTCTGCAAACACGCAAGACTGGAATATCCGGTGCCAAAATCATCCAGCGCAATCGCCACACCAAGCGCCTTGAGCTCTTCCAATTTTTCCCGTGCCACATCAAAATCGTCAATTACAGAGCTTTCCGTAATTTCCACAATCAGCCGCTTCGGATCAAATCCTGTGCCTTCCAGCACCATCCGGATCGACGGGACCAGATTGGGGTCTTTGAATTGAACACCAGAGACATTGAACGACACGGTCAGAGGTTGCGCCCAGGCCTTGGCCTGAGAGCACGCCTGTCGCAGCACGCTGAGGCCCAAGGCGCCAATCTGGCCACTGTCTTCAGCAATCTCGATAAACACCCCCGGCGGGATGAACCCGCGCTCCGGATGGTTCCAGCGAGCCAAAACCTCGACGCCACTTACAAGGTTGTCGTCGATCTCCACAATCGGTTGGAACCACGGCTCAACCTGATCATGTGCAATGGCCTCGCGCAGATCAGAGGCCAGCTTCTCACGATCCATCGATTGACGGTCCTGCTCCGCATCATACCACGCAAACCGACCACGGCCCTGGGTTTTGGCCACATACATCGCCTTGTCCGCACGACGCATCACCTCGGAGATGTCGTCGCCTTGACGCAATGCCACCAGCCCCACTGAGGTGCCGATAAACACGCCAATTTCGCCATAGTTAAACGGGCGTGCAATTTCATGCACCAACCTCTGCGCCGCCCGCTCCGCCTGGACCGCATTCACCAACGGATCAAGCAAAACCGCAAATTCATCGCCCCCTAAACGCGCCACCGTGCCGCCGGTTCCCGCTTCCATTTTCAACCGCTCCGCAACCTCGATCAGGGTTGCATCCCCAACTGCGTGCCCATGCAGGTCGTTCACAGGCTTAAACTTATCCAAATCCAAAAGCGCAATATAGCGGGGCTTGTTCGCATTGCTTT
>NZ_CAJXIV010000170.1 GCF_913054185.1 uncultured Shimia sp.
TCGGTGCCAATGCGCCAGTCTTCTTTGGGTTTGCAGCCATCGCTGAGGTATTCAGCCAGCTGATCGTGATGTTCGATCGGCCCGCCGCCGGACTGTGGAATAGACATAGGCTTGCTCCGCTCCTGCAAACTCGCTTGGGACAGTAGTCGTGATCGTAATTTTGTGCAGTGTCAATGCAACCGGGGGTCTGATTTTGCCCAGATCACGACCGGTTGATCCGGTGTGGTCTTCAACTGCGTCAGCATATGTTCTGTGCGGATGCCCTCAAGTGAGGCAAAGGCATCAAACAACGCATCGGAGCCTTCGGCATTCACCGGAATATGCAATGGCGCCTGCCCGGGTTGATACAACGCCCAGACCGCAGGTTTACTCCGCCCGTCCAGCACCACGCGGCTGATACTGCGAATGGCCACGCTGCCGCCGTTGAGCGGGCCAAAATAGGCCACCTCGCCTTCGTCCACCTGAACCACGCCCGGCCCGCCTTTGCCAATGCGAAACCGCCCACGCTGCAGACCACTGACAATCAGCACCGCGCCAACCGCAACCAGGCCAATCCCCAGCCATTTCATCACGCCAAAACCGCTGGCCCACCACAGGCCAAGCAACAGCACTGCGACGCCCACCAAGGCTTCCCGCCACTGCGCCACCGCCGCGCGGGCCTCAGGTCGAATGAATGTCATGTGACCGCCTCCTCTTCCGCCATAAACATCATCAAGGAAAACGTCCCGTTGCGTTCAAACCCAATGGATTCATACGCCCGCGCCGCCGCTTCATTGGCCGCAAACAAAATGGCCAACTTTGCGCCTTTGTCCCGCGCCTCCTGCAAATGCAGCGCCACGGCCCGCCGCGCCAATCCCTGACCGCGCAGTTCAGGCGGCGTATACACCCCGCCAATCTGCACCGTATCCGGCAAAGTGGCATTGAACCCGGTCTTGCTCACCGGCACGCCATCCCTCAACAAAATGCGATGCGTGTCTCTCTCAATACAGCGCGCAATATCCTGCGCTGCCACCTCGGCGCATTTGTGCGCCGGTGTGCCCAGAACCTCGCCATGGTAGGCCATGCGCCACTCCACCGCCAACGCGCGGTGTTCTTCGCCAAGCGGCACTATGCTGAACCCGCCACACTCCGGCATCCTGAGCTGCGCCAGTTCCAGCCGATAGCCCGGCTCGTCTTCATTAAGCGACATCGGCCGGTCGCCCATGCCGGTGGCTTTAAAAAACGCCGCCACCTGCACGCCGTCTCCCAAACACCCATTCAGCTCCCGCTCCGCCCAAAAGGCGCGTGTCGCCAGCCAATCTTCTTTTGTAGCATCCGGCGCCTGCATCAAGATCATGCCGCCGTTAGACAGGGCAAACAGCCCCTTGCGATCATCATCCAACGCCCAAATGCGCATCGCACGATCCGCAGTGCCGTCTATCCCATGCTCCTTGAGATTGCTCAAAAAGAACATCGAACTCTGCACATGCTCCCGCAGAAACGGCTCAATCCAGACAAGGTCCGCTTCCGTGACCGCGCGCCAGCTCACTGCCAGTCTCCAAGGCTCTGCTGCCAAAGCGTCATCGCCGCCACAGCCGCCGTATCCGCCCGCAAAATCCGCGGCCCCAGGCTCACCACATGCGCAAATGGCAGGGCTTTAAGCCGCGCCCGCTCTGCATCGCTAAATCCACCTTCCGGCCCAATCAAGATCGCCCAGGGTCCGCCGGTCGACGCCGCCAAACGCTTGGCACTGCCCACCTCGGCCTCATCGCAGAACATCAACTGCCGCCCCTCCGGCCACTCCGCTAGCAAGCGATCCAATTTCACCAGATCGCTGACCTCCGGCACATAGGTCCCGCCACATTGCTCCGCCGCTTCCACCGCATGGGCTTGCAGACGATCCTGCCGAATGCGCTCGCTGTTCGTGAAATCTGTCGACACCGGCACAATCCGCGCCGCGCCCATCTCTGCCGCTTTCTCAACAATAAAATCCGTGCGCGCCTTCTTGATCGGCGCAAAGCACAACCACAGGTCCGGCGGCATCTGCAACGGCTTGGTCTGCGCCTCACACACCAGCTCCCCGTTGCGTTTATTCGCCACAGTCACAGCACAGCGCCACTCGCCATCCCGCCCGTTAAACACCAGCACCGGATCACCCACTGCCATGCGCATCACGCCAAAAAGGTAATGCGCCTGCTCTTTGGTCAGAGGAATGGTTTGCCCTTCCCCCAAGCCCTGCTCTACATACAGTCTGACTTTTGCCTGTTTCATGGGAACCGACATATGGCCGACACACCCGCAAAGGAAGACCCCAAGGGTCAAGTTTCTGACGCTGTGACAGGCAATTGGGTCGACCACCGTGCCCCGGCTTGGTCTCGCCCCTATCTGCGCCTGTCGCGCGCCGACCGCCCGATTGGCACCTGGCTACTTCTGCTGCCCTGCTGGATGAGCCTCGCACTGGCCATTTTGAGCGACGGCCATGCCACACTCTTCGACCTTTGGATCGCCCTCGGCTGCGCAATTGGCGCTTTCCTGATGCGCGGCGCGGGCTGCACGTGGAACGACATCACCGACCGCGACATTGACGCCAAGGTCGCCCGCACCCGCTCCCGCCCGATCCCGTCAGGCCAAGTCACTACCAAACAGGCCGCTGCCTGGATGGGCATTCAAACCCTGATCTCAGCTGCCATCCTGCTGACGTTCAACGTCAACGCCATCTTGCTGGGCATCGCCTCGCTGATCCCGGTGGCGATCTACCCCTTTGCCAAACGCTTCACCTGGTGGCCGCAGGTCTTTCTGGGCCTCGC
>NZ_CAJXIV010000171.1 GCF_913054185.1 uncultured Shimia sp.
TTCGACAGGCGCGGTTGCGTCAGCCATTTGTATTCAGTCCCTTTTCAGGGACGGGGCAACACGGGACATCTTTGGAGAGCCCGACACCGAAACACCCCGTCCGGTTTATGTCATTTTTGCTGGCAGGTCTCCCGGCTTGCGGATCTCGGCATCAGATGCCTGCGGTCTGCCTGCCTTCCCGGAAATCTCCAGTGGCGTTTGGCGGACCTCTCCGGTCACGGTCGCGGGGGCGGCTGCGCTTTGGGTCTTGACGTTGGACCCGTTTCACATTCCCTTTTCACCTGCTCAAGCGAGCAGGAACCAGCGACACCCGAATGGGCAATCATCACGCCCGAGTCAAGTCGGAACGGAGAGGCAGCATGTCTGATAGCGTCGAACATAACGAGCGTCACAAGGCCAAGATGGCCAAAATCAAAGCGGCGCGGGATCGGATGATGGCCACGAAGACCGAAAAAAAAGGTCTGATCATGGTGCATACGGGCCCTGGTAAAGGCAAAAGCTCGTCCGGCTTTGGCATGATCATGCGCTGCATCGCACATGAGATGCCGGTGGCAGTGGTGCAGTTCATCAAGGGCGCGATGGCGACAGGGGAACGCGCGTTTTTGGAGGAGCATTTTGCTGATGAAGTGAAATTTCACGTGTCCGGCGAAGGCTTTACCTGGGAAACCCAAGACCGGGAACGCGACATTGCCAAAGCCGAAGCAGGCTGGGAACTAGCGAAAGAGCTGATCCACGACCCGGCAAACCGCTTTGTAATGCTTGACGAAATCAACATCGCGCTGCGCAACGACTATCTGAACATCGACGATGTCGTCAACTTCCTGTTGAGCGAGAAGCCGGACATGACACATGTTTTACTGACAGGGCGCAATGCGAAGCCGGAGCTGATCGAAGCGGCGGATTTGGTAACTGAGATGAGTTTGGTGAAACATCCGTTCCGCGATGGCATCAAAGCGCAGGCTGGGGTGGAGTTTTGACGCCCAAACAACTCAGGTTCTTTGTTGCGGATCCGTTTGTTGGTACGTGTTTGGACCTAGTTGCTGGCTACGCGCTAAATAAAAACGTGCGAAAGTTAGCTTCCCTTTGGGCTGAAAGATTACTTTTGACATCTGCCCCATTTGAAGCTGTGTCGGTGCTCGTAGCTTCGGACGAGCTTTCGGAGTTAGAGGTTCTGGAGTGTTGTGGTAAAGCGTTTATGGAAGTAGGTTTACTTATGCCAGCCAGCGAGGACACCGCTCTTGAACTAAAAGCGTTGGCAGAGGCTTCCAAATTTCTCCGTGGAACCACCAATCGATATGAATTCTTGGAAAACTTCAAAGAGACGCATTTATTGCCGGATGTGCTCTTTGGCTTGTCAGATCTTTTTTGGCTTGAGGATGGCTTGTGCTATTCGCAAGAAAACGTAACGGTCACAGCCATAGACCAAAGGACCCGAAAAGCGGTAGACGAATTGATAAATCACCTGACGCCACATCTCGAGTTGCTGGCAAATTGGATGGTAAGACTGGACATAAAATGTCCGCCGCAGGAAGAATAATTGGAGCTCGAAAGAATTGGGCATAAAACGCCTTCTTATCGAATTTGGCATGGGCTCGTCGCTGAGACGACTGGACTATACAGAAGCAGCAAGCCGCGCTGTCAAAGACGCGTTGTGGCACAACTCGATCAATCTCGCGGAACTGTTTGGCAAAGACAAATCCGAGATGATCATCACGGTGGAAGTGGCTGTGCAGCAGCCTGAGAAGATCGACACAGATGTGATTGCAGCGATCTTTCCCTACGGCCAAGTCACTGTAAAACCAGTGAAAGGCGGCTTGGATGTGCCGCGGGAGGATGGCGGCAATCCAACTGTGATCGCCAATGTCGCAATCTCTGTGGCTTTGGATGTGGAGGTTGCGGCATGAAGGATCAGCGCTTCATCATCGAAATGGGCATGGGCAACGACCAATATGGTCAGGACTACACCAAGGCCGCCGCGCGGGCGATTGAGGATGCGATCCGCCATTCCGCGATCCCGATGTTTGCCGCGCTGGGCAAAGACCCCAAAGAGATGCGGGTGCAGGTGACCGTAGGTGTGCAGGAGCCGGAGAAGGTGGATTGCGCGGCTCTCGTGGAAAAATTACCGCGAGGTCGGGCCGAGGTGAAGGCTGTGTTTGGTGGCATGAACGTAACCAATCCGGATGACAGCAACGTGCTGGTGATCGCCTCGGCGGCGGTTGAAGCGTTTTTGCCCAAGCAGGTGTGACGTGACCAAAGCGCTTATGATTCAAGGCACTGGCTCCAACGTTGGCAAGTCGATGTTGGTGGCAGGGCTGTGCCGAGCGGCGGCGCGGCGGGGGCTGTCGGTTGCGCCGTTTAAGCCGCAGAACATGTCCAACAACGCCGCAGTGACCAGCGATGGTGGTGAGATTGGCCGAGCGCAGGCGTTGCAGGCACTGGCCTGTGGCAAAGCGTTAACGGTGGACATGAATCCGGTGCTGTTGAAGCCGGAAACCGATGTGGGTAGCCAAGTTGTGGTGCAGGGCAAGCGGCTGACTACAGTGAAGGCGCGGGAGTACGCGACGCTGAAATCGCAGCTGATGGACGCGGTTTTGGAGAGCTTTAACCGGCTGAAATCAAACAATGACCTGGTGATTGTTGAGGGCGCAGGCAGTCCAGCGGAAGTCAATCTGCGCCAAGGTGACATCGCCAATATGGGCTTTGCACAGGCTGCCGATGTGCCGGTTGTTTTAGCGGGCGACATCGATCGTG
>NZ_CAJXIV010000172.1 GCF_913054185.1 uncultured Shimia sp.
CGTTTGGTAAGTGGTGAGGCGTTGGATGAGGTGTTGGCCCCAATTTCGGATGTCCGCGGCGATGCGGATTATCGACGTGAGGCAGCGGAGGAACTGGTGCGCCGCGCGGTCCGGGATGTGATTGAGGTGACCCGATGATTTCTTTTGAGGTCAACGGCGTACTCCAATCTATCGACGTGCCAATGGGGCGTCGTTTGTCCCATGTTTTGCGTGACGATTTGCAATTGCGCGGAACAAAAGTGGGCTGCGATGCTGGAGATTGCGGCGCGTGTACCGTGTTGGTGGATGGCGAAGCGAAGTGTGCTTGTTTGACCCCCGTGGCGCAAGTTTCTGGGCGCTCGGTTGAAACCATCGAAGGTGTTGGAAACTCGGGCCCAAGCGCGTTGCAACGCGCGTTCCTGCGACATGGCGCAACGCAATGTGGGATTTGCACACCCGGCATGGTGATGGCGGCGGAAGCTCTATTAAGGCAAGACAAGGCGCCAGATCGTGCTTCGGTGGAAGCAGCCCTAAGCGGGGTTCTGTGTCGCTGCACGGGGTATGCGAAGATCATTGATGCGGTCCTGGATGCGGCAGGCAGTGGCGTTGGGCCGGAACCGGATGCGGGACGGGCGGTTGGCGCGCGCGTCGAGCGGCTAGACGGTGCTGCAAAAGTCTTGGGAACTGAAGCGTTTGGTGCGGATGTTGTTCCAGAAGGTGCCCTGTGGGTCAGGGCCATTCGTAGCCCGCATGCTGCGGCAGCTTTTGAATTTGGGGACGTTGAAAACTGGGGCAAGGCGCGAGATGTGTGTGTCTTCACCTCCAAAAACATTCCAGGGGTGAATTGCTTTGGGGTGATTGAGCGGTTTGCCGATCAGCCGGTTTTGGCCGAAACCGACGTGCGCATGGCTGGTGAGGCGGTGGCTTTGCTGGCCGGGCCCCAAGACGTTATGCCAAACTTGGATGTGGAAACGTTTCCAGTGCATTGGGAGCCTTTGCATTCATCCGAGACCACAGAGGAGGCACAGAACAAAGGCGCGCCGCAGATTCATGTGAACCGCGCGGGCAACCAGTTGATTGCTGGGGTTGTGCGCCGAGGGGACGCAGAGGGTGCGTTGAAAACGGCGGCACATGTAGTCGACGGCACGCTGCAAACGGGGCATGTGGAGCACGCCTATATTGAGCCGGAAGCGGGTGTGGCCTGGATGGAAGGCGATGTGCTCAACATCCGGGCGTGCACGCAAGCACCGGTTTTAGATCAGCAGACCACAGCCAAGGTTTTGGCACTGCCACTGGATCAAGTGCGCATCAGGCCTGCAGCAACTGGCGGTGGGTTTGGCGCCAAGCTGGATGTGTCAGTGCAGCCTTTGGTTGGTCTGGTGACCTTGCTGACCGGTCAGCCAAGCGCGATGATTTATTCTCGTGGTGAAAGCATGGTGGCCAGTACAAAGCGGCATCCAGCGGACATGCGCGCGCAGATAGGTGCGGACGCGGACGGTCGCCTGGTTGGCATGACAATTGATGGGGATTTTGACACCGGCGCTTACGCAAGTTGGGGGCCAACGGTGGCAGTGCGCGTGCCGGTGCATGCCAGCGGACCTTACGTGGTGCCAAACTACGACGCGGAAGCACGGGCGATCCACACCAATGGGCCAGTTTCTGGTGCGTTTCGTGGATTTGGCGTGCCGCAGGCTGCGGCGCTTCAGGAACAGTTGTTGGATCAGTTGGCGGATAAGGTGGGCATGGACCGCTTGGCATTCCGGCGGCTGAACGCTCTGACAGATGATGTTCCAACTGTGTGCGGGCAAGAGCTATCCGGCGTGGGGATTGGGGCCTGTTTAGAGGCGTTGCAGCCGCGGTGGGATGCGGCGTTGATATCCGCGGCTGGGTTTAACGCTGCAACGCAAAGCAAGGCGCGAGGCATTGGTGTGGCAAGTTGTTGGTACGGCTGCGGGAATACAGCTTTGCCAAACCCCTCAACCATGCGGATCGGGATTACAGCGGATGGCAGGGTTTGCCTGCACCAAGGGGCGATGGACATTGGTCAGGGGGCCAATACGGTGATTGCCCAATTGGCGGCGGATGCGCTTGGGGTTCCGGTACATCACATCACGTTGATTGATGCCGATACGGCGGTGACGCCGGACTGCGGCAAGACCTCTGCCAGCCGTCAAACGGTCGTGAGTGGCAAAGCCGCTGTGTTGGCGGCCAATTCATTGCGAACTAAGATTTTGCAATTGGCTAACGTTGGTCCGCACTCACGGATGTCTTTTTCTGCGGGCGTGCTGACCTTGATCGACGGCGCGGTGCAGCGAAACGTATCGCTGCACGAGCTGCCAGAGGACGCGCATGGCTACGTGCTATGGGCTGAGGAGAGTTATGACCCGCCAACCGAAGCGCTGGATGAAAACGGGCAGGGCGCGCCTTATGCCGTTTATGGCTACGGAGCGCAACTGGCTGAGGTGGAAGTGGATTTGGCGCTTGGGACTGTGCAGGTTTTAAAGATCACGGCGGCGCATGATGTGGGCAAAGTGATCAACCCGTTGCTGGCGGAAGGTCAGATCGAAGGCGGCATAGCCCAGGGGCTTGGCATGGCGTTGATGGAAGAGTTTCACCCAGGCACCACGGA
>NZ_CAJXIV010000173.1 GCF_913054185.1 uncultured Shimia sp.
GTGCCAATGATGAACATCATCAACGGCGGCGAGCACGCCGACAACCCGATCGACATTCAGGAATTCATGATCATGCCTGTCTCCGCGGCCAACATCCGCGAAGCCATCCGCATGGGCGCCGAAGTCTTCCACACCCTGAAAAAAGAGCTGACCGCCGCAGGCTACAACACCGGCATCGGTGACGAAGGCGGCTTTGCCCCAGCTCTGGAAAGCACCCGCAAGGCGTTGGACTTCGTAATGACCTCCATCGAAAAAGCCGGCTACAAGCCAGGCGAAGACATCTACCTCGCCCTCGATTGCGCCTCCTCTGAGTACTACAAAGACGGCAAATACGAGATGGTGGGCGAAGGCAAATCCCTGACCTCCGCTGAGAACGCACGGTACCTCGCCGACCTCTGCAACGACTACCCGATCATCTCCATCGAAGACGGCATGGACGAAGACGACTGGGACGGCTGGAAAGCCCTGACCGACCTGATCGGCGACAAAGTCCAGCTGGTGGGCGACGATCTCTTTGTGACCAACCCAGCCCGTCTCGCAGACGGCATTGCTCAGGGCGTGGCCAACTCCATGCTGGTGAAAGTGAACCAGATCGGCTCCCTGACCGAGACGCTGAAAGCCGTCGATATGGCCCACCGCGCACGCTACACCAACGTGATGTCCCACCGCTCCGGCGAAACCGAGGACGCCACCATCGCCGACCTCGCCGTGGCCACCAACTGCGGCCAGATCAAAACCGGCTCCCTGTCCCGTTCCGACCGTCTGGCCAAATACAACCAGCTGATCCGCATCGAGGAAGCACTTGGCGAAACCGCCGAATACGCTGGCCGCTCCGTGCTGAAATAGGGCTCGGTGATAAGTTGAAAAACAGAAGTCCCCGACCTTAAGTTCGGGGGCTTTTTTCTGGGTGAAGCAATGGGAAACCAATGGTCCAGCAAAGGGCTATTTTGCAGTAAAACCACCGCTCACCACTTGATCTGGTCCTAAAGGGGCGCCCTTCACACGGCCATGCATTTATAGCCTCACGTTTTGGTAAGGTCAGAAGCCGCCTGATACGCAGCAGCCCGCACTTCTTCTGATAGTTCAGAATCCGGAATGGTCCGCGCCAAAACCATGCCCCCCACGCACAACGCGCTCATCGCCAGCGCTCGCTGTCGCCTCTTTGCGGCGGACCCTTCTTGTGTGGACTCAAACAGCCAAACCATAGCGGTCAACAGGTTTTGGTAGGCCTGACGCACTTCGGGCGATTGACGCGCGACATCAGACGGCAACGCGATCATCGGGCATTGATTTTCCAGCTCTCCCAAATGCTTTGCCGACAAGTAGCTGTCGAGCATCTGTTGGCCCATCTCCGGGGACAAATTTGTCGGGTCCACACCGGCATCCGCCCGCCATTCTGCACCTTTGCCCATTAGAAAGCTCTGCACAGCAGCCCCATACAAAACCTCTTTGCTGGCAAAATGCCTGTAGAACCCACCACGGGTCAGGCCTGCCTCTTTCATCACCATATCAATGGTGACTTTCTCAAAGCCGTGGGCATTGAACAAACACCGCGCAGCTTCGACAATTTTTGCCTTCGATTTCTCGGCGTGTCCTGAAGGATAGGGCATGGCTGATCTCCCAACTTTCCAAACTTACTAACACCAAACCAAAAGATGTCCTTCATCATCTTTTGAATCCTGAAATACGCTGACGAAATGGCAATTTGAAATGAGACAAACCCAATGACATTAACAATCACAACCACACTCGCCGTGCTCCTTGCAATCTTAGCGTTCCCATTAACTGTATATGTGTCGATTCAGCGCGCGCGGGTTGGAAAGGCCGCGGGTGAACTAACCGCCGCTGCATTTGGCCCCCATCCGGATGTCAAACTCACCGCCGCGATACGAGCTCAGGGAAACCTGATGGAATACGCGCCATTTGCCTTGATCCTGATTGGACTGGCAGAAGTCTCCGGTGCCCAAGGCATGTGGCTGTGGGGCGTCGCTCTGGCCTTTGCAGCTGGACGGTGGCTCCATGCGTTTGCAATGTTGACCAACCCCTACCCCCCAGCGTTGCGCGGCGTCGCTATGCTCACAACCTACGCCTCGATGATCGCACCAGCTATATACCTGTCAACGCAGTTGCTGTGAGAGGGTCTGCCGGTCACAGATCGCTGAAGTGCCCTACCATCTGGCGAAATCCAACGCGCTGCTCCGCATCGAGGAAGCCCTGGATGAGACCGCCGAATACGCAGGCTGGTCTGTGATGACGTAAGGCTTGGCAATAACTTGAAACCAATTAAGCCCCGCCAATGAGCGGGGCTTGTTCTTGTAACGGGTTAGCGGCCTCAGTGCAGGTGCTCAGACAGCACCTCAACCAGCTTATCAATGCGCACAGGCTTGGGAATAAAGCCGGAAAAACCAACGCCGTCACATTCCTGCTTCTGCATATTGGACACGCTTGCGGTCACGGCGATGATCTTTGGCCCTTCCGGGGACAGCAACCGGCTGATCTCGCGGGTGGCGTCAATGCCATCCATATTGGGCATGTTGATGTCCATCA
>NZ_CAJXIV010000174.1 GCF_913054185.1 uncultured Shimia sp.
ATCCGTACTGGTTGGATCGTCAAACTCGCGCTCGCTGGTGGAGCCAATCGCAACAGTGCCATCCGCATGTGGAATGATGTGCACCGCATCCGCAAACAGTTGCGGCGCAGTCGACTGGTCCAGACGCAACAGCGCCGCCTGCCCCTTCACGCCATTGCCCACAGGTTTCCCCATCTCTTCTGACAGCTCGAGCAACCCTTGCCAGCCCGTGGCCCAAATTACCTTCCCAAGCTGACTGCCCTCACCAACGATCTCGCAATCCTTCGCCCGCAAAGCCGCCGCCAAGGCCGCACAGGCACGTCGGGGAAACATGCGCCCACTCAACGTGTCATGAATCAGCCACCCTGTTGGACTTTCCGGCGCCCAATCGCCCAGCGTATCCCGTGCCACAACCTGCCACTGCGCCTTACCCTGCCAAAGCTCCTTGGCGCTTTCTGCCCGTGCATGTGCAAGTTCCAATGCACGCGCATCTTTCACCGGCTGAATACGCCCCGTGCGCCCATAGCCAGCACGCACGCCACCAGCGGCCTCAACCTCGGCCCACCAGCCTTCCGCCATGATGAGGCTCTCAAACTGAAACGCCTTTTTCACGTTCCAATTCTCCGGCGTATGTGGTGCCAATGCGCCAACTATGCCGCCACTGCTGCCAGCCCCAACGCCGCCAGGGTCGATCACCCGGACTTTGGCCCCACGTTTTGCACAAGCCCACGCCACCGACAGCCCAAAAGCGCCTGCCCCCATCACGGTCACGTCCACCATTGCCAATCCTCTTTTTTGTGCTCAAATGCGCCGTCACCTCCATAAGGCAAAGCGACATGAGCAACCAGCACGCGGATCTCGATTGGCGAGACAACGTCATCCCGGTCTCCACCCGGTTTGATGACCCGTATTTCAGCCTCAACAACGGGCTGGCCGAAACACGCCACGTGTTTCTGGATGGCAATCAGCTGCCGGCTCGCTTTGCCCCCGGTTTTCACATCGCCGAGCTGGGCTTTGGCACCGGCCTCAACCTGCTGACGGTCTGGAAAGCTTGGGAGGAGAGTGGCCAAACCACGCCGCTGGCTTTCACCACTTTTGAGGCTTTCCCGATGAGTTCAGAAGAAATGGAAAAAGCCCTCGCCGCCTTTCCGGAACTGAGCGACTATGCCACCCGCCTTGTCACGGCCTACGCCGAGGACCAAACTCTTGCGACGCTGCAAGGCATCAACGCCCGCGTGGTGATTGGCGACGCGCGTGAAACTCTTGCGGCGCAGAGCTTTGAAGCGGACGCATGGTTCCTTGACGGCTTCTCCCCCGCCAAAAACCCGGAGCTTTGGGATGCGGACTTGATGGCACAGGTGGGGACACATACCAAATCGGGCGGCACCGCTGCGACCTACACCGCCGCGGGTTTTGTGCGCCGCAATCTCGAGTCGGCAGGTTTTACGGTCACCCGCACCCCGGGTTTTGGCCGCAAGCGCCACATGACCCAATGTGAAAAATCCGCCCGATGACACAGCCCAACAACCGCCTCGGCATTATGTTGATGTCGCTCACCACGCTGGTCTTTGCGCTGCAAGATGGCATCTCCCGCCATTTGGCGAGTGAATATAACACCTACCTCGTGGTGATGATCCGCTACTGGTTCTTTGCGCTGTTTGTCATCGCGCTGTCCTCCCGCCAACCTGGCGGCATCAAAGCCGTGGCACGCACCAAATTCCCGCTCCTGCAAATCGGACGCGGCGCGCTTCTGGCGCTGGAAATTTGCGTGACAGTTGTGGCCTTCACCCTGCTGGGGCTCACCGAAAGCCACGCCATTTTCATCTGCTACCCGTTGATCATCGCCGCCCTGTCTGGCCCCATCTTGGGCGAACGTGTCGGTTGGCGGCGCTGGTCTGCTATCGGCGTGGGCGCAGTAGGCGTCCTGACCATCCTGCAACCTGGCTCTGGCGTTTTCAGCCCTGCCGCTATTGTGCCCCTCGTGGGCGCGCTGATGTTTGCGGTCTACGGCCTGATGACCCGCTATGTAGCCCGCGGCGACACTGGCCAGACCAGCTTTTTCTATACCGGCGTCATTGGCTGCATCGTCATGACCGCCATTGGCCTGTTCTTCTGGGAACCTATTGTCGGGCGCGACTGGATCTGGATGGGCGTCCTCTGCTGCACCGGCGTCTTAGGCCACTGGCTTCTGATCCGCACCTACGAAGTGGCCGAGGCCAGCGCCGTGCAGCCCTTCGCCTACCTGCAACTGCCCTTTGCCGCCGCGCTTGGCATGGCTGCTTTTGGGGAAACCCTGCGCCTAAACGTCGCCATTGGCGCGGGTATTGTGCTGGCCGCAGGGCTGTTCACTTGGTGGCGGGAACGCCAATCCACCTAAGGACTTATCGCACCTTTATCGTGCCGCCGGTGATCTCTTCGCCAAACGACACCGGATGCGGGTCTTCGCCCAAACGCGCGCGATACACAGGCAAACTCTCTGACACCCGCATCACATAGTTGCGGGTTTCATTGAACGGAATCATCTCGATCCAATCGATCATCGCCTCAACAGAGCCACCGCGCGGATC
>NZ_CAJXIV010000175.1 GCF_913054185.1 uncultured Shimia sp.
TCTTGACCGGTGTGCACGTCACCACCTTGAGCTCGGCAGGTTTTGGCAAAGCATTGGATCAGTCGGTCGGTGTCGATGTCTTCGCCGGAATGATGATGTGCGACGTTGCCGATGCTGTCCGTGTTGAGGATTGGCACCATGTCGACGGCCTGTTGTAGGCCCATCGGGGTGGCGTCAAAGCTTTCGCAACAGCGTTTGAAGGCGTCGTCTTCCCCTTTGGCGGCGAGGAACATCACGCCGCGAGGGGAGAGGAAACCGCCGTCTTCGTGTTTGAAAAAATCACCACTGGCGTGGCTGAGCTCGACGGTGCTGGGAGACCCATAATTGGGCTCAAACATCGCGGCTGAGCGACCGGAGGCGTGGTATCCAAGGGCAGATTCCCGTTCCAAAACAACGGTTTTACCCAAAGGTGCAAGACGGGCAGCGGCGGAGACGCCGCCAATGCCGCCGCCAATGACGAGGAAATCAATCATGCTTCGTCCAATCGATCTGTTGCGGGCGCAGGCGTTTGGCTGAGCGCGGTGATGTCTGCGTAGATCGCGTCGTTCATGTGAAAGCTTGTGGCCGCCAGCGATGGTTCGAGTTGCGCCAGGCTGCGTGCTGAGAGAATGGGGCTGGGTGCGGCGCTGTGTTTCGCAACCCAAGCGGCGGCCAATGTGGCGGGATGCAGGCCGCGCGCAGTGGCCAGTTCGGTGAGTTGCACGGCGGTTTTGTGCATCCATCCAACATCATAGCGGGCGGCGTAGCGCTCGTCTGTTGCCAGGCGGCCTTCTGCGTCTTTGGCGTTGTACTTTCCGGTGAGCAGGCCCCCACCAAGCGGGGAGTAGGTGGCTGCAAGAATGCCAAGGTCAGCGCACATGGGCAGGATTTCGACCTCTGCCTGACGCTTCACCAGGCTGTACATCGGTTGCAAGACACTGATGGGGAGGCCCAATTTTGACGCGGCCCAAGCGGCTTTTACAACCTGCCAAGCAGCGAAGTTTGATAGGCCAACATGTGAGATTTTTCCGTCCGCCTTGAATTGCGCAAAGGTTTCAAGGGTTTCCTCAATGGGCGTGTCTGCGTCAAAGCGGTGCAGATAGAGGATGTCGACGTGATCCATGTTCAGGCGTTTGCGGGAGACGTCAAATTGCGACTGTAGGTTTTCCGCCCCTGCGCCACCTCTGTAGCCAACCTTGGTGGCAATCACCAAATTGTCGCGGTGGGGCGCGGCGAGTGTGCCCAGGATCTCTTCGCTGCGCCCATCTGTATAGAGGTAAGCAGTGTCAAAATGGGTGATGCCAGCGGCGCGGCAGTCCTCAAACATCTCGGCGCTGTCACGCTCGGAGGCGGTGCCGCCAAATTGCATGGTGCCAAAGGCATAGCGGCTGATCGGGGCGCCATTAAGGCTGGTGATTGTCTGCGTCATGGCGCGACGTTGCCATGAGGACGCGGGGGTTGGAAGAGGGGAATGAGCAGGCGGCGGAATTGCGGTGTGAAGCGAAGATAAGCGCGCTTGCCGTGTTGCCCAATAAACCTGCGCCCAAGGCTTTACGGCCAGCCAAAAACAACATCGGTTTTGCGTTGGTATCGCGGCTGTATTGCGGAGGTGGGTTTTGGGCTGGATTGTCCCGCGGGATTTCGAAAAGCGGCGCAGCGGGCTTCTATGGGCGCAGGCTTGAGTTAAGCTGGTGCAGGCGGTGGCAGCGTGAGACCACAGTCATAGCTTTGCGCCAAAAGCGCCTCGCGGCGTGGGGCGGAACCTGTTGACCCATAGAGCAACTCCATACGGCGCGGAGAGAAGCCAAAGAAGCCAAAAGTGCCTTCTGTCCAGCAGGTCTCCAGCGCGGCGCGGTAGCCTTTATCTTCCATTTCATCAGAGCGGGCACCGGCGGGGATCAGCAAAAGGCCGCTGCGGTTTTTCTGGACCGAGAGCTCCGGATCGTCGAGTTGGTCATAAGCCCAGCCCCAACACCAGACGCGGTCCACCCAGCCTTTCATCATCGAGGGCATGCCCCACCAGAACAACGGGAAGATCAGGCAAATGGCATCAGCGCGGGCGATGCGATCTTGCTCGCGGACCACATCGGCTGGGATGTTGGTGCTGCC
>NZ_CAJXIV010000176.1 GCF_913054185.1 uncultured Shimia sp.
TGGGGCAGTCTGGACGTTGGCGGCTAATCCCCCGCCAACACCCGGCTCCGCGCTTCGCGGGGCCGGACTCTCTTACCCCACCGGAGACCACTCTCGTGACCCTCAATGTTGATCCCGTGGCGTTGCGCCACGATTATGTGGCGCGTGTGGCGCGTCGTTACGGCGTCATCGCCGCCGTGTTTGGCCTACTGTGCCTGAGCTTTCTTTTGGACATCACCACCGGTCCGGGCAATTTCAGCCTGTCGACTGTGGCGGAAGTGCTGTTCGACCCGATGTCGCACGGCGCGCGTCTCAAAGTCATTGTGTGGGACTACCGCCTGCCCGTTGCCGTCACAGCCGTCTTAGTTGGCGCGCTTTTGGCGGTCGCTGGCGCACAGATGCAAACCATCCTCAACAACCCGCTGGCCGAACCGTTCACGTTGGGCGTCTCCGCCGCCGCCAGCTTTGGCGCGTCACTCGCCATCGTGCTTGGCATCAGCGTCATCCCCGCTGTCGGGCCCTTGCTGGTTACCGTAAACGCCTTTGTCTTTGCGCTGTTCACCTGCGGCTTCATCCTGCTGGCCACCCGCATCAAAGGCGTAGGGTCCGAAACCATGATCCTGTTTGGCATCGCAATTTTCTTCACCTTCTCCGCACTCCTGGCGCTGATGCAGTACATGGCATCCGAGGATCAAATTGCCCGTATCGTGTTCTGGATGATGGGCTCCCTCAGCCGCGCCAGCTGGGAAAAGATCGGCCTCGGCACCATCCTCTTGTGTTTTGCCATCCCCTTCAGCCTCTACCGCACCTGGCCAATGACCGCCCTGCGCATGGGCGAAGCCACGGCGCAAAGCATGGGTGTGGACGTTGGCCGCCTGCGTGTCGAAATGCTGATCTGCATCTCGCTGCTTGCGGCCACCGCAGTCTCGTTTGTCGGAACCGTTGGCTTTGTGGGCCTTGTTGGGCCACATATCGCCCGCATCCTTGTGGGCGAAGATCAACGCTACTTTGTGCCGCTCTCCGCCCTTGTTGGCGCCTTGGTGCTGTCACTCACCTCACTGATCTCCAAAACCATCACCCCCGGCATCATCTATCCGATTGGCATCATCACCTCGCTGATTGGCGTGCCCATCTTCATCTCGATCATCCTCAGCTCACGACGGGAGCGCCTGCAATGACCCTGACCATCGCCAATCTGTCCGCAGGCTACGGCCGCACCAATGTCCTGCAAGGCGTGACCGTCACCGACATCCCCGCCGGTGCCTTTGTGGGCCTCATCGGCCCCAATGCCGCTGGAAAATCCACCCTATTCAAAACCATCGCGGGCCTGATCACGCCTACCAAAGGCACGTTGACCATAGCAGGCGAAGACGTCACCCAGCTGGGCCGCAAAGACCGCGCCAAACGAGTCGCCTACATGCCGCAAGCCTATGGCTGCAACGCGCTGCTCTCGGTGTTTGAAAGCGTGTTGCTTGCGCTCAAACAAACCACCGGCTGGCGGGTGAACGACGACAACCTCGACCGTGTGTCTGACACGTTGCACGCCCTTGGCCTCTCTCACCTCGCCAACCGCGGCGTCGCCGATCTCAGCGGCGGACAGGCACAGATGGTCGCTGTCGCGCAAACAATTGTACGTGCACCAGATGTGATCCTGCTGGATGAACCCACCAGCGCGCTGGACCTGCACCACCAGCTTTCAATCCTGACGTCGATCCGCAACGAAATGGACCGCAAGAAACCTGTGGTTATGGCCGCCCTGCATGACCTCAATCTCGCCGCCAAATTCTGCGACCGCCTCGTGCTCCTGCGCAACGGGGCCATTCTGGCGGATGGCAAACCCGAGCACATTCTTGCACTACCTCAGATTGAGGAAACCTACCGCGTCCTAACAGATTTGGAACGCACACAGCGCAATGTGCTGTATGTGGATGCACGGCTGGCGTGAGTGATTTCCAGCCATAGCCAAAATCAGCGATTTGGCTAGCGCCCGAACCGCCCCCACGGGGCGGGCGCTTCGCTTCCTAGCCCCTCGGTTCGTGCGCG